>JASHOT010000355.1 GCA_030040965.1 Candidatus Sulfotelmatobacter sp. | reverse complement strand
GCCGCCGTCGGCTCTTCTAAGTCCACTACAGTCCACGGCGGCCGTTATAGAAAGGCTCAGGCGTCTCATGGCGTCACAAGACGAAACGCTCCTTCTGCCGGGAGAAAAAGAGTCACAAGGTGAAAAGGCTTTGATCGGACCGAACCCAAAGCGTGCGCAAGCCCTTGAGTTTCTGAACCCGCGATCTCAACCCATGATCGCTGCGTCCTCTAACGACTTTTCAAGAACTTAGGCGGCCACCTAGAGTCACGTAAGTCGTTCAAACTACAACATAAACCAACACTGAAAAGGCTGGCGTCGGCGGTTCAACTCCGTCCCTGGCCACCACATTTCAAAGCAGTTAACTCTACTTTTCAATTTCCGTGTTACCCGCAGTTTACCCGCAGTTGCCCGCACTACTGCACCAACCCCGTTACCGGAGCCGTTTTCTCCAGGCTCTTGACCGGGTTTGGTTCAGCCGCCTTCCTAACCGCGGAACAGCAACTCCAAGAACATTCCCTGGGCTTCGAGCTTGTCTTCGGTCACCGCCTTCGCGTAGACCTCAAGGGTCGTCTTCAGGTTTTGGTGCCGAAGCATTTCCTGCACCAACTTTGGATCGACCTTCATCTTGACCAAGACCGAAGCCAGCGTCCTCCGGAACGTGTGGAATCCGAAAGTGCGTGGCGGAGCCACAACTCCCGCCTTCTTGGCGGCCACGCGCAGGTAATCTGCAACCAGCATGTTGGCCGCGGGAGGCTTGGTGCCCTTGGCGCGAAGACTCGGGAAAACCAAGTCTTCGTCGGAGGCATAAAGCGTTTCCTGACGCCAAGCGAGCAGATGTGCCGCCAGCAGAGGATGCATCGGAACCGGGGCCTTCGAGGCTTTCGATTTCGGAGCTCCAAAACGACGGTACACGTAAGCCCGGCGCACCCGTATCAGCTGTCCCGCGAAATCCAGATCTTTCCACATGAGGGCCAGAATTTCGCTGACCCGCAACGCCGTGGCCGCGTCCGTCAAGACCATGGTGCGGCGCATCAGATCCAGATTGTCGAAGATATCGAGTACCTGGGGCAGGGTGAGAATTACTGGCTCGAAGTCACTCTTGGACGATTGTCGGACAAAATGAATAGGGTTTCCCTCTTCGGAACGAGGAAGGAGCCCGAATCTTTGCCCATGCTTGTAGACCAAGTTCATGACTTTCCGGATCTCTACTAGGGTTGAGTTTTCAAGGCTATGTTCTTTCCTTATCGCCTTGAGCCAATCCTCGACTTCGATGGGTTCGACGGTGAGTGCTGGAATCTTCTCCCAGCGGGGCAAGGCCCAACGTTTGAGATAGCGCCGATACTTGAGGATCGTCGAATACGCTTTCTCGATTGTGGCATTGTCCTGGTTCTCCGGGAGTTCGTGCTGCATGTAGTGCGCCGCAAGCTGACCAAATGTTGCTTGCGGGCTAACACCAAACGTTGATTGATTGGGGTTCAGTCTGAGTTCCTCCACTCGCCGCCAGGCGGTTTCCTCGCTAGGAAACTCCTTGAGAGAGCCCACGCGAATGGGCGTGGCCTCCACCCACTTGCCATCCGATTGACGCCGCTGGCGGTAGCAAAATAACCAGACCTCCCCGGATTTGCGATGCTTCTTGCGAAGCCATCCATTCTGAAACCGTGCCATCACTTCTCCCTTCGAGATGTGGCACGGGTGGCTGGTACAGAGTTTTGCTGAGTACGAGCCCACTCGTCAAGCTCACTCAAGTCTTCACTTCGATTCTGTGTGCGGATTGTGTGCCAGATATCCCATGACGCCGGGCTCGTAAAGATGCCAATCTGACTTGCGGCAGATCAGTCGCTTGGTATCCGAACAGCTAATGAATCCGGTACTCTGCATCTGTGTTCTCACGCATCGTAACGTGGGATCCCAGTAGTACTCTCGAATAACCCAGAACAACTTGCCGTCGTCGTAGATGTCAGGAAAAACCATAGGATTGGTGATCCCAATAGTCGATCGCGATGATGCGTCGCGAGTGCCTCTCGGGTTTCTCAATCTCGGAGGTTCATCCTTCTGGTCGTACAGCAACTCGTCCGACCAATCAGCGGGGGAATCTAGTGACACCGCTAGTCGGCGGGCAGAATTGGGTGTAGGATTCCTTTGTCTTCCTGGAACGTGTAAGGCACGGCTTAATCGTAACGCAGCTAGCGAACAATCCCGAGAACCGCCGAACGTGTTTCTCGGGCGCGGGCCGAAGACAGGTTGGCATCTCGCCTCAACGACGGGTTCTCGGTAATCGTTGAGGAGATGCCATGCTATCTGCTGCCAACCACCGCTTACCACGACGGGTGAGCGTTAAGTCTGTGTCAGCTGCCGTAATCCTTCTCGTCTGTTGCGTTTCTTGCTTCAGTCAACAAGGGCCTCCGAAGGGTTCCGCCGCCCCACTCAAGTACGATCTCCAAACCGAGACGAAGGCCAATGGAGTCGTGGACGACGTCAAGGTCTTAAGTTTCGGGACACGCAAGGACTTCATCCAGCTCATCCTTAAAGATGGCAGCGGAACTATTGTTCTCTACATGTGTCCCAAGCCGTTCGAGGACGAGATCGGGGTTACGTTCGCTAAGGGCGATCAGATTTCATTTACCGGGTCCAGGGTGAAGCAGGAGGAGTCGGAAGTGATCCTGGCTCGGGACGTTGCCAAGGGTGAAATGACGTTTACTTTCCGTGATCCGAAAAGGTAGTCCGGTTTGGGATCCAAGAACCGGCAAGTGAGAGCGAGGGCCGCGTGAAACTTTCCGATACCGTTGAGACGCTTCTGAAGAGCAAAGAAGAGAACCGGGTTTTATCCGTGGGGCCGGATGACTCTGTCTATGAAGCGATCGAAAAGATGGCGCTATTCAGTGTCGGTGCCATGCTGGTGATTGCCGAGAAACGCCTTGTTGGTATTGTGTCGGAACGCGACTACGCGCGCAAAGTGATCCTGATGGGACATTCCTCGAAGGGAAACGCACGTCAGCGAGATCATGACCCACCCGGTCGTCTTCGTGAGCGCGCGACACACTGTGGATGAGTGTATGGTCATCATGACCAAGCATCGTTTGCGCCATCTGCCGGTTTTACGAGATGACACGGTGGTTGGTGTGGTATCGATCGGTGATCTGGTGAAGTGGATCATCACGGGCCAGGCGCAAACCATTCAGGAGTTAGACGGCTACATAACGGGAGCTTATCCCGGCTAGGAGACCGCTATGAAGCGTACTTTTGCCATCGGTATTGGCGGGGCGGCAGGACAGGGCGTCGCCACTCCGGGCGACATCTTCGCGAAAATCTTTAGTCGCCGCGGGTTGCATCTGAACGCCTACAACGCCTACCAGTCAATCATTCGGGGAGGACACACGTTTCTAACGATTCGCACCGGTCCAGAAAAAGTCACGAACATGGGCAACCGTATTGACCTGCTGATTCCGTTGAATCAGGATGCAATCGACCGGCATCTCGGCCTGCTCAGCGATGGTGCGTCCTGCCTTTACAACGCCGATACGATCAAGCCGGGTTCTGCGGCAGAGGGCGTTCAGCTGTGTCCGCTTCCAGTTTCAAAGCTCGCTGACATCACACGGAACAAAGTTGCGCAGAATACGCTAGCAGTCGGAGCGGCGCTCAGCATGACAGGCATCGACTTTCAGGCTCTGGAGGAAGTGCTAACTGAACAGTTCAAAAAGAAGGGCGATGCAGTTGTTTCCGAAAACGTTGGTATTGCGCACGCGGGCTATGAGTATGCCTCGGCGAATTTCAAGCCATTCGCCTGGCCACTTCCAATGACTGAGAACCGATATGCCGTATTAAGCGGGAATATAGCAATGGCTATGGGTGGAGCAGCGGCGGGCGTGAAATTCTACTGCGCTTATCCCATGAGCCCTTCAACTGGTGTTCTGCACTGGATGGCAGCGCACGCCCGCAAGGCCGGCATCATGGTGCGACAAGTGGAAGACGAGATTGGAGTTGTGAACATGGCGATCGGTGCTGCCCATGCCGGAGTGCGCTCGATGTGCGCCACTTCCGGTGGAGGGTTTGCCCTCATGAGCGAGGGCCTCGGTCTCTCAGCCATGATGGAAACGCCCGTGGTTGTAATCGATTGTCAGCGCGCCGGACCATCTACGGGCGTCCCGACAAAGACCGAGCAGGGCGATCTATGGCAGATACTGGGCGCGGCGTTCGGTGACTATCCACGAGTGATTGCGTGTCCTCTGGATATCGGGGACAGCTTCAAAATCATTGCCGAGATCTTCAACTTCGCCGACCGTTTTCAATGCCCAGGCATTGTACTCAGTGACCTGTTGCTGTCCGAAGGCAGACTCAGCGTCGATCCAAAAGACCTTGATTTCGCGCCCGCGATCGATCGTGGCGACCTGATCACGGCACCTGACGCAAACACCAACGGCGGCTACAAACGCTACAAGATCACCGACAGCGGAATTTCGCCACGCGCCATTCCCGGAGTGGCTGGCTACACCCACACCGCGGCCAGCGATGAACACGATGAGGACGGCGTCCTGATCAGCGACGAGTTCACCAACCCGACCAAACGCCGCGCCATGATGGAAAAGCGCATGCGCAAGGTGGAAGGCATTGCGGCCGCCGTTCCCCCACCCGAATTGTGGGGGCCACGCGACGCCGATGTCACGCTCATCGGGTGGGGATCGACAAAAGGAGTGATTGAGGAAGCCTGCGAGATTCTCACTGATCAGGGGATTGTAGCCAATCAACTGCAGATTCGCTGGCTAGTGCCGCTGCACGGCGAGGCGATCGTCGACATCCTAAAAAACGCACGCCACACCATCATCGTTGAGAACAACTACAGCGGTCAGTTTGCGCGCTACCTGCGGAGCGAGACCAGCTTCGTCCCAGACGGCTACATTCGAAAATACGATGGAGAGCCTTTTATGCCTCACCACATCGTTGATGCCGTCCAGGAACAGTTGGGCGGCAAGACGAAGCTGTCCGTGCCTGCACATGAGGTTCTGGTTTGAGGAATGGCTTGTACAGGGAAGGCGTTTGATGAGATTCCAGTGTGAGGAGACGAAATCATGGCAACAGCGCTAGCACCGCAGTGGCGAGTAACGATGGCGGATCTGAAAGGCAAAGTTGATCCCGACTGGTGTCCAGGATGTGGCGACTTTGGCGTTCTAGCTGCGGTGGAGAAGGCGTTGGTCGAACTGCAGATACCGAACCACGACGTGGTCACGATCAGTGGTATCGGTTGCTCGTCGAACTTTCCCGGCTTCATCAACACCTACGGGATGCACACACTGCATGGGCGCGCGCTCGCTGTTGCCACTGGGGTGAAGCTGGCGAATCATGATTTGACGGTCATGGTGACCGGCGGCGATGGCGACGGTTTCGGCATCGGCGGTAATCATTTCATGCACACGATGCGCAGAAATGTCGATCTGCTCTACATCGTCATGGACAACCAGATTTACGGTCTCACCACGGGACAGACGTCTCCCACCAGCCGGGTCGGGATGAAAACGAAAAGCATGCCCTTCGGCAACATCGAATCACCGGTGAATCCCATCTCGTTGGCTCTAGCTGCCGGCGCCACTTTCATAGCTCGCGGTTTCAGCGGAGAACAGAAGCATCTCACCGAGTTGATCAAGCAGGGCATCCAGCACAAAGGATTCTCATTCCTCGATGTCTTCAGCCCGTGCGTTACCTACAACCATGACAATACCTATCAATGGTTCCGTCCGCGGGTGAAAAAGCTCGAAGATGATTCTGCTTACGATCCGGCAGATTGGATGGCGGCGATGGAGAGATCTCTGATCTGGGGCGACGAGATTCCCATTGGGAAATTCTTCGAGCGCACCGATTTGCCCGCATTGCACGCTTCCGAACCGGTTCTAAATGCGGGTGCGCTGGTGCACGCAGAACCACGCGTACCAACAGAGGTGGCGCGAACGTTTATCGCGGAGTTGATGTAAGGTGCACGTCTAAGCGTCCGCGATCCTGGAACCAGCCTCGTCGTGCACCCACGACTGCGCAGGATCTTCGTCGGGCAATGGCCAAATGTTCGGATTCTGCATGATCACACGCGCGCAAGTATTCCATCGGAGAATGGCGTCGTCGTTGCCCGGTGAAGCAAACTCGATCGCGTGCTCATAATGAGCCATCGCTTCTCGCAAAGCGTGATATGCGGCCGCACCGCCTCCACTGCCGCCCGCACGAATTCGGGCGTGCCCTAAACGCTCCCAGATGATGCCGGCGTAATAAGCCTGCTCGTAGTCACCCTCTATTCGAGTAAGAATTTCCTGAGCTGATTTCGCCAGCAGCTGCAAGTCAAATTGATCGGTTCTCGCGAGTAGGAGCGAGATCAGGGCCTGCTGATGGTCGGGCACAATAGCCAGGACATCGAGGCAAATACTTTCTGCGAGAGTTGGCTCGTTCAAGAGCCGGTAGCGCTCCACCTTTGCGAGCGCTTCGGGTATGCTCTGCACGGAAATGGATTTCAGATCGAAATGCATAACAGCCTCCTAGGTCTTCCTGCCAGCAAAAATTCGGAACAACTTCGAGAGAGGGTCGAAGAAGCGATCGACAACGCGCTCCTTGAGCGGGATGATCGCGTTGTCGGTGATCGTGATGCCTTCGGGACACACCTTCGTACAACACTTGGTGATGTTGCACAAGCCGATGCCGAATTGCGTTCGGAGATCCTGAACTCGGTCGCCCACATCGAGCGGGTGCATTTCCAAGGCAGCCGCATAGACCAGAAACCGCGGGCCGATGAACTGTTCGTGCATCTGATGCTCGCGCAAAACGTGGCAAACGTCCTGGCAGAGATAGCACTCGATGCACTTGCGAAATTCCTGCACTCGTTCGACATCTTCCTGGGCGATGCGCCAAGTGCCATCCGGAGCGTCAGGAGGTCGTGGCTTGAACATCGGGATCCGCTGCTTCACTTCGTAATTCCACGATACGTCGGTGACCAGGTCTCTTACATGCGGAAACGCCTTCATCGGTTCAATAGTAACCGGCTTATCGAGTGCGAGCGTGTTGAGTCGAGTCATGCACATTAATTTCGGCATGCCATTGATTTCGGCCGAGCAGGAGCCGCATTTGCCAGCCTTGCAATTCCAACGAACGGCGAGGTCGACGGCCTGTTCTGCCTGGATCTGGTGGACCGCGTCGAGCACCACCATACCCGCCGCAACTTCCGTTGTGTAGTCGCGAAACTGTCCGGAACTCCTCTCTCCGCGCCAGATGCGAAACGTGGCCGTTGCCATTACTTCATCTCCTCTATGATTTGCTGCAAATCCGCTCTCATGGGAGGTATCGGTTCACGGGAGAACTGCATGGATCCGTCGACTCCTTTTCGCGCAACAATGTTGAATGAGCCGAACTGTTTATCCTTCTCCGGAAAATCGTCGCGGAAATGAGCGCCGCGGCTTTCTTTCCGTTCCAGAGCAGCCCGGGTCACAATTTCCGACACCGTTATCAGATGGTGCAGGTCGAGCGCTGTATGCCACCCCCCGTTGTATTCCCGATTGCCATCGACGCTCACGCGCTCGCTCGCAGCTTTCAACTCACGCAGCCGCTCGAGAGCTTGTATCATCTCCCCCTCTTGCCGGACGATTCCCACCAGGTCCTGCATCACTTCTTGCAACTTGTGTTGTACGGCATAGGGATTATCGGAACCTTTTTGATCGAACGGTTGAAGGGCCCAATCCTCTGCAGATTTGAGGTCAGCACTTTCGACGTTGCCAAACGAGTTCTTCTTTGCGAAAGCCGCCGCAAATTCTCCGGCACGCTGTCCGAAAACCAGGAGATCAGAAAGAGAATTTCCCCCCAATCGATTAGCACCGTGCAAACCTGCGGCGCACTCCCCGGCTGCAAACAGGCCCGGAACGTCTGACATTTGGGAATCAGCGCCCACCCGGACACCTCCCATCATGTAATGAGTCGTCGGGCCCACTTCCATTGGCTCTTGCGTAATGTCGATGTCAGCAAGCTGCTTGAACTGGTGATACATGCTGGGCAGCTTCTTCTTTATGTATTCGGTAGCATTCGGAATTCGTTCCTTGATCCATGCGATGTCTAGGAAAACACCACCGTGAGGGCTGCCGCGTCCTTCCCGCACCTCCCGTCGGATGCAACGGGCAACATGGTCGCGCGTCAGCAATTCGGGAGGCCGTCTTGCCTCTTTGTCGCCTTGCGTGTAGCGCCAGCCTTCCTCCTCGGAATTGGCGGTTTGGCTGACGTAGAGCGGAGGAATGTCCTTGAACATGAACCTCTCGCCGTTTCTGTTCCTAAGCACTCCTCCTTCACCGCGGACTCCTTCCGTGACCAGAATGCCTCGCACACTTGGCGGCCAGATCATTCCCGTCGGATGAAACTGCACAAATTCCATATCCATCAGCGCAGCGCCCGCGTGATAGGCGAGCGAATGACCGTCCCCCGTGTATTCCCAGCTGTTACTGGTGATCTTGTAAGCCCTTCCAATCCCTCCCGTGGCTAGAACCACCGCCTTGGCACGGAACACGTGAAATCGTCCACGTTCGCGGTCATACCCAAACGCACCAGCGATTTGTTCGCCATGTTTTAGCAGCCGAACGATCGTGTGCTCCATGAAAACGTCCAGGCCTAGGTGGATTCCGTGGTCTTGCAACGTGCGAATCATCTCGAGACCCGTGCGGTCACCGACATGGGCGAGGCGCGGATATCGATGACCACCAAAATTACGCTGCAAAATCTGACCATCGCGAGTGCGGTCGAAAAGCGCACCCCATGCTTCCAGTTCGCGGACGCGTGCCGGCGCTTCCTTGGCATGCAACTCTGCCATCCGCCAGTTGCTCAGATACTGGCCGCCGCGCATAGTATCGGCAAAATGGACGCGCCAGTTATCCCGATCGTCGACATTTCCCATCGCCGCCGCGATGCCGCCCTCGGCCATCACAGTGTGCGCTTTGCCCAGCAGAGATTTTGAAATCACAGCGACCCTTGCTCCGGCTGCTGAAGCCTCAACCGCGGCACGCAGGCCGGCTCCTCCCGCACCAATGACAAGAACGTCGTGCTCATGGGGAATGTACTCGGCCACTAAACGATCCTCCAATCGCGCCACACGCCCATCGAGCACATTCGCACGTAAAGATCGGAGAATGCCACCGTGAAAAGGCTGCACCAGGCGAACAACATGTGGCGCAGGTTAAGGCAACTCACGCAGTCGTAAACCCGCCTACGCGTGGGAGCTCCCGAGAACCGATCGCGAAAACCGCCGACGAGGTGACGTAGTGAGTGACAACTGAAGGTATAGCAGCTGAGCAGCACGAGGTTTGTCATCAAAACGAGAGTACCGAGTCCCACGCCAAACCGTCCGTCGAACCAGAATGCGTTCCATACGTCTCGGGCCAGAATGATGAGGAACACTAATGCCAGGTAAAGAAAATAGCGGTGGATATTCTGCAGGATCAGAGGAAAGGCTCGCTCGCCGAGGTACTTCTTTCGCGGTTCTCCCACAGTGCAGGATGGAGGGTCCGCCCAAAAAGCTTTGTAATAGGTTCCGCGATAGTAGTAGCACGTGACCCGGAAGCCGCCCGGCGCCCAAAGGATGAGTATTGCCCCGGTAACCCAAGCGGGGATCCAGCTTGGCCTCGTACCAAACCAACCTTGATGAGGATCGCCAAACAGTTCCGGCGAATAAAAAGGTGAGAGATACGGTCCAAACCTGAAATGCTGCCCTTGGAAGGCTGCCCAAGTCGCATAAACAATGAACCCAGCCAACCCCAGGAACACTGCGAGCGGCTGTATCCACCAGTTGTCTACGCGGTGCGTCTGTCCGAAACCTGAGCGCGATAACGGGACATCGATCTGAGACATCGGGCCTCCTCACTCGCGCACATTCACTCGCTTGCGGTCGAGCCCTGCCTGCCTGGTCTAATGCGGGCGGTAGTCATCATACAGAAAACTCGTCGTGATTGCGTTAGAAACGGCCTTTGCGGTAAACGTGTCGCATCAAAGGGCAGGTCGAATATTTCTCATGAACGGCTGTAACTTGGACAAGGGTGGCGCTGTGGTAAAGTTGCCTGACTCCGAGTTCGATGACGAATCCGGGTGGTGCCGTGAGCAAACAAAGGGCGTGAAATTCGCTGCTACGACTACGTAAACCATCCCTACCCGCTCGTCCGCGATGCGATGAAGCGAAATGCGCTCACCTTGTTCCAGTCGGCTACCAAGACTGCTACCTCCAGGGCACAGTCGGTAGCCTCGGAGTTGCACGTCGATTTTGGCGGTATTGGAGTGAAGACCGACATCAAAATCGTCGTGAGGAGCGTCGAGGAGAAAGTAGCTCGTCCCACTTCAACTCCTACGACGACGCTGCAGTTGGAATGGGAAGCGGTGACCATGCCGCGCTTCTTCCCGCTCATGAAGGGAAAACTTGCCGTGTACCCGCTGACGGCGAGCGAAACGCAGTTGGATTTCTCCGGAGTTTACAAGCCGCCTTCGGTACGGTGGCAAAGACGATGAATGCAATTGCCGGCCACCGGATAGCAGAAGTATCAGTGCACCGCTTCATCGGCGACGTGGCGGGATACCTCCGGCAGTCGCTCGCCTAGCTGCATTTGCCGCTCGGCAAGAAGGTTGTCTCGATTTTCTGATCGCGGATTTGAAGTAGCCCATATCTTACCAGAAGGAGCTGCCGCGCCGACCTGCCAACATGCCATATGCAAGAAAGCGAGCACGGAGTGCGTATCGCCTGGGGAATCTCTGGCCGTTACGTCCTTTTGTGGCGGGTTTCGATGGGTTTGATAAGTCTCGCGTCGTTCTTGGACACGTTCGGTGGCGTCCTCCGATGCTTTCAACGGTCCGGCCACGCTCTGTATTACGCGGATGTGTCAAGACGGTTGAAGTCCAAGTTTCTCATTGATTGACACACTGAACATTTTCAGGAAGATCCGCTGCCCGCTCTGCGGCTGGTCGCCGCGCAAAGAAGACAAATGGTTCTGCGAGTGCGGTCATGAATGGAACACCTTTCGACACCGGAGGCGTCTGCCCTGCCTGCCTTCATCAGTGGACTGAAACGCAGTGCCTCTCGTGCTGCCGATGGTCGCCACATTCGCAGTGGTTTGCGGGGTGATCGTTTTACGAGACGACATCTCGGTATACCATTGGCGAAATGATCTTTCCTCCGTCTGAAGTGGCGATCAAGATTGCGATTGCTTTGGGCGTGGGTCTGCTTGTCGGCTTCGAGCGGGCGTGGGCCCACAAAGAAACTGGCGTCCGCACATTCGCGATCACTGCTCTGCTAGGGACCCTCACGGCGCTTGTATCCGCTCAATTCGCCGTCTCTCTGGCGGGCGCATTTGTTCTCGTCGCATACATCAATGGGCGCAGCTTGTTGGTGGAGCGTTCGCTGGAAATGACGACTTCAGTAGCTTTGATCGTCACGTTCGTTCTCGGGGTCTTGATCGGTCAAGGGCACCTATTCACGCCTGTAGCTTCGGCAATCCTCATGACCATGCTACTGGCATGGAAAACCGAGTTGCAAAAATTCGCGGGAGACCTTACTCCGAGTGAAGTTCGTGGTGCCGTACTGCTTGGACTCATCGGCTTCGTCATCTATCCCCTCTTGCCGAACCGCTTCATCGACAACTGGCACTTGCTCAATCCCCGTCAGTCATGGGCCATCGTAATCATCGTTGCCGGGTTGGGTTTCTAAACTACGTCTTGCTTCGGCTCTTCGCGAATCGCGGACTGTACTACACCGCCAGACTCGGCGGGTTGGTGAATAGCACCGCAACGGTCGCAGAACTGTCCTGTGCAATCACGATCGCGTTGCGTTGTGGAAGAACGGCTCAGGCTACGACGCGGCGGGGCTGGACTACGTGATCAGTAGCCGCAGGCAGTATTACGTCCGCCGCGGATCAGAGCGGACGCTGCGAACGGGTGACCGTGTAGCACTGCTCGGACTGGGAATCGCCGTGGTTGAGCGGGTTGACGGTCAAGACGTCCTGTTCGCGCAGGGGAATAGGCAAACAGTCCGGGTCGCCCGCAGGGATATCGCCTTGAACGAGCAGAACACACGTTGGGAATGCGCCGCGCGAGGTGAATAATTATGGATTCGAGGGCACGAGTCGGAATCTACGCCCGAGTCAGCACGAAAGACCAAAGTTGCGAGCTTCAGCTTCGCGACCTTCGGGGCTTCTGCACGGCTAGGAATTTCGTGATAGTCCGAGAGTTTGTTGATGTCGGCGAGTCGGGCGCAAAGGACTCTCGGCCGCAGCTGAACGAGTTGATGGCAGCGGCCCGGAAGCGGCAACTTGACGCTGTGCTGGTATGGAGGTTCGATCGGTTTGCCCGATCGACCAAACATTTGCTACTGGCATTAGAAGAGTTCCGCTCGCTGGGTGTCCAGTTCATCAGCTATCAGGAAAACATCGACACCACCAGCCCTCTCGGCCAGGCGCTGTTCACGATCGTGTCCGCCGTTGCTCAGTTGGAGCGCGACCTAATCAGGGAGCGAGTCAGGGCCGGGCTACGGAATGCAAAACTCAAAGGCAAAACGTTGGGTCGCCCGACTCTCACTTTGGATCGCGACCGTATTACCCGCCTCCGTGCGTCAGGCGCATCCATTCGCCAAATCGCGGCGCAGTTAGAGATATCGACCGCGACAGTCCACAAGGCGCTTCGGCAGCGTTAGTAAAACCCCCAGCGCCGCACTCACTCTCTGGCTCGGCAAGTCGCTGATTCTTCGCGGTGGGGTTAGGGACAGATTTCTTTAGAAAAACTGATGATTTATAAACGCTGCTGATGCTTAACCGTCGCCGCACCGATTTGCTGGAATACTTCCAGCAGATTGGAGTTCATTCCCCTAGCGTTCGGCGAAGCGCGGCTCACCGATAGGCGCCGGCCGGTGATGCTTGTTTTGCCGGGAGGAGTGCAAGCAGCGTGACTCCAATCACGCCAAAGATCAGAATGTCCTGGGGGCTATCCTTCCTGTGCATCCCGTGCGCCACGGCCTGCGCAGACATGATTGTCATCGTGATCCCATGGGCGAGGCTTGACCACGCCCCATAGGCGATCATCAAACGATGCTTGGCCGGCTGCTTAACGGCCACCAACAGACAGACCCCAAGCGCCGTGTTAAGGCTCAGGAACATCGGCATGACGTCACTATGACCGCTAAGCCACCTAGAGTGCCACAGATCGTCGAACAGGAGATAGCCCCAAAAGCAATAAAACAAGCCCACCAACACCAACACTACCTGTAAGGCGCGCTCACGTTTCATACCGTCCTCCGTTTTGTGCGATGCAAGGTTATTACCACCTTTTTTACTTCAGATTGTGCGATTGTCAGCGGTGATGCGTCCGATACTGGAACCCTGCGAGCATCCGCAGTGTGAGCAGAATGCTTCTCCCCCTCGAATAGGCTTGCCACAGGAACTGCAAGGCCCAAGGAGAGGCCCTCGGAACACAAAATAAAGGATGAATCCAATCAAATT
>JASHOT010000354.1 GCA_030040965.1 Candidatus Sulfotelmatobacter sp. | reverse complement strand
CGCACGGACAGCAAAATTAGAACGTCTAAGTGTATGGAAAACCAACAGTCTGATTTGCAAATGATTTGTGCAAGAACAAGCTCACCACGAAGGCTGGCAACGCCCGAATCTTTCAATTGACCGTCAAAGAGAATTCCAGACTATGGCTGTCGCTGCCGGACGCTGCCGTTATTATTATGTTGTAGCTTCCACCTGGCGTGGTTGTACCACCACCTCCGCCCCCTCCGCCCCCGCAAGCACCCGTGAATAAGCCTAGAACTAAGATCGTAGCAACTGCCGTTCGGATAGCCCAACGATTTTTTGCTCCAACAGCACCCAAGAAAAGACCTAGCAAAGACAGGCAGAGCAACCCGTCGATCGGGGCCGTATAACCGGGAAAACGAAACGCTGAACTTGGTCCCGTCGTAATAATAGTAGCCGTGGCGTTTACGGTAGCCGTGCCGTTCAAGGTCACCGTGGATGGTGAGACCGTGCAAGTTGAGCCCGGTGGCGCTCCACTACACGATAGCGAAACCTGCTGCGCAAAGCCGCCCTCCGGTTCCAGACTCAAGGAAACGGCCGCAGATTGTCCGGGAGAAACGGTCGCAATGCCTGGCGTTCCCTCAAAAATAAAATCTTGGCCCGTTCCAGAAAGCTGCACGACTTCAGGAAACAGCGTCGCGTTGCTCGCAATACTAATTGTTCCAGCGATCGACGCATAAAACGTCGGCGCGAAAGTGGCCTGAATTGAGCAGCTAGAGTTGACCGCGATAGCAGAGCCACAATTGTTGCTCTGCGAAAAACCCCCGCTGGCAGTGATAGCAGAGACGGAGAGAGGAGCTGTACCCACATTCGTTACTGTAATCGTCTGTGGGGTGCTCACGCTGTTCACTACAACAGGGCTGAACGAAATGCTCGTCGGATTTAGCCCGACCGCTGGGGCAGGCTCATTCACAAATTTTGCCAGGAAGCCATCCGCAAATCCGTTGAGGGTCGGCACGAAGGCATTCACAATGGGAAAATCTGGCTCGTCCGTCCCTCCGCCAACATAGATATTCCCAGCACTATCAACCGCAATCGCAGTTCCCTGTTGAGAACCGGAACCCGTTTCGGCTCCGCCGCCAAGAAAAGTGGAGAAGAGCAGTGCGGAACCTGTGCTGTTCAGTTCTGACACAAACGAGTCGGGAACCCCGCTATATAGGGTGGTTTGTACGGGAAGCTTCAGCGGAAAGTTCAACGATGATGTCTGGCCGGTCACGTACACGTTGTTGGAAGAATCGAGGGCAATGGCGTTTGCGGTGTCTACGTCGTCTCCTCCAAGAAACGTCGAGTAGATCAGTCCCGAGCCTGTGCTATTGAATTCTGTAACGAACGCATCTGCACCAACCTCAGATGTTTGAAACGCTCCCGCCGTGACCGGGAGCGCTTTTGAGGCAGAGCCGGTCACAAATGCATTGCCAGATGAATTCACCGCAATTGCTGTCGTTTGGCCGCCTGGAACGTAGGTGGAATAGACAATGCTTCCGGTCGGACTAAACTCGGAGAGAAAGCTGTTCCCTGCTCCGGGAGTTGAACTGGGTGTTGTCTGATAAGCTCCGGGTGTGACTGGAAAATCTGAAGAGGCGGTGATTCCTGTCAGGTAGATATTTCCTGAAGGATCAAGCGTCAATCCAGCCGACAAATCTCCCGAATTTCCTCCCAGGTATGTCGAAAAGACGAGTGAAGCTCCGTCTGCCGCAAATTTCGTCACGAAAGCGTCGGTATCGCCGTTGTCATTTGCATGCTGAGGCTGGAATGCGTTTACCGTTGGAAAGTTCGTATCGTACGTGTAGCCCACTATAGTGGCCTCATCGCTGGCGTCGACCGCGATTCCATTTGCCGAACTTGTCGGAGGGCTTCCCCCGAGGTATGTGGAATAGACCAAGCTCGAACCGTCCGGGCTGAGCTTCGACAGGAAAGCCGATGCACTCGAATTCTGCGACTGGAACGGATGCATCAAAGGGAAGTCGGTTGAGTAGGTCTGCCCGGTGACATATATGCTGCCAGCTGAATCAAGTGCAATTCCCCCGGCATAATCGGTTGAGCTACCTCCCAGGTATGTCGCATAAAGGATTTCGGAAGCATCGTTATTAAGCTTCATGATGAAAAGGTTGGAGTTGCCGGCAAGATTCTTCTGAAAGGCGTCTGCGCTGACCGGCAAAGTTGTTGAAGCCGTGCTTCCCACCATATAAATGTTGCCTGCGGAATCTAGGGTCATCGCCTCCGGTCCGCCTCCAGCACCCAAGAACGTCGAAAACGCGACCACGGGATCGATAACAAGCGTTTGGGAATGATCGTAACGCGGCAGGGCGAAACTGATCTGCGTCTCAGCACTACTAAGCTGACGGACAACGAACTCGCCCCCATCAATCGCGTGACAAGTATCGTGGCCAACATCCTTCAGGCAAGACTGGCCCTGGTAGAGTTGTGGTTTTTGAACGAGCATATGCTGCTCGCCAACGGAAATGACCAAATCGCCGTTGGCATCCTGCCGCAGATGCGATTTCGTATCGATGCCATCAATAGAAAACGCAATTCGATCTGCTCGCGCATGCGGAGCAACCACAAAGTCATATTCCAACCGTCCATCGTTTCCGTGATAGACCAGATCAACTCCCGGATAGACGCTCGGATACCACACCTCGGCAAAATGGGGCACGTGCATGCGCCACTTGCGCGGATCGTTGCCGATTAGGTAATTGCTGTACGAAGCGACCGGCTTAACCCCCTCAGGAGACACGTTGTGTGTTGTTCCAACCAAGTGAAGCCGCAATGTTGCGGATGATGAATCGTTAAGACATTGCAGAGCGTTTGGAACAGGAGAGGCCCCCATCGCTCTTGGAGCGGGTTTACCAACACGAGAGCCGCAGTCGGCATTCGTTCCTTGCCCCGGAGTCGTCAGCTTGAAAACTGCCTCTGAAGATTTCAAAAAAAGATCATAGTGGGGATTACGCTCGACATAACGTACGTTGGGCTCGATTTGGCCGACGTTCACCTCAAAACTAATCGGAACTCGCATCGCCTTGCGAAGTTCGTGACCAAGGTGCAAAGATTGCTGCGCCTTCGCCTGAGAAGCCAAGCAAAGCGGTGTTATCAGGCATTGGAGAACCAACAAGAGACACAAAGTTCGCCATGCTGCGCTCTTTCTAACGTGATTAGCTCGGTCAACAAACGCAAGAGTTCGCACGTTGTCCGCCCTGAGAACCCGAGTTTCCCGCAACACTTCGCCAACTGCTAAAGCAAAACCATCCAAAATCTACGCCGCGCTTTGCAAGTTTCCGAACATCACCAGTCTTTATACTTCGTTCCGTCAAGCGCCGTGCGTTCCGATTTCGTGTAAACGTCAAAAACATTCTGGCCGCCCCACGAATCAGAATCAGAATCGTCTTGCATCGAACGCAGTCCCCAATCCTTGCCATTTGTCATGGGATCAACAGGGATAGACCGGAGGAAACGCAATTTCTTACCGCCTTGCGCTTCAACTCCTTTGTAAAGGGTATCCAGGTCGGGTGGATAGCCATTTGTATCCACTTTTATCTGAAATGCTCCCCGATCAGCGGCATCTTTGTAGCGGTCGATTGCCTCTCGCATCGTCCATAAAGCTCGACGGAGTTCCCTTTCTCTCTCGCGTTGAATGCTGACACGAGCGAGCGGGAATGCCATCATCGTCAGAACAGCTAAGAGCGTAGCCGCAACAATCAACTCCAGCAGCGTAAAGCCTCGCTCGATCTTTTCTTCTCGACGGTAATTCAGGTACGATTTCATGGCCCGCTAGTTAGGCTGAAATTATATGCGCGACATGGCATTTCGGAAATCGGAATTAGCGGAAATAGCCGCTCTGCACAAATTAGCCGTAGTGACCGCTTTCTTGTTTTTCCTTCTCTTCACTCGACAGATGGCTGGTTCGCAAGCACCCACTAGTAACGATCGTCAGGCCCCTTCGAAAGCTGATGTTAGTCACGCGATTGAGCTGGCGACCGACTATCTTGAACGCGCCTGTGGCCCTGATGGCAAGTTCGCCTACAGGGTGGAAATCGGCAGTGGTCGCGTGGCTGCTTCGTACGACATTATTCGCCACGAAGGAGCGATGTACGCTCTGGCGATGGCAAATCGCGCTCACCCGGACCCCAAGGCGAGACAAACGCTGATTCGGGCAGCGAAATATCTACGACAGAACTACCTAGGACCCGGGGCCCGTCCCGATCAGCTGGTCGTATGGTCCAAACCGTTAGCTGAAGATCCTGACCACCAATTCGCAGACTTGGGCGGGGCCGGTCTCGGACTAGTCGCCCTGGCAGCTGAAAGGCAGATCGATCCGAATTCTGTATCTTTGGAAGACTTGCAAGCTCTCGGGCGTTTTGTGCTGTTCCTGCAGAAAGACGACGGGAGCTTTACCAGCAAATACAGCAAAACAAACGGCCCCGTGCCGCATTGGGAGAGCTTGTATTATCCGGGCGAGGCTGCGCTCGGACTGATCGCACTATATGAGGCCGACCATTCGCAGCAGTGGCTGCTCGCCGCCGCAAAAGGGCTTTCCTATCTGGCGCGAAGCCGAGCTGGTCTTTCCACTGTTCCTGCCGATCACTGGGCGCTGATCGCAACCGCCAGGCTGATGCCCTACGCCGATCAGGTGCAATCTGTTGTTACGCGCGAGGAACTTTTGCGACATGCCGCTCAGGTGTGCAATTCGATTCTGCGCGAGCAATTTCATAGTGGTTCTGCCACAGCATTAGACGGGGCTTTCGACCCGGAGGGTAGAACTGCTCCAGCAGCTACGCGGTTGGAAGCTCTGTTGGCGGCTTTGGAGTTTCTGTCATCGGGCGAACTACACGACAGGATTAGCTCAGCAGTGGACCGTGGAGTTGCTTTCCTTCTGCGAGCACAAATCGCCTCCGGACCTCATGCCGGAGGAATGCTGGGAGCTGTTGTCAATCGCGCTTGGGATTCCGGGGAAGTTCGTATCGACTACGTCCAGCACGCGCTCTGCGTGTGGGTGCACTTCGAAGAAGTCGGCTCACGACAGGCGGCTAGATAATAAGGTCGCGGGGTTTCGGTCGCGGCAATGCCAAGCATTACCGTCCGAACCGCTTCAATCGTTTATTGATCAATCTCGACCTTAGGTTCGCCGCCTGAAAAACGGAGGATAGCCGAGCGGGCGGATGTAACTTGCACGCCGTCTGAGACCGATACCTGACCGCTTGCCCTAAAAATCATATTTCTCTTATCTAGGACAAGGGCTTCTGCCCTGAGCGTATATCGATCAACAGTAATCGTTACCGGTAGACTCAATGGGACGAGCGGAGGTGTGTTCGTAGGACGTTTGATAACCAGCTGATGTAGTGGGAAATAATGAACCTCGTTAACCTGGTTGTCACATTTTCCGAAAGAAACGATAATCTCAGGCCATTGATTTTGCTGGGCGGGTATGAGTTGCTCCTGGTACTTCTCAGCCTGTTCACTCGTGGGGACGTTCATCGGATTGGGCGTGCGCGGACTAACAGACTCCTTTGCCTCGTCGCCGATAGGTTGCCGCATAATTACTGGGTCATCGATCGGACATGCCATTACAACGAAGTCAAAGGTTAAGTGCACGCCAGCATCAATTCTAAAGGGGGCCCGATTAATCTCCGAGCAGTCACCGCCCATCCAGTCGAGGAGCATGTTGTACGTTCCTTGCGGGAGGTCGATAGTATATTTCCCGTTGCCGTCCGTCGTAGCTCGATACTCATGCCCCTCGCCAGCGACACTCATCAACTTGAGGCTCGCGCCAGCGAGAGGAAAAGTCTGGAGACCGCGAATTAGCCTAACACTTCCGCCGACGCTTCCAGTCGCTGACCCGCCGGGGCGCGCTGCGGTCGCCCCGGGTAACCAGAGCGCAATGATTGTGCACACTATCAGCAGCGCCCAGTATTGCCTAGCGAGGCGGGTAACCATTACGTCTCCTCAAACCGCTCTTGTTTCGGTCTTTACCCTTATTGGATCGTTTCGTCCACGTCCGAAGTTGTCGTAGGCACGTTCCCGCCCTGGTCGCACGCAGCCTGAACGTTTTGGCTATTCTGGACAGCCTGCGGCGCAAGGTTGGTTGAATTGTCCATCATTATACCTGTAGCGTTAGGGTAACCGTAGCTTTGGTTTGCTGGAGCGTTGAGAAATCCCGTCGCGTGGCCGAACTCTTCCAAAATCCCGTTCTCTTGGTTCTGCGCCACGCCACCAGGGGGGAGAGCGGCCCACGACGGCGGATTGTAGAAGTTCGGGCCGATGTTAATTTGGACTCCCGACATTAAACTTGGATTGCTGTCGCCGGGGAGAGTCACGGATATTGGCCCCGGGAACGTTGTCGCATACGCATCGCTCGGTACTGACGAAACAGGACCGGGGTTAAATTGGATGAATTGGTTGGGGTTGCCGAAAAGCTGGCCCGCGATGTCTTCAATTACGGCTGCTTGTCCTGCAGCTGAAGATCCTCCAATCAGGGCAGCGCAATTTGAGTTCGTTAGCAGTGCCATGAGACTGTTCAAGAGCGCCTGCTGAACCTGGCAAGTAGCATCGCAGCTACTGTTGTCGCCGTAACCGTAACCGCTGTCGTCACCGTCGTCGTCACTATCGTCGTCACTGCCGAACGGATCTTCGACGCAAGAGATGTCGATCGGGCAGTCGAAGGCGTGCGGCCCGTGGCGGTGGCGGACCGAAAGTCCTGTGGCGTCAATCAGGGCCAAAGGGTTATTCAACGCGTAAGCATAGCGATTCCAGCTTTGCGGGCTGCCTGCGCTAACCGCACTGAGACCCGCAGGATCCGGTGAGATCCAGCGGCCCTGGCTTGGACTTTGTCGGCGTGCCGGGAAATCATACAGGTTGCCCACCGTATCCTGATCCTGACCGGTGAAAGATGCGTCTGCCGTTCCCGCAGTTGCATACTGCTCTCCGAAAGGAGCATATGCAGAACTCGAATACAAAGTCTGTGAGGCAGTCGAGGTCACACGAGAACTGCCCAGCCAATCCGAGTGTCGGTAGTACGCCAATCCAGAAGAATTGTAGATCGCTTTGCCTCCTCCCGGAAGAGGGATCAAAGCCTTGACCAGCGTTTGGGCGCTGCACTTGGCGAGCTTTGTTCCTGTTGGTCCGTACACAAATTGCGTGTACAACCCTCCGGCGTTGTTCTCCACCATGCGACCCAAACCGTCATACGTCGCGGTCACCTTCGATCCTCCGGAAGGCGTCACTGTCGTCATCGTGCCCCAGTTCGGGTCCCAGGTGTAGGTATTGAGATTGTCCGTCAGCAAGCGTCCATCCGCATCGTATGTAGGGGTCGCACCAGGAAGCGTGACGAACTGATTGTTGTTTGCGACGGTAGTGCTGTAATACGTCGGCAGGAAACTCAAACCGCCGTCACCGCTCGGGACACTCTTGCTGATGTTGCCGAAGGCATCATAGGTAAAGTTTTGAACCCACAGCGACCCGCAGGCCACGCCCGAGACTCGCTGAATATCGTCATATCCATACGTGCACGTTTGACTGTCTGCCGTACCGGGAATGCTGTCGGTGATCGCGAGCTTCGACAGGGTGCCATTGGCGCTCCAGGTCAGGGTGCCCTTATCGCTGTTGCCATTTACCGAGAAACTGTATGAGGTCATGCGCCCGGTATTTACGTCATAGCCAAAGCTGTCGCTGTCCGTGGACCCAAAAACCACCTGCGTAATTGCGCCGATTGGATTCGAAGGACCGGCTGCATAGGTCACACCCGTGACAGGCGAGTTGCCCGACGACGCCGTGACTTCCTTCACACGTCCTTCGCCGTCGAGATAGTTTGCGGCACTGGCATTGGTACCATAGTAGATGGTCGGCACACTCGGGATGCCGGTCAAAGTTTCCAACGTGCCCGTCGGCCAATACGAGCCGGTCGTATGATAGTACCCTGACGAATTGGGGGTTTTTTCAAAGACATCCGTCATCCGCCCATCTTTGTCATAGGCGAACCATTCGTCGGTCTGCACCGTGCCGGAGGTATTTGTGGTGGTCGCTTCAATCATGTGCGTTTTTGGGTTGGCGGTGGTCGCGCTCCAACCGGTGGGCGGCGTGCCCGTGGCAGTGTCGTAAACGAACGCCCGCAGCGTGGCTCCCGAGATTTGGGCGTTACCGGCGGTCAAAATGCGGTGAAGGCCGTCATACGTGTAATTGGTAATGTTTGTGGCGGCATCCTGCCTTTGGACCAGATCACCACACCCGAGGGCGGGAGTAGTTCCGCAAGTCGAAGTCGATGTCGAATCGTAGGTGTAGTAGATCGTTCCATTCTTGCCGCTATTGCCAGTTTCAGGATTCGACTCGGTCAACATGCGTCCCACCATGTCGTAGGTGAAGGCACGAGTTTGCTGGCTGCCAGTCGCGGCTTGCGCATTCTGAGTGACGGTGAGCAAATGCCCGATTGCGTCGTACGTATACTGGGTCCAGTATCCTTGCCGTGTTGTGTTCTGCGAGCAAGTGCCCGTATTGGGCAGATTTCCTGACAGATTGATTTCACAAACCGAGGTGAGCCGGCCTAGACCGTCATACTCCAATTGTTTCTCAAATGCCTGCGTATTTTTGGGTGTCCCGCTCACGACCTGCAGCACATCATTTTGGAGGTAGGTGTAAGATACTTGCCCGCCATCGGCGTCGGTGACTGTGAGGGCACGGCCCAAGGCATCGTAGGTAGTGCTTGTAGCGGGAGCCGAGGTGTTCGACGTTGTAGGACTCGCCGTCGTGCTGTACAGCATAGTCGAGCGATTCGCTTGGCCTATATCGTTGTAGTCGGTCTCCGCAGTGTCGTAATCTGTGGCGCTCGGGCTTTGCTTCCGTTGAGTGAACGCGGCGCGCCCGAACCCATCTACGGTTATAAGAGAATCGGAGATCGACTCGTTGTTGTTAAATTCCAGAGACGCTTCTACCGCAGTTTCCCCGGTATACTTGATCTTCGTTGTGCTGCTCATCTGGTCTGTCACGCTGGCAGGACGCCAGAAGTCAGCATCGGTGTAACTCGACGTTACGTAGTTTCCGTTCTCGTCTTCCAATTGCGTGCTTACGGCACCAGTGCAGTTCCAGGTGAAATATCGTGTCAAACTCAGCGGTTCGCTGATGCTGGCGGGAAACCCATTGCCACACGTGGATGTTGCGTTCGGATAGTTGTAGGTTGTTTGCGCCCCGTTAACGTCGGTTGCGACATTCGTCGTGCCTGTATCGAAGTAGGTAAATGTTTTGGTCAGTGAAGCTGAAGTGCTCGTCGAAATAGTGAGTGTGGTCAGATTCCCACGCGAACCAGTGATGGCAATGTGCTGCGGAGTACTCGTCGAGGGCGTCGGCGTCGTCTGATCGTATGAATAGCTGCTCGACGCTAAAACCGCTGGATTCCCATTCGTAAGCTGCGTCCAATCCTTGACCACCACGGACGATGGCAGGTCCACAATTCCATTTCCCAGGCTTGCGTACGTCGTCACCGTCTCTCGCACGAGGTCTGTGGTTCCCGGCGCAGTCCCTGTCGCTACGCCGTAGGTGTATTCC
>JASHOT010000353.1 GCA_030040965.1 Candidatus Sulfotelmatobacter sp. | reverse complement strand
GCGGTGGCCGCACCGGTGGCCGAAGAACTCCCCGATACGGTTGAAACATGGCTGTTGGCGCCGTATCCGGCGCCTCAGTTTTCGCTGGCGGATGCGGCGGGCAAGACGAGGACGCTGGCGGAGTTTCGCGGGAGGACAGTGCTGCTGGGTTTGTGGAGTGCGGAGCCCGCGAATTTCGAAGCGGATGCGAATGTGATCGTGAAACACGGCGCGCGTTGGAAGCGGATGGGGCTGCAGGTGATTGTGGCATTCATTGGCGGAGATGAACTCGCGGCTCCCAGGCGGGCCGAGGATCCATATATTGTTTTGCGCACGGACGACGACTTCGCCGCGATCTACAACATTGTTTATCGGCAGCTATTCGATCGGCACCGCGACCTCACGCTGCCCACTTCGTTTCTGATCGATGCGAAGGGCGACATGGTGAAGGTGTATCAGGGGGCGATTGGTCCGTCGGGGATCGATCCGGCGCACGTTGAGCATGACTTTCAGAATATTCCGCAGACGGATGCAGAGCGGCTGGCGAGGGCGCTGCCGTTTGCGAACGCGAATCACGCGCTGGAGTTCGGGCGTAATTATCTTTCCAGTGGCGCGCTTTTTTTTCAGCGCGGATATCTGGAAGGGGCCAGCGTGGCGTTTCAACGCGCACTTCAGGATGATCCGGCAAGCGCGGAGGCCCTGTATGGAATCGGCAGCGTTTATCTTGATCAGAATAAAAATGCCGAGGCGCGTGCGGCGTTTGAGCGAGCGGTGAAACTGGAGCCGGGATATCCCGATACGCTGCCCGATGCGTGGAACAATCTGGGCGTGATTGCAACGCGCGAAGGGCGAATGGAGGATTCGATCCAATGCTTCGAACGGGCGCTTGAATCGAATCCGCATCATCGGCTGGCACTCGATAATCTGGGCAATGCGTATCGGCTGGAGAAACGCTGGGACGAGGCGCGCAAAATTCTGGAGCGCGCGCTCGCGGTCGATGCCGAGGATGCGGAGGCGAACTACAGCCTGGGGATGGTGTTCGCGCAGAATGGGGAAAATGACAAGGCGTACGAATATTTGCAGCGAGCGCTCGCGGCGCGGCCGGATTATCCCGAGGCGCTGAATAATCTGGGAGTGCTGTACATCGTGACCCAGCGGCGCGATGAGGCGGTCGCAAGTTTTGAGCAGTGCATTCGCGTGGTACCGGGGTTTGATCAGGCGTATCTGAATCTGGCGCGCGTATATGCCCTCGAAGGCGCGCGGGACAAGGCGCGGGGCGTGCTGGAGGAATTGCTGAAACGGCATCCCGGGCACGAGCAGGCGAAGCAGATGCTGGAACAATTACAAAAGTGAAGTGTGGCCACGTCCTCACCCGTCGTCGAATAATAATTCGGTTTAATTTCTGCGCATTGCTTGGTTGTTGACGGCGTCGTCCCGAGCGGAGCCATCTTTCAAGCGCAGGGAGGGATCTCGCTGGGCATAAAACGGCTGCGCGGGAGATCCCTCGGCCCGCTGGTAAAGGCGCGGGCCCTCGGGATGACGCATTCCAAGTGGAGGTGATTTCACACTACGCCACTACCCGGCTTGGTTCGCATTCGTGCGCGGGCAGATCCCGCTTGTAGCGCGGCTTACGGCTTGGGCGTGGGCGCGGATAGAAGATCGACGAACAGGTTGTAAAACTTTTCCACCTTCAGATCTTTTTGAATCACGACCGGCGGTCCGCTGATTTTCGGCTTGTCCGGCTCAAACCAGCTGAGGGTGTCACCGTAATTGGCGCCGTGATTGAGGTCCATATCGAGATAGCGGGTTTCGGTTGCGGTGATGATCGAGGGGTCGAGCCAGGCGGCGGCGGCGAGTTCATCCCAAAGATAGTTGTAGGGGCCGCGCACGCGGGCAAACTTGTTCATGTAGGAGGCGGCGGGCGTGGTGCTTGATTTGATACGGTCGAGCAGATTCTGTGTGAGGCGGGTTTTAACCGAGATGTCGACGGTGGTGCAGACAAGTTTTTTCCACGGCGCGGTCAGAACGATGTGCGCGGCTTCGGGGTCGAACCACAGATTGAATTCGTGGCGCGGCGTGTTGACGAACTCGGGGTCGTCGGTTTTGGGATTAAGGCTGGCGCCCATGAAGACGAGTTCTTTGACGAGCGCGGGAAATTCGGGATCGAGCGAGATGGCGAGGGCGAGGTTGGTCATCGGTCCGCCCTCGTAGATGGTGATTTCGTGCGGATATTTTCGCACCGTGCGAATGAGGAAGTGCGCGGCGTCTTCGTCGAGCGCGCGGGTGGTGGGCTTGCCCTCGGGCATTTCGCCGAGATCGTCGGGCGGATGATAGCGACGCGGAGTCCACGCACCAACCCACGGGACAAGGCCGTACTGCTGTTCCCAGAGTTCGATTTCTTCTTTGCGGCGCAGGAGCGGATATTCGGCGCCGGCGACCACGGGGATGTCGGTGCGTCCGATGAGTTCGAGAAGACGCAGGGTGTGTGCGACTTCTTCCTTGAGCCACGCGTCGCCGGTAACGATGGTGACGCCGAGGACTTCGGTTTGCGGGGATTGAATGAGCAACAGGATGGATTGCTGGTCGGTACCGGCGGGGCCGGCGGCATCCTGATCGATGATGATTTTGCGTTTGGCGGATTGGGCAGAAGATACCTGAGTGAGAATGAGTAGCGACACGAGGAGGGGAATGAATATGAGCGCGGTTTTGCGCCGAGAACATTGGGTTCGAGTATGATTTTTCATGAATGGGGAATTTTATGGCGCGATGAGTTTTGGCGCCAGCGGTTTGTCGATTGGGAAATGATGATTTGTTAGGCCGGCTTTTTATGGCGGAGTTGAGATTCGGGAAAATCGCGCGCACGGAAATCTGGGCTGTGGCCGCATTGGGCGCCGCACTGTTGGCCGCATTGCCGAAAAATGGTCAAGCGCAACAGACGGCGGAGCCAGCAAAGTCCGCGGCTCAATCCGGATCGGCGGCGACTTCGCCACCGAAATCCTCGTCTTCGCCATCAACTTCCCCTTCGACTGCAGCGGCACCGTCGGCTGCGCCATCTTCCGCACCATCTTCTGCCCCCCAATTTTTTGATTCGCCAAAATTTACGGTGTCGGGCCTGACTGACACGACGAGCCTGGGAGGACATGGTTCCGACACGGTCACGCGCACGCGGGACTCGCTGGCCGGCGACACTGCTGCCCTCGGCGAAAACGCTGCCGAAAACGCCGTGGCGACCCGCGAAGAGGCAGAGCGTGAACGCGATCAGGCGCAGACTTTGCTTTTGCAGCATCCTGATGATGCGGAACTTCATCATCGGCTCGCCGACGCCGATGAAAAGCTGGGCGATAATCTCTCAGCCGTCCGCGAGTACCAGCGCGCCGACGACCTCGATCCGAAGGAAGCGTACCTTTTTGATTGGGGAGCGGAGCTGTTGCTGCATCACGCGGCGGAGCCTGCGCGAGAAGTTTTCGCGCAGGGCAATCGACTGTTTCCGCGCTCCGAGCGCGTCCTGCTGGGACTTGGGGCGGCGTGGTTCGCGCTCGGGTCAGTCGATGAGGCGGTCGACAAATGCCGCGAGGCTTCCAATCTGGCCGCGCATGGCGTCAATCCTTTTCTTTTTGTCGGCAAGATGGAGAAGGCCGAGAAGGTTCCGTCGCCCGCCGCTGTGGAAATGCTGCGTCGCTTCGTTCGCGAGTTTCCCGATGACGCCGACGCCAACGACTACTACGCCACCGCGCTCTGGCGGAGCCGGGAAGGCTCGCATGACGCGGCGCTCGAAGCCGAGGTCGAAGCCATGTTGCGCAGGGCGATGCAGGCCAATCCCCACTTTGCCGCGGCCTATCTCGAATTGGGGAGGGTCCATGCCGACCAGCACGAGTATGAAAAAGCCATCGCTGACTATCAGCGAGCCGTCGACATCAGTTCTTCCCTCGAGAAACTTGCACCGGGCTCCCAACTTGACACTTTGGCCCAAGCACATTTTCGGCTGTCGAGGGCCTATCGCCAGACCCGGGATCGCGAACGGGCGGCACTTGAATTGAAGGCCTTCGAACAATTTGAACAGCAGTCTGCGCAACAGGCCGACCGCGTGCGGCGCGAGATTCCGCAATTCGTCTACACGCTGCGCGACCAGCCGGCGCCGTAGCTCTGTGCCCCGCTGGCGACTTGCGTCTACCGGTTGGCCGTGTATAATCGCGCACCGAGGATTCTGTGAGAGTGAGTTTTGGGGGAATTGACCTCCCAAACTGGCTTTCCCAATCTAACCCCTGCGAGGAAACATGTCGGATACCAAAGAAGACAATTTCGGACAACGTGCGGCCACTGTCTTCGTTTTCATTTTCCTGCTTGCTGCTATCTGTGAGACGCTGATCGCGGGCATATTCCGGTAGAAAGCCTCGGGTAGTGGGGCAGGTCGAATTTTCGCCGGCATAATCTGGTTTGTGCGGCGTCATCGCGAGGGGAGCCGTTTTTCGGGCTCTGCCAGGAATTTCCCTCGGCACAAAATGGTTGCGTGAGAGATCCCTCGGCCCGCGGGTGAAAGCGCGGGCCCTCGGGATGACGCATTCGAAGTGGGGGATTCCAAACTGTACCGCTACCGTTTTCCCGCCCTTCTGCGCGCTGCGGGCGCGCTGTGTTACACTCTCTCATTCATTCGTAAAGCAATTTCTCGACCGAGCGCCACGATCCGCACATGCTTTTTTCCAAGGAATATGTGGGCTACCTGGCCCGCGAAGTCACCAAGAAACTGATTGCTGGCAAGATGATCGAGGTTTCGGCCGTGCCGGCTGTGACCGAGCGCGTCAACGGCGCGCTGTTTGACGAACTGTCGCTTGAGGACCGCATCAACGACGAGGTGCGAGTGATTCTGGAAGCCTATTCGGAAGAGATGCGCAAGACGGGGGCGAATTATCAGGAGATGTTCCGCAAGGTGAAGAGCGAACTGGTGCGCAAGTACAAGGCGGTGCTGTGAGACTGAGCCGCGACAAGGTAAATGTGCTGGCGCGCGCCGTCGCCGACGTGCTGAAGCAGATGGACGAAGTGGAGTTCATCGAAGACCCGAATACGATCCGGCAGGAGACGCGAAAGATTCTGGAAGACCTGCTCAATCAAGAAGAGAAGATCGATGCTGCTGCCAAGCAGAAAATCGAGAGCCAGAAGCGGACCATCCTGGAAGGTTCGCAGGAGTGGGACATCCTCTACCGGAAGTATTACAGCGAAGAAGTCAAGAAGTTGGGAGTGTAGGCAGTACCCAGTTGCCAGTACCCTCGGTCGTCGGTCGTCAGTCCTTGGCGCCGGTCCTTGGTAACGTAGCCCCGGTGACGTAGCCCCTGCTTGCCCGTCTGAATGAAAAGACCTGGAGAAGCATATGAACTCCCTCGTGTGCCGCGTTGTGCTCGCAAGCTTCGCCGTGTTGGCTATCGCTTCGGCGCAGGACATTGCACCTCCCATTCCGCAGAAGCTCGTTGTTCACTCCAACATTCTCAACGAGGATCGCATCGTCTGGGTGCGCACGCCGCATGGTTATGAATCAGGAAAAGACGTCTTCCCTGTGCTTTACCTGACCGATGGCCCAGCCCACATCAACGAGATCGGAAACTCGATCGACTTCCTGGTAAACAACGGACGAATGCCGCCGCTCATCGTGGTTGGCATTGCCAACACCGACCGCACGCGCGACCTCACTCCGACTCGCGCCGACGAGAAGCACGACGACGGCACGGTGCAACATGATCCCACCAGCGGCGGCGCCGACCGCTTCCTTGACTTCATCCAGACCGAACTCATGCCGGAAATCGATAAGCGTTACCGCACGGCTCCGTACCGGATATTCGCCGGACACTCTTTCGGCGGCCTGCTGGCCATCCACATCCTGACTTCGCGCCCCGACATGTTTCAGGCCTACATCGCCGTGAGCCCAAGCCTATGGTGGGACAACCAACATACGCTGCATCAGGCGCAGTCGTTCTTTGCCGCGCACGACGAACTGAACAAGACACTTTTCTTCTCCCTCGGTAACGAGGACGAGGACATGCAAGGCGGATTCGACGAACTGAAGAAATCGCTGACAGCAAGAGCACCGAAAGATTTCCGCTGGGCCTCCGAGCGGTTCCCCGACGAGGATCACGGCTCGACCGTGTTGCGTGCTCACTATGCGGGCTTACGCAGCATCTTTGCCGGTTGGGAACTGCCCCGTGACGACACAGGATTTCCCGTCGGCGGCATGAGCGGTATCGAGCAACACTACCGCGAACTCTCCCTGCGTTATGGCTACAGCGTCCCGCTGCCGGAGAATCTGCTCAACGGTTTCGGCTATCGTCTGCTGGGCGAGAAGAAATTCGATGAAGCCATCGGCGTATTCCAGCGCAACGTGCAACTCTATCCCGGCTCAGCCAACGTCTATGACAGCCTTGCCGACGGATACGAAGGTGCCGGGAGACTTGATCTTGCCCTGCAGAACTGCCAGAAGTCCGTTGAGGTCGGAACCAAAACCAACGACCAGAATCTGGATGCTTTCAAAGGTCATCTCAAACGTGTAACGGAGAAGACGAAGGCGGGAGCAAAGGCTCCGGTACAAAAGTAGGGACCTTACTTCGAACTATTGAGCAGACTTCAGCTCAATGCTGACCAAATTGCGAACGGAGCGGGCGGGGCGCTTGTCTTCGGTGACGACGAGTTTGAGCGGGCCGTTGTGAGCGTCGAGTGGCTTGCCGTCCATGGTGTCAGCGACGAGAACTTCTCCGGGGTGAAAGCTGGGATCGACTTCGGCAAGTGCGAGGACCGCTTTGTAACCGTCAGAGCCGGTACCGATGATGTAGTTGGCGAGCGCCTTGCCGCGCAGGTCGCTGCCGAGCGGAACGCTGAACTTCTTCAGAATATCTGCGAGCCGAATCCCCGAGTAAGTTTCATCCGCATTTGTGTGCGCGTTGTGGATGGTCACGGTGACGTGCGGCATGGCTTTCAGATCTGCCGACGGGAGCACGGTCGACAGTTGATACTCGCTGATCGATACCGTCAGCGAGTCTCTTGCAGGCGGTGATTGCACCTCAACGCTTCCGCCGGCGGCAATCTGCAACATGACGGAGACGGTCTGGGGTTCTTTTGTTTCGGGTACATTGATGTGGGTAACGGACTTCTTGAATCCCGGGCTCTCGACCACGACCACATATTCGCCGGGGCTCAACTGAATGCCGATCTGGCCTTTATCGTCGGTTTCCAGGCTTGGGCCGGTATCGGGAACTGGAATGATGACCACCTTGGCATGGGGCACGAACGCCCTGGTTGGGTCCGTCACCTGAAAACGGATGGGCACGGTGTCAGCCTTCTGCGCAAAAAGGACGGCTCCGGCCAAGAGGACTTGAAAGAAAAACACTCGACCGAGTTTCTTCGAGGACATGCCGGAAAGCATAGCGCGGAAAACACGACCGTGTCAGCGGTGCCTTCTTGCCGCCGGCGAGGACTTCTCGGGATGAAAGCTGAGATCGCGCAGGCTGGCGCGGCGCATGATATCCAGCAAGATTGGCAGACAGCAGAGGCGTGCATGCGCGTCATTTATAATTCCTGGATAGCAAATGTCGGGGCGTAGCGCAGCCTGGTAGCGCACCTGCCTTGGGCGCAGAGCTAGTACTTCCAACGCGTCTATCTCATACCTTGGTTTTTATTGTTATCAACAATTTGGGGAATCTGCTCTTCGTTCAAAGTTAACCCAAGTTGACTGAATAGCAAGCATGACAACACGGTTGTTGCACGGCTGGAAGTTCTGCTTTTCAGTGTCGTCTGGCACGGTCGCTCGTGCCATGGCGTGCTGATCCCGTAAGCCGGTCTCGATTCCCGTGAGCAAAGAGTCCCCTTTTTGTTCCGCAGGGGGAGTTGCTTCTTCTAACGAAGGATCGACTCGGCCCGCCCCGGCGAGACGATGCCAATCACGGCACCATTCAAACTACAAAACCATTCTCCCGGAGGATATCGTCAGGTACATCTAAATCATCCACCTTTACCAGATCAGTAGGCTTTGGGATCTTCGATTTTCGTCTAGCTGGCTGGCGTGATGCACACGATTTGATCAGCGCAAGAACAAAGTTGCTCGTTGGCAAAGTCAAACTGGAAGAGACAGGAATGGCTGGCGAAGCCACACTCAGCGGTTCAGGCAAAAGTTGTGCCGATAGCTATTCGGAGGCCGTGCGCAAGCGAATTGAACGCTGGATTAAGTTGCTGACGCGCCAGATGCCGCCAAGGATGGCGGAAACTTTTTCCAGATTGTTCGTTTTAGAAAATGGCCGGTACACCTTTAATGATCTCGGACAGTCGGGATGGATGACCGAACTGGGCGAAATCCCCTTCGATGCGACAATGACGCTGGACCGAGGCCGGTGGGTATTCGACATCCCGTTTAGCAGCCATGAACTCGTTCTGACCGCCGACAAGAACCTAAAATATTTAGCCCGGATCCTAATGTGCGGAAACATTCCGGTGCCTTCGGGATTACTCGTCGACGGACTCTTGTTGAGTGAGTTCGAAAACCGGCCGCCGTACAGAGAATATTTCAGGCGCACGTTTCGCAAGTACACTATTCACGCTGGCACGACCGAAGGAGGAGAAACGGCGCAGGCGATCTGCCGGGAAATGCATCTCAAAGACGGGATGTGCTTCACCGCTTCGGATGAGATCGCAATCGATTCACCGCTACATCTCATTTGCGCAGTACCGAGCGGACCAGTGACTTTGCTGCCCAACGGGATCCGAGGAGTGCTAGCGATGGTCTCTAAACAGCACTTCCAAATCGGCACCGTGTCGCCACAATTTCTCGAAATCGAAAAGCATCTCAAAGCTGGCTTGATTTGGGTGGCACGCTACCCGAGCCTGCTCGGTCAGATTGAGGTCGCCAGCGAGCAGTCGCGGCCGGCAGTATCGATCGCGCTCCATCGCCTCAGAGAGCGATTGATGGATATGCCGCAGCATTGGACATCGCCTTATGGCGAATTGGCAAGGCACCTCAAAAAGTTCGTTCGCACGGGCAAGTTGTGCCGATACACAGGCACATTGCGGTGGAAAGTCGAGGGCCTTGATCCGCTGCCGGAACCGGTAGAATTGGCCCTCGACCACATGGCGTTCAAGAGGAGAGCCGCGTATCGACAACGAAGACGCGAACGCAAGCTGGCAGGTCTTGCTCCCTCATATGTCAAACCCAAGCCTGAGATCAGCAAGTCGGATAAATGGAATGCATCAATCCGTGCTGAGCTAGCAAAGATGCAGGCGCAACAGAATGCCTTCGCCACATCGGCTGGCGTGAATTCGCTATGAAAAACGGGGACGTCCGGCCGTCGCGAAATGATGACCGGAATTTCGCGCCCCAATTGGGGTGTAAAATAACCCCACGCCGTGATTTGAGCCCGACCGGCAAGTAATCGCGGCATTACCAAGAGTTCGATCCCTTCCTCTTCAAACTAAGGGCCCGCACATGATGGATTCACAAAATCCATGATGCGCAGGCCTTTTGTGTTTGTAGATGGTTGCGAGTGAGGAGAAACCGAGATGAGAATTGCGAGTTTTGATGAGGCACTGAAATCGCTGAGTAAGCTCGACCCCTGGCTAGGATCTTTGGGCATTGAGCCGAAGAGCGATCGGTGGCACCAGGCCATCCAAATGGTTGAAAAAAGCGAAGAAGCACCAGGAGAGTGTCGAGTGGGGCGGGCCACGCACACCTATCAACAACTATATGGACGGTCTCTTTGAGGCTCTGGAGATCCATGAGATCGTCGAAGCCTTCGTCGGCGATTCGTCTCCCGCCCTCAAGGCGAAGTTGGTGCGCGCCTTGTGTGGCCCGATTTCGCCATTCGAGGAACAACCGAAAAACAGTGAGGCTCGCAACATGATGTTCGAGTTGTCCCTTGCAGCGGACTGGAAGAATGCGGGGAGCGTGGTTGAATTGGGAGAGCCCGATATTAAACCGTGCGCACCTGCGGCCTCATTCCAGACCGAGTGCAAGCGCCCATTCTCGGAAAACAGCGTCCCCAAAAACATCGAGGAAGCGGCTTCCCAGTTGGGATATGAATTGAACAAGACGGGGAGTGAGAACGATTACGGCATCGTCGCGATTTCGCTTAGCCGGGTCTTCACCAAGGGAAATCTGGCGTGCTTTGCGCCGACTGGTACCGGAAAGCGGTTGATCGGTGAAGCTCTGGCTGAATTGCTCGACGAACACACCGAGCAATGGGGCCTCAAGCGCTTTCGGGAAATGCATCCACGCATTGTTGCCGTCATGTTTCATCTGGCGGCTCCCTGGGATATCGGAGGGGAGCGCTTGATCCATCTCTCGACGTCGAACTTCTTAGAAACTGGAAACAATGCGAGCGGCTGGAGGATCTTGCGCGAGCATGTTGAAAGTCTCGAGCAGGCGGTGGCGTAGAGTACGTTCCCGAGTTTGTCCCAAGCGGAGTGTACCTTTCCTGAATTTTATGCACTTGGACCTTTGTCACTCTCCAAAACTTTCGTCATGGCAGGTGCTCAGGCCGACAACTGGTGCCTTCACACATAGCCGGACGCGAAAATGCCGATTTGTAACATTCGGCTCCGTTGGCTCTGGAAAACGCTTCGGAGGGAGAACCAGCCCGCCTCAGAGAAGCTTTCAATGTGTCATATCAGTTGCAAAATAACTATTATTTGGGTAAGATATTACCCATTATGCCGAGGACTGGACCATCTCTCCTGCCCCGAGTTTCCCGCCTGTTGCGAGGTTATGGGGAGAACTTGAAGCTGGCCCGCCTCCGCCGCAGATACTCGGCGGAGTCGGTCGCTCAGCGCGCCGGCATTTCTAGAAAGACTTTGTCGAGAGTGGAAAAAGGCGATGCGGCAGTCGCACTCGGAATTTACGCACGAGTGATGCAGGTGCTGCGCCTCGAAGAGGATCTCGCGAAATTGGCCGTCGATGACCCACTGGGTCGAAAATTACAAGACACAGGCCTGTCCCCGAAACGCCGCGCACCAAAACGGCAGATCTCGCCGACTCCAACTGCTGACAATATCGACAAACCAAAGGAAACGTCCTAATGCCAGGTCTCGATACTGTCGAGGTATGCATCGATCTGGAGCGGTTTGGCCACCCCGTTCTCATGGGACGGCTCCATCGCCAGCAAAGCGGTGCTGGTGAAATCTTCTCCTTTGAATATGACGGGGCCTGGCTGGAACAACCAGAAGTTTTTTCATTCGATCCGGACCTCGCTTTAGCAGCCGGTCATCAATATCCGGCACCCCAGCGGAAGAACTTTGGTATTTTTCTCGATTCGGCGCCCGATCGCTGGGGCAGAGTGCTCATGCAACGCCGTGAAAACGTGCGCGCGCGCCAAGAGAAACGCAAACCTCGCGCCCTGACTGAATGGGACTTTCTCCTCGGGGTTCACGACGAAACTCGTTTGGGCGCGTTGCGCTTTCGAGAGGCAGTCAATACACCTTTCATCGATAGCGATGCGCAATTTGCAGCTCCACCCCTCACTTCGTTGCGGGAGTTGCAGGCCGCGAGTCTCCAGTTCGAGAAACACATCGACGACGAAGACAATCCCCTTTATGAAAAATGGATAACACAACTGTTTGCGCCAGGATCTTCGCTCGGCGGAGCGCGGCCGAAAGCATCTGTGCGGGATGAAGCCGGAACTCTGTGCATGGCTAAATTTCCCAGCAAAAACGACACCCGCGATATGGGCGGATGGGAACTCGTCGCTCACAGCATGGCGAGAAAGGCAGGGATCGTTGTCCCCGATGCCAGCCCCTTACGTTTCCCGGAGAGCCCCTATACCACGTTTCTGGTGAAACGTTTCGATCGGACGCCAAAAGGAGGTCGTCTGGCTTTCATCTCTGCCATGACTCTGACTCAGCATAGTGACGGCGAAGCCGGAGCAAGCTACATGGAACTTGTCGATCTATTGCAGTCGCTTGGCGCCGATACCCACGCCGATTGCGTCCAATTGTTTCGACGTGTGTTATTCAACATTCTGATTCACAACACGGACGATCACCTCCGCAATCACGGATTCCTTATTGACGAAAGCGGTATCCGGTTGTCGCCCGCTTACGACATCAATCCCTCAGTTGATCGACACGCCCTGACACTGGCGATCAACGAGGTCGAAACGGCTTGTGATGTCTCCATCGCCATGGAGGCTGCACGAGACTATGGATTGAGCGCGCGCGAAGCAGCCGACGTGTTGAAGCAAGTGCAAGACTCGGTGGCCAGCTGGCGTGAGGAAGCAACCGAGCTGAACATTCCTAAAACAGAACAAGACTTGATGGCCGATGCATTCCCGGGCTGACGGTTCCGTCTCCGCTCTGAGATCTATTCGGGTCTGGCAGGTCTGGGTTCTGGCGGAATCACGGGCCAAGGATGTTGAGAAACGGCAGGTGGTTGCGGAGCTACAATGATCTTGCCGGGCGAAACGGAGGCGGGCTCCGCAGGGATGCAACCATGCCGACGGATAATCTGGCGGGTTCATCGAGCCAATGTCCAGCAGCGCGGGATACTCTTCTCTCGCGCTGCACACTGACGACCAGAAGGAGTCATCGGACGATAGACCCGGATGCCTTGAAAATCCCCGCCCCGCAGGGGCGGAATCCTTAACGAAATTGAGCGCGCACGCCCTGTCGGCTGAATAGAACCCACCACCAAACGCTTACTGGTATCAGGATCACAAGCAAGAGCGAAGCCACAGTGGGGCTGGGGTCTCGGACGGCAAACGGGGTGCCGTAGGTGTCAATAACGCGAAGATCCACAATAGAGACAACCGTTCCTTTGTGTCATGCATGTCAGTCAGCCTCCTAGGCTCAAGCACCGGGACCGTTTTTCCAACAAGAACCCCAAAACAAAGGATCGGCAGCAACCCATTCCGACGCGGGCATGCTGAAATACGGGCGCACCGCAAAGATTTTAGCGCCCGAACCCGCTGAAGAGAGTTTGGTGTTCGCCTCCGCTCGTGTCTGGGCCGGTGTCACGATGAATCGCACGCCTTCCTCAGTTTCGAACACGGTTCCGTCACTCTGCGGGTTGCCCTTCGTCACAACGATCACCAGGAATCGCCCCTGCCCCATGCTCCACGGGACGCCGTGGCTCAATTCAGGGCGGTAGTTCGAGAAACCATCTTTGCCTGCCTCCGACTGGAATGGAGCTCTTTGCTGAGCGTACTGATTCATCGCCGCGAATAGTCCTTTCTTGTTGTATTCCTCTGCTACGCGTTTCTGTTCTTCGGTCGACGTGAATCCGTTGAGGTACCACACCTCCTTTGATCCAGTCAGAGACTCGATACCCAGGTAAGGATGAGGGCACTTAAGATTAATGCACATGCGAGCCCCTTTGGTTTCGATACGGTCCAGGTCTGCCTGAGTACCCGGCTTCCAAAACTCGCGGTAGATATACAGAATTCGAGGCGGCTCCGCCCGTACAAGTCCGCCCGACCGGTCACTGAACGAGCTCTTTGCAAGCGCTCCGCGAAGCCAAAGTCGTTCATCCCGCACCACGCCTTCGGCGATTCTCTCGCCGAGCACAGGATCAGTATTGGGTTGCGCTTGCGGGACTAGCTGGGGGGCCCTGTCCAACACCAGCACCGACCCGATCAACAGGGCAAAGACTCCGTCTCGCATATCGTGCGGCACCGCCCTCGACAGGAGAAAAGCCGTGAGCAATGTTGGAAGCGATACGCTCACCTGCATCATTAGGTTTGCCTCCCTTGCCGAAAAGCCCCCAATCGCACGGTCTGAATCACCGTTGCCCAGTCTGAGCTTTGGACACCATCACTACAGCCACTGGGACTCTTACCGCGTGCATAAATTGCCTGCGATAACCGGCTTTCTTATCATGACGCGCTTCAGCGCCTGAGGTCACAAGGGCGAGAATTCCCAGCGCGTCGCATTGTTTGGGAAGTCCTTCTCGGTCCAAGCCAGCACCACGCGCGGGCGCACACAATAAAGAACGGTTTCGCCCGGGATGGTGGCCAAAGGCATCTTGTACTTCTTCCGAGACAGCGCATTGAGCTTCTTGAGCGTTGCCTTGTCGCTGACCTCGACGGCGCTGCCTTCGAGGATGACCACATCGTCTCCGGATTCGAGGTGAACCGAAATAGCGGATTTGTACGCTAAGTTTTTTCCCTTGCGTGAAGACCGTCCCGTGCCGAAGTAAAAAGCGCCGTCGGCCCAGAACCCCCATACCGGAATTGAATGCGGGCGGCCGTCGGGCCGGGCGGTGCAAATCCAGTAATTGCGTGAGCGCGTGAACCGCTCCTCGGCGTGGCTCCAGGGCAGGTACTGTTTGCGGGGCTTCAGGCCATATAGCGCGGGGACGAGAGGTAATCCGACATTGACAAAATTCGCCTGCGATTTCTTCGCCTGAGTAGATTTTGCCTTGGGCATGCGCGCCTCACTAAGTTAGATTACGAGTGCGTACCAGACATCCCACTAGCAGGCTGTGTGGATCTCTTCCCAATGAAGATCCACAGTGCTGCACAACCCATAACATGATGGATCAATCTGAGTCCGAGGTGGCCTTGCTGGTCACCTCCGGCTTGTCCGCAATGCGGCAAGCGCCTGCACTGCTAACACCGCTGCTAGCCAAAACTGATACGAAATTCTCATCTACTGTACCTTCATCCAGTTCACGACGGTGATCAAACCGAAGTCGAGATGCGCTTACTAAAGCACAACCCCGTCCAAAGAGCGTGGACGCCGGCGCGGCGTTGGCGGCGCAGATTAGCGGTCGAAAGTTCGTCACTGGGAAGTGACACCTTCGGCAATAAATAGGCGGCTGTTCGCTGCGCGCTCCCTGATCGGCCTGATCGCCGCATAGGCTGGTGAGTCGTACCAGGCTCGCGCCTTCTCCACACTATCGAAAGCGATTACCACAATGAACTTGGGTGGCTCGCCCTCGAGAGTCTGGGTCTTTCCACCAGCAACGAGATAATGGCCATGGAAAGGCACGAGCGTTTCCGGGACCTTCTCCGCATATTGTTTTATGGCAATGGGGTCCGTTACTTGGACTTCCGCCATGACGTAGGCAGGTAACGTCTCGACTCGCTGTCCATGAATCGCAGTGGCGCCGGCAATGCCGATCAAGACGCCAGCCAGCACTGCCAGCGCCAGCTTTTGGTTTGTTTTCATAGGTCCGTTCTCCCCTGTGCTTTGCACGGCTACCACCTACGCGATCCACCATCAGTGATTCAGATAAAGTCCAAGTTTACAACCACCGGGAACTACGTCAGTACACTCTCGTCAGATAGCTAACTTTCAATGGAGAGTGTCAAACTGACGCATCCGTCCACTGAGGAAAACGTCTTCGCCGAGAATGCGCCTTGTTTTGCCAATCGAGTCCTGTCCGACGCCGCCTTACTTCATCGGTGAAAAATCCGTCGTACGCATATACAACACGTCTATTTTGTCCACCAGTTTGGTAGCCGGATCGGAATTCTTTCTGACCAACTCTTTAAAATCTGGGTCGGCCCGCATAGCATCCCAGTTCTTTTTTGCTTCCTCCTGGCTGGAATGAGCCACGATGAAAATGAAGGTGCTGTCCCAAGCGGGTGTATCCTCCACCACCCAGTAACCCACAATCTTCAGATGGTGTTTGGCGAGTAGCTTTGACGTCGTATCGCGAAACTGTGATTCAAATGCCGACAATTTCCCGGGCAAGGTATGGTAAACGTGCATCTCAAAATGCGATCGCTAGCGGCCTTCACCTGGTTAATGTGAGTCAGACGGGCAGCAACGAGCCATCCAACCACAAAGAAAAGTAGAGTGATAGCGCAAACCGTCCTGCCCTCAGATTGCCAGTTTTTGAGTTTCCAGTTGAATGTCATAAAAGGCTCCTTATTTTCTTATGTTGTTGACTCGCATATATAACACTGAAGGCCGAAGTTTATTTATAGGGCTCCGCGACATCTCTGACGTAAGCCGAAACTGCAAAAGCTAACTTCCATCGCCGATCTCTGGAGCCCGCCCGGCTTAGAACAGAAAACCTCACAGACGCCGTTGCGCACATTCTTGTGCTGGCTATGGCGAGAATGTATTGATAAAGGATTTCCGGTGCGAAGCATTTGGGACCGACAGGACCATCTTCCTGACGAACCGGCACTTTCTATGGATGAACGGACACTCAGGAGGAACTGCGCAAGGACTAGAAGCCATTTGAAACTAGGCGGCGCAACGTTTCGTGGAAAGTCCTTCCTGAGCGCAGCTGTTCTCCGCTGGCCATCATCACAAGATACTCGCCGTGAAACAGCGGCTGAACGCTGCGGATGCGCTTGACGTTTACGATCAACGAGCGATGGATGCGCACGAAAGTAGACGGATTGAGCCGGCTCGCGAGCCTGCTCATAGTGACCTGTAGCAGATGTTGCGTCTTACCTAAGTGAAGTTCCACATAATTCTCTGCTGCCGAAATCCAGTCCACTGTTCCGACGTCCAGAAATGTTGTCGTGTCGCCAGACTTTACGGCTACCCGAGTCAAGTATTCCGTCCCCTGTGCTATTTGCTCTAACACTGCCAAAACCCTCGCGTCCAGGCGGCTATGGTCTCTCGTCACCAGGAACTTAGCGCGGTCGATCGCCCTGCCTAGACGAGCCAGCGTGAACGGTTTAAGGATATAGTCGACGGCTTGCACCTCGAAGGCTTCAATTGCGTACTTGTCATAGGCAGTAACGAACACTACAACCGGGAGCGGTATATTTGCATTCTGCAAGACTTCGAATCCGCTCATCTCGGGCATCTGGATATCCATGAAGACCACGTCTGGTTTGTGGACTTGCAACGATTGCAAAGCCTGGTTGCCGTCTTTTGCCTCATGCACAGAGCTGATACTGGGATCCTTATCCAACACCATGCGTATTCCTTCGCGCGCGAGTGTTTCGTCGTCAACGATCAAAACCGAGATCGACTTTTTTAAATCGCTTGTCATTCGAGCGGATCGGTCTCCTGGTGATACGGAATCCTGATCGTGGCGACGGTACCATGGTTGGAGCTCTGTAATTCCACGGATTGCAACGCACCATAGAGTTGCTGCAATCGCGCGCGCGTGTTGCTCAGCCCTACGCCGTTCCGCTCGGGGTCTATCAGCGGAAGTCCCGGGCCATCGTCAACGACCTGAAGTTCAAGCATGGAGTTTGTTTGACGAGAACGAAGAACAATATTGCCTGAAGAGGACTTCGCTGCGATTCCGTGGCGAATGGCATTCTCGACCACGGGCTGCAAAAGGAAAGAAGGGACCAGAGCTCCCATGGTCTCAGGCGCCATGGCTATCTCGACTGCCATCCGATCCCGAAACCTCACGCGTTCGATGTCGAGATAAAGCCCTAGATACTCCAGTTCGGTACGCAAGGGCACTTCCTGGATTTCCCATTCGTCGAGCGTGCGGCGCAGCAGTTCGCTCAAATGCGTAAGCATCGTGTCGGCTTCACGCGTTCTGCCCTGGCGCACGAGTACGACTATGGTATTGAGAGTATTGAAGAGAAAATGCGGATGAAGCTGCATGCGTAGAGCACTCAGTTTGGATTGGACGAGCTGCCTCTGCAGTTCAGAAGTCCGCAATTCTAATTGTACAGCTTTGGTTTCTCGTTCCCGGTAATCGCGATAAATGTTGGTGGTATGCTGTACGCCGACAATCAACCAGTAAAACGTCAGGTCCAGGTGAAAGTCGAAAGTCAACACCGTGAGAAACGTACCCTCAAAACCTGGTCTGATCCGGAAGTTCAACACCATAGCGACTAGCGAGTACAGAGCCGCTTCAACCAAGGCGAAAACAGGACCCAAAACCAAGTGCGCCGCAACCGCGGGTCGCCAGTTTGTTCGACTAATGGGAATTCGCTTCGAAACAAACCAAGCGACTGGCGCCAGTAACGACCACACATAAGCGTCCGTCAGCCAGACCGCGACCAAATGGCGCCATTCAACACTCTGCTGATAGTAGGCGGCCCGGCTCGCGACCGCCGTGGCGAGAAACAATGCAACCAGCGTCCAGGCTGCGAGGTATAACAGGAACTGAACTGATCGCTCCTTCAGTAAACGACTCATTTTGGACACGAAATAGCGTATCCCCAAAACGATAAAGGAACAACAACACCGAAAAGGAAATTAAGGACCAGAGAATTTGGTGTAGGGGCCAGATGCGTACCGAATTTAGACAATTTGTGCATCCCGTCTCGCACTGAACTGATTCATTGCGCTGCGTAAGGTGCACAAACTGTACGCACTTCTAGGGTTAGTGGTCGCGGCAGCGGCGCTCGCTTTCGGTGTTGTTGGATTACTGCTTTATTTGAACCCGGGCAGCACCAAGAACATATTAGAGATGACCCACCGCGGATTTCATGATCTGCCGCATCTCCCCGTGAGTGATGTGAGAATATTCGGCTTTACCGTCACAGGTTCCCAAGAGCGGTAGAAATCACCAAAGATGGTTTGTATCCGGGTGTGATGGGGCAGCCTCGTAGGCTCTGAAATATAACCATTGAAATGCACGATAACATTTGATATGTTATCGTGCATAAAATCTGTAGGAGCTGTCCGTGCGTCCCGAACTCCATGAACTCGAGCGCTATCTTCACGACGCCTTGGGCGTCTCCGTGAACGCCACTCCCTGGACCGGGGCCGACCGATTGCCGCACTTTCTAAAGGAAAGGTATCGATTCGCACAAGCCGAGTTGCTGGGACTTCATGTCCTTCTCGTCATCGACACCAATCCCAAGGAGCAGTCGCCCGCGACGGTGCGCAAGCACATAGACATGCTCCGGACCAAACAGCACGCGGACCTTATCTTTATCTATGTCCGAGCGCAGGTAACGGCGTACAACCGGAAGCGACTGCTCGAACAAAAAGTCCCGTTCATTATTCCGGGCAACCAGATGTACCTCCCCATGCTGGGAATTGATTTGCGCGAACATTTCCGCAGGCTTCGCGAGGAAATCCCTACCTTCAGTCCGTCAACTCAGGTTGTCGTCCTCAACACATTGCTCCGCGACGCAGGGCAAGTGCTAATTCCAACTGAAATGGCCCCGCGATTGGGATACTCGGCTATGACGATGACTCGCGCCTTTGACGAATTAGAGACTGCAAGCCTTGCTGAGGTAACGGTTCGCGGACGGGAGCGTTGTCTGCGTTTCAAGGGGGGCCGAAAAGAGATCTGGGAGAAGGCTCAACCCTTCCTTCGCAGCCCGGTGAACAAGCGACTAATTATTCGCCACACAGAAAGCACAAGGAGCGGGATCCATGCAGGACTCACCGCATTGGCGCACTACAGCATGCTGGCGCCACCAGATCACACGACTTATGCACTGAGCCGAGATGATTGGCAAGCACTCCGGAAACGACACAAGATAATCGAAGTGCCAGCTCAAGATCCTGACGCCAGCGAAATTGAGGTTTGGTGGTATCCGCCAGCGCTCTTTGCCGACAACGGCATGGTTGATCCGTTGTCGCTTTACCTTTCTCTTAAAGCCGACCACGACGAACGTACCGAAACTGCGCTCGAAGAGATGATGGAGAAATTCAAGTGGTAAAGGGTTTGGAAATCTTCCGTGAGCACTTCCGGAACTATGCCGATCGTTATGTCCTCATCGGTGGCACGGCATGCGACATCGCCATGACCGGCGCCGGACTCACATTCAGGGCCACCAAGGATCTCGATATCGTTCTCTGCGTGGAGGCTTTGGATGCTGCATTTGTCCAGGCATTCTGGGAATTCGTGCGCGCAGGCGGCTACGAGATTCAGGAGAAGTCGACCGGTGAGAAGCAGTTCTACCGCTTCCAGAAGCCCGCGAACCCGGACTACCCTTTTATGCTAGAGCTGTTCTCGCGGCAACCCGACGTACTGCAGGTTCCCGAAGGAAGTCATCTCACACCACTACCGCTGGAGGAGGATATCTCCAGCCTTTCGGCAATTCTCCTCGATGACGACTATTACGATTTCATTCGGGCTGGTAGACAGGAAGTCGATGGACTCCCCATGGTGGGCGCCGCCCGCCTCATCGCCCTGAAGGCTCGGGCGTGGCTTGATCTGACAGACCGCGCAATGCGCGGTGAACCGATCGACAGCAAAACAATCAAGAAACATAAAAACGATGTTTTCCGGCTTTACCAGATTCTCGATCCCGCCAGCGACCCAGAAGCCCCCGAGGCCGTCAAGAAGGATATTGGCGAATTCATCTCTCGAATGCGCGGCGAGGATGTTGACCTCAAATCTCTGGGCCTACGCACGGGTACACGCGACGGTATCCTCGCAGAAATCGCCAGAGTGTACCGTCTCCCAGCGAGTGAATAAAAGAGCGGTCCAGGCGGTGCTCCGATGCCAAGCCAATCAGTTTTTGCGAATCGGTTCTTTTGAGCGGCTCCGCAGAACTCCCTCTAACACTTTTGCGTCTCCATCATTTGGCACGGTATTCAGGCCTAAAATTCTCACCAAAAGCGGAAAGATGTTCACATTCTCAAAAGGGGCAATCTTGACTCCGGGACGAATATCTGGCCCGACCGCATAAAAGATCGCGCGCATTGTCTTCATCTGTTTCGGATCATAGCCATGCCCGCCTTTGATCTTGGGTACAGTGTCGGCCGGATTGGGAGCATGCGCGCGTATTGCATAAGGGCCCTTCGGAACAATAACTGGATCACCTGCGCGATCGTTTTCGTCATAGTGGAGGTCCTTTGGAACGTCCTTCCGTCGGTAGACGGCGAACTTGTCACTGGCTCCTTTCAATTGGTCAAAAGCTGTTTGAGCGGCCTTATCACTGTCGGCATATAGAAGCATGCCTTCTGTCCGAAAGCCGGATAGATCGGCAAATTGCTCAAGATTGATCCAGTTTCCTTGGATGGCCTCCATTCCATGATCGGAGACCACAAATAGGTCGATTGGCAGGGCCAGGGTCTTCAATTTTTCCCAAAGACTACCGACCAATTCGTCTACATGGCGGACAGCTTCCGCGGTTTGTTGGCTGTCGGGGCCAAACTCATGGCCCGCATGATCGACATTGGAGTAATAGAGAGTGATGAAATGAGGTCGCTGCTCCGGGGACAGGCGCAGCCATGCAATCACCTGCTCGATGCGCGCGTCATCTGGGAAGTGATCGTCAAAATGCAAATAGTAGGATGGTCGCTTCCCCGCGATTTCTGCTTCCGAACCTGGCCAGAAGAAGCATGCGCTTCGCATTCCCTGCTGTTCCGCGAGTGACCAAAGTGGAACCCCTCCATACCAACTTCCATCACTGTCGGATGGAGGATCATTGAACGCATATTTCTGCTTACGGCTCGGGTCATAGAAGCTCATAGCAACGATGCCATGATGTTCCGGATAAAGCCCGGTCACGATCGAGTAGTGGTTCGGGAACGTCACGGAGGGATAAACCGGAATCATTCCTTCCGGGGCGCTTGCCCCTTGTGCTGCCAACTCTCGCAGATGATTGGCCCCGTAGCGTTCAGCATAGTCATAGCGAAACCCATCCAGGGACACTAGGACGACATAAGGCTTGTTTTGCTGAGCGGTCGTATTTGGGTCGTGATTGGAATCGATGACTGGTGCAGGATTCTGCGCACACAATGGCGCGCATAACGTGGCGATCCATATGAGGATCAACCAATGAAAGCGACTCTTTTCAGTGAAATTTGCGATCATGGATTTCTCGCGAGCGAAGAACCATTTTTTCGTGTCCAGGAGGAACATGCTACGTCGAATCAAGCTGCTGTCTTTGTTTGCCATTGTCGCTGGATGTGCAGTCATTCTCAAGGCTCAGGAGAGCCGCAAAACGGAAAACGTCATTTTCGTGATGACGGACGGGTTGAGGTGGGAGGAGGTTTTTCACGGCGCAGAGAGTGACCTTATCAGTAAACGGTACGGCAAAGTTGTGGAGGTCGACCAGCTAAAGAAGAAGTATTGGCGAGCTGAAAGTGCGGACCGCAGGGCGGCCCTCATGCCGTTCTTGTGGAATGTCGTGGCGAAGGAGGGCCAGATTTATGGGGATCGGGACAGACACTCCGAAGCGTTCGTCACGAATGGTCTGAATTTTTCCTATCCGGGGTACAGCGAAACGTTGTGCGGCTTCGTGGACCCGCAAGTGAAGAGCAACGATAAGATTCCGAATCCAAATGTTACCGTGCTCGAGTGGTTGCATTCCAAGCCTGCGTATCGCGGTCGTATAGCGGCTTTCGCTGCTTGGGACGTTTTCCCCTTCATCTTCAATTCAGAGCGTGCCGGCTTCACGGTCAATGCCGGCTACGACTCTTTCTCGGCGCTAGAGGGAAACTCTCGTGTGGATCTTCTCAACCAGCTAAAAAATGATGGACCCCGAGTTTGGGATGAAGAGCCCTTTGATGCCGTTCCCTTCTATACAGCGATGGAGTATTTGAAAAAACAAAAGCCGCGAGTGCTCTTCGTTTCATTCGGCGAAACGGATGACTGGGCGCATGAGGGCGACTATGCACAATATTTGAACGCGGCGCACCGCGTCGACGACTATCTTCGAACATTGTGGGAAACGGTACAGAGCATGCCGGAGTACGGCGGCAAAACCACGCTGATCTTTTCTCCCGATCATGGCCGAGGGAGTGGGCGTCGCGACTGGCGCGATCACGGAGAGAAGATCGCGGATTCGAAATACATCTGGATGGCATTTCTCGGCCCTGACACTCTACCTCTCGGCGAGCGTGCAAACATCGGTCCAGTTTCGCAGAACCAACTCGCGGCAACTATGGCGGCGTTGCTGGGAGAAAACTATTCGCAGGCCGTCCCCAGAGCCGGGTTGCCCATTGCGGATGTGATAAGTCACTGAGGAGTTGGCATCATCGGATCAGCCCGGTCCCAACTTCAGTATTAGTCGGTCAGCCGCCAATACGGGCCATTTTTTCTGAACCCCTTAACTGGAACAATAATCTAACGCTCTGAAGGCTAACGCGTTACGGCGAAGGAGTACCGCCGTCAACCGCCGTCCTCACTGTTAAACCGGGATGGCTGATGACTCCTCGTAATTCTTGTCTTAGGAGTTTGTCGGCGTCCATGCAGAATAGTTTCTCCCGCGACAATCCTCCGCGACAGGTGTAGTTCTCAAAATCTGATGGGTGTCCCTGCGAGCAGGGGCTCATCCCTCAAAGGACGTTCCTATGGAAGTTCATACAAATGAACGCATTGTCGAACATTTGAAAACTCTGATCGCCGCAATCGGTAAGCTGCAAGAGGATTTGAATGAGCTGAAGGCGGAGGTACGTCAGATTAAATCTGACGTTCATACGACAGGTAAAGGGGTTTGCCCGCACCTCTGCCTGACTCGGGAGCCAGGAGCACTGGAATCGCGCCACGATCCGTTTTGCGGCTTCGCTCTGTGGGGGATTGCGGTGGTTGGCGGTGTGATATACACGACTGATTTCGCCGCGCGCACATGGTATATCGTTCCCGTTGCCCACTTGGAACTTCTCCCCCTTAGCGTTGCCCCCACCTCGGGGCACATCTGGAAAAGCAAGTAGTGAACTACCACACCTGGATAGTGCTGTAGGAAAACCGAAAAGGAAGGTATCAGATGGCGAACCAACCCGCCAAGAGTTCTTACAGAATTGTTGAATCCATGCTGAATATCGAGGTAGAAAAGGAGGTTAACGAACTCATAGAACAGGGCTGGAAACCTCTGGGAAGCTTGCTCATTGTCGTCAAAAAGGCAGCCGAGGGCGATGAGCACATCCACTACGTGCAGGCGATGGTCAAAAGTTGATCTCGACTCTTTCGTAAGCCGGTGATATCTACCGTAGTAAGTAAGTGATCGCTTTTCAATCGTGTTCTGTCGAGCACAGACCCACCGAGATCAGCGCCTCTTTTCCCCCTCGCGCAGCCGGGATGTGACCGTGGAAAGGTTTTGGACGGAGGTAACCTTAGAGCAATGATTGGGATCGATTTCGGCACCACGAACAGCGCTGTCGCCATGGCTGATGAATTCGGCCGAGTCACGACAGCACGCTATCGCTCCGGCGACACAGAATTCGAGACGTTTCGATCGATCCTGTTCTTTTCTCCTCCTCAAAAAGGTATGCGGCGAGAGCTATCCGCGTATGCCGGTCCCGACGCGATCGACCGTTACTTGCACGCAGAGGACGGCGGGCGACTGATTCAATCGATCAAGTCATACTTGGCGAGTTCTTCGCTGAAATCCACGAATCTGTTCGGGCGAAGTTATCGGTTCGAGGAGTTGGTCGGTTATTTGCTTCGCTCACTGAAGGCCGCAGCTGGACAATCGGGGATTCCAGTTGGTACGACAGCGGTCGTCGGCCGCCCCGTACGATTCGTGGGTGCGGCCAACCAAGCCGACGACACCTATGCGACGAAACGACTGCGGGAAGCGCTGGCATTAGCCGGCATTACTGACGTGCACTTCGAATTTGAGCCGGTCGCGGCGGCCTATTCGTACGAAGCAAGCCTGAACAGGGACGAACTGCTGCTGGTTGCGGACTTCGGCGGCGGCACCACAGATTTCACAGCGGTCCGGGTCGGTCCGGGTGCGCGCAAGATGAGAGACCCCCAAGAAAGGGTCTTGGCGAGCGCCGGTGTAGGAATTGCGGGAGACAGTTTCGACGCGAAAATAGTACGTCATCTTGTGGCGCCGTTGTTGGGGCGTGGTTCCCAATGGCGCCTTCTGGGAAAGACTGGAACTGTGCCGAACTGGCCATTCGCGAAACTCGAACACTGGCATCACCTGTCCTTTCTCAAATCTAACGAGAACATGGAAGCCTTGCGGACCATGCGCAAACGGGCCATTGAGCCCGACAAAATCGATCTATTCATCATGCTGGTGACGGAGGATCTTGGGTTTCAGCTGCACCGGGCGGTACAGCAGGCCAAGTATGAACTCTCCATTAAGCAGGAAGCGGTGTTCTCATTCCGCGTGCCTGGAATTCACGTGTCGCAAACAGTGACTCGCGCTCAGTTCGAGGAGTGGATTTCGGACGAGCTTCATGCCATTGCGACCTGTGTCGATCACATGTTGGAGGGAGTCGGTGTGAAGCCCGCCGATGTCGACAAGGTCTTTCTTACCGGCGGGAGTTCCTTCGTACCCGCGGTGCGTGATATTTTCGAGCGCCGCTTCGGAAGGGAGCGATTGGTTGGTGGATCCGAGTTCACTTCCGTTGCAAAAGGGCTTGCTTTAC
>JASHOT010000352.1 GCA_030040965.1 Candidatus Sulfotelmatobacter sp. | reverse complement strand
AAATTTCATTGCCACGTGCGTCTTATAGGGACGCTTGTCATGCGAGAACCGCGTGTCCCGATAGATGCGAAACAAAGAACCCCGCGAGGGGCGCGCGTCGGCAACGAGATATGGGCTGATTTCGTATAGCGGTTCGGCGAAATCGGAGATGAACCGAAGGGCAGCCTGTTTTACCAGGTTCTCGTACTCATCTTTGTGGGATTGAAACCAGTCACGGTTATTGTTGCGCTTGAGGCGGGCAAGAAATCGGAAAAGATCGGGAGTGAAGTAAGACGGCATACCAGTCGTAGGTACTCAGTCGTCGGCACTCATGCTCGAATTTATACCTCATCGCGCAGGGTTCCCCGCACTGAGTACGAATAAGTCAGAAATTCTATCAGGGTGGCGCTGCCAGTTGGCCCGCTAGCCGTCGCTTTTGTCAGACCGCTTTTGCCAGATCCGTCGTGGCTGTTGCAATCTCAGCGTCCCAGATTCCTTCAAAGTCCACGAAGTATCCTTCCACTATGATGCCGGGAATCTTAGCGCTCAAATTCGTGGCAGCGTGCTGCAGTTCGCGCTCATGATGTCTGGCCTCGGCCGCCGCATCCCCAGCGAAGCCGCCGGCAAGTCCGCCGTAGGCTCCGCAATCGGAATGCAGCATTAAAATGACGCGGCGCGTTCCATGCAGGCGCATGGACTTGCGAATCTGCTCCAAAACGAATTCCCGATCCGCCTCGCGCTCCGCCGAGGCGAGAACTTTGGCCCCGCCTGCGATCTTGATGGGATCGGAATTCATGACGCCGAGACGCTTGAGAAATTTTCGGAAGCCGAGCTCGAAACGGTTGTCGAAGCACCACAGGATGGCCGCGTCGCAATGATATTTTTCGCGCGGTGCCGCGAAGTGGAAGACCTTTTTCATAGTGCCTCCCATGCCGCCACTACAAGATCATCTTAATCCGAGAATGTTTACGCGCGGTTAAAGGGCAGCCAGGACCGTTTCTGCAAACGCTTTGCTTACGTGTGTCCCGCACGCTAAAATGATCTGTACACATCTTCTCCGCCTTTATCCCAGTAACTTTTTTTCACAGCAATTCCCGCGGGCAAGGAGTGTGCGAGCCCAGGGACAACGGGTTAGTCTGCGCGAAATCTTTTCTGACGGAGTGGCACTTGAACAGAGGCACAACTGCGGTGATTGTGGGAGCCCAGTGGGGCGATGAGGGCAAGGGAAAAATCGTCGACGTGTTGTCGGAGAATTTCTCGGTGGTTGCCCGTTACGCCGGGGGCCATAATGCCGGCCACACCGTCATCATCAACGGCAAGAAGTTTATTCTGCAACTGGTGCCCTGCGGCGTATTGCGCGCGAACTGCCGCAGCGTGATTGGCAATGGTGTAGTGCTCGATCCCCTGGCGTTCCTGAAAGAAGTTGGAGCGCTGCGCGAAGCAGGCGTGAAGGTCGACGGCAATCTTTTCGTCTCCAATCGCGCCCATGTCATTCTGCCTTATCACCGTATGATTGAGCTCGCCGCCGAGAACGCGCCTGGTCGCGTCAAGATCGGCACAACTTCGCGCGGCATCGGTCCCGCCTACGAAGACAAGATGGGACGCCGCGGCCTGCGGGTTGCGGATCTGCTCGATTTGAAGTTGCTGCGCAAGCACATTGAAAATGCCGTGCGGGAAAAAAACATGATCGCTCACGCACTGTTCAACTCCGAGCCGCTCGATGCTGACAAGATGTACGCGGAGTATGCCCAGGCGGCTGAGAAAGTCGCGCCGTTCGTCTGCGATACGGCGGTGTTGCTAAATGACGCTCTGAAGAGTGGAGAATCGATTCTGTTCGAAGGCGCGCAGGGCACGATGCTTGATATTGATCACGGCACGTACCCATTCGTCACCTCTTCCAGCGCGACTTCCGGAGGAGCCGTTATCGGAACCGGCATCGCTCCGACTTCGATCACCACTGTCATTGGGATCACCAAAGCCTATTGCACACGCGTCGGCGAGGGACCGTTTCCAACCGAAGACAAGGGCGATACCGGCGAGAATATCCGCAAGCGCGGCAACGAATACGGCGCAGTGACTGGCCGTCCGCGGCGCACGGGATGGCTCGATCTGCCTCTGCTGCGCTATTCCGGCATGATCAATGGAACGTCCTGGCTCGTGGTCACCAAACTCGACGTGCTCGATGATCTCGCGGAAGTTCCAGTGTGCGTCGCTTATAGGATCGATGGCAAGACGACTGTCGAGGCGCCGGCGCAAGCCAGTGGCTACGAGAGAATCGAGTGCGTTTACCAGAAATTGCCTGGCTGGAAGACTTCAACCCAGGGCGTCACCGACTATGAAGAACTTCCCAAAGCGGCTCGGGAGTATCTCTCATTTGTGGCCAAAGAGACCGGCGCGAAGATCGGCATGATTTCGACGGGCCCGGATCGCGACCACACCATTCTGATGGACCGGTTTGTAACCTCCTTGAAGACGGCCGCGCAGAAAGCCTAGAATGTCCTGCCCGGCTCAGAGCCCGGCGCGAGGAGCAAGAGATGGTGGTGTTGGCCGTTACCTGGATGGCGAAAGTTGGGCACGAAACCGAAGTAGCCGCGTTATTTGAAAAGCTTACCGAGCACTCCCGCAAGGAGCCCGGCTGTTCGATGTACCAGGTGCACCGGCACAAGACCGAACCGCGCCGCTTCTTCATCTACGAGCAGTACAAAGATGATGCCTCGCTCGAAGCTCACCGCACGACCACGCATTTTCTGCAGTTCGCCCGGAAAGATCTTCCCAAGCACGCCGATCGCGTAGAAGGACACTTGTTCGAGCCACTGGGATGACTTCCTGTGCAGTGTGGCGCGGGCTCCCTCGCCCGCGAACATTTTGAAGGGCCGAAACAGCTACTGCGTTTTCTTTTCACCTGCAGCGGGTTTCTGCGAAGCTGCCCCGTTCCGGCTGTACACAATGCTCTTTGTGCCGCCGTCGCAGCCGCCGACGATCTTTCCATCGCCTTCCTTACCCTTATCGACGATGTCGAGGGAGTAGCCGACGACACCCTTGTCGTCGAGTTTCTTGGCGATTTCAGCTTTCAGATCTTCGCACGGCTTTCTTACTGTCGGAGCTGCCGGAGCTGTTTGGCCAAAGCAGCTGGCGCCCAGAAAAAGCAGAGCAGCGGCCACTGTCCACGTTTTCATGATGTAGTCCTCGCTTTCTGCCGCAGTATAAACACTTGCCGTCGCGAAAGATGTATTACGAGAGTAATTTTCAGTCGAGGGCGGTGCCTATTTGGGAGAAACCCTGAGGTCGTATCAGTAAAATCGCACCTTAACTGACGAACTGACAACTGACAACTACTTCGCCAACTCATATCCCGCGAAGAAGAAGCTGAGTTCGAAACGCGCCGTATCTTCCGCGTCGGAGCCGTGAATCGCGTTGTGCTCGATGTTGGTCGCCCACTTTTTGCGGATCGTCCCCTCCTCGGCGTTGGCCGGATTGGTCGCCCCCATCAGCTTGCGCAGATCGGCGATGGCGTTTTCTTTCTCCAGCGCCAGAACGACGATCGGCCCGCTCGACATGAAGTCGGTCAGGGTATTGAAAAATGGCCGGCTGGCATGCACGGCATAAAACTGCTCGGCCTGATGCTTGGAAATCTGAAGCATCTTCATGGCGAGAATGCGGAATCCGTTTTTTTCAAACTGCTCAATGATGTCGCCGATCGCATTCTTGCGAACAGCGTCGGGTTTAACGATGGTGAGTGTGCGTTGCAGAGTCTTCATTCAGTTGGTAGTCCTTAATTGTGAATCGTGTGTCAATGAATTTGCAAAAGGTTGCGATTCCGAGCGAAGTGAGGAATCTGCTTTCGATTCGGTGCTCGGTACGCGCAACTCGGTGCTACGCCGCTACTCCGATCGCCGCGGCCAGTGTCTCGCCGATCGCCGCGGGCGATTTCGCTACGCGAATGCCAGCCGCTTCGAGCGCTTTTATTTTTTCTGCAGCAGTTCCCTTACCTCCGGAGATGATCGCGCCGGCGTGGCCCATCCTGCGCCCAGGAGGCGCCGTCTGCCCCGCAATGAAACCGACCACCGGCTTTTTCATATGAGTTCTTACGAACTCCGCTGCGGTTTCTTCGGCGTTGCCGCCGATTTCGCCGATCATGATGACTGCTTCCGTCTCCGGATCGCGATTGAAGAGATCGAGCGCGTCGACGAATGTTGTGCCGATGATGGGATCCCCGCCGATGCCAATCGCGGTCGACTGCCCAATCCCGCGCTGCGTGAGTTGATGCACAGCCTCATAAGTCAGCGTGCCCGAGCGCGAAACGATGCCGATATTTCCTTCTTTATGAATGGATGCCGGCATAATCCCGATTTTGCATTTGCCCGGAGAAATGATTCCCGGGCAGTTCGGGCCAATGAGCCGCGAGCGGCGGTCCTGCAGGAACTCCCACGCCTTGACCATGTCGAGCGTCGGAATGCCCTCGGTGATGCAGACAATCAGATCGATTTCGGCATCGGCGGCTTCCATGATCGCGTCTGCGGCGAATGGCGGCGGAACGAAGATCACGGTTGCATTCGCGCCAGTTTTATCGGCCGCCTCACGCACGGTATTGAAGATCGGCCAGCCCTCGTGTGTAGTGCCACCTTTACCAGGCGTCACTCCGCCCACAATCTGCGTGCCGTAAGCGGCGCTGGTTTTCGCGTGGAACGTTCCTTCACGGCCGGTGAGACCTTGCACCAGAACGCGCGTGCTTTTGTCAACTAAGATTGCCATATAAAAATTCCTCGATATAAAACTCGCCAGAAATCCTGAGGATGCCCCACCCTACGCGGATTTCCTGGGGTGGGGATTCTCCCGATACCTGGTCGTTCTCTACCGCCACTCGGTCACGCCGAGCGTGCCTCTTGCTGCGGCGACCACTTTGTCGGCTGCGTCCTTCATGGTGTCGGTGACCACGAAATTCAGCCCTGACTCCATCAGAATCTTCTTGCCCTCATTCACGTTCGTGCCTTCGAGGCGCAGCACGACTGGCAGCTTGATATTCGTTTTGCGCGCAGCCTCGACCACGCCGGTCGCCAGTGTGTCGACCCTCAGGATGCCACCGAAAATGTTGATGAGCACGGCCTTCACATTCTTGTCGCTCAGCAGAATCTCGAACGCATGAGCGACCTGCTCGGAGTTTGCGCCGCCGCCCACGTCCAGAAAATTCGCCGGCATTCCGCCGGCGTACTTGATGATATCCATGGTCGCCATGGCCAATCCCGCGCCGTTCACCATGCAACCGACATTTCCGTCGAGCTTGATGTAATTCAGGCTGTACTTCGACGCTTCAACCTCGAGCGGATCTTCTTCCGTAATATCGCGCAACTCGCGCAGATCGGCGTGGCGAAACAGCGCATTGTCGTCAAAATTGATCTTGGCATCGAGAGCGAACAGACGCCCGTCCGTTGTGGTGATGAAAGGATTGATCTCAACCAGCGACGCATCCGTTTCAAGAAAAGCCTTGTAGAGGCTGGTCAGGAACTGTACGGCAGGATTGATCTGTTTGGCGTTCAGCCCGAGCTTGAATGCGATTTTGCGCGCCTGGAAGCCTTCGAGGCCCATGCCGGGATCGATGTGCTGTTTCAGAATCGCGTCGGGATTGTCCGCCGCGACCTGCTCAATCTCCATCCCGCCCGCCGCCGAGGCCATGAAAACAGGCTTGCCCTCCGCGCGATCGACGAGAATCCCGAGATAGAGTTCCTTCTCAATCGGTAAGGTCTCTTCGATCAGCAGTCGGCGCACGACGCGGCCTTCCGGGCCGGTCTGGTGTGTGACCAGCTTCATCCCAAGCATTTTTGCGGCAAGCTCGCCTGCTTCATCCACTGACTTCGCAATCTTCACACCGCCGCCCTTGCCGCGGCCTCCGGCGTGAATCTGCGCCTTGACAACAATGCCCGTGGCGCCTGAGTTGAGCAGGTCTTTCGCGACCGACTCAGCTTCTTCGCGCGAAGTCGCCATCGATCCGCGAGGCACAGTCACGCCATATTTCTTGAGAATTCCCTTAGCCTGATACTCATGGATTTTCATAATGAAAGCTCGTCAGTTAAAAATCGGAAGGCCCCTGCTTGCGGCTGGGCGCCCCATGTCCGGCCGACTTGGCGAGACGTGAAGATGTGCGGCAGCAAACTCATGATTCTATAAAAGTGCGGCTGACTTGGGCAAACGATCAACGACAGGTTTCAAAGTCTTGACGTTTCAAAGTTTCGCCTTCCCGGACCAGTCAGCTCTCCATAGGCTCAAAGTTGAAACCTTGCCACCTTGAAACTTTGAAGCCCAAAAATGCTACCCTAGTCTCCCACTCAAACATGATCCTCGACTCTCTCCATCGCTTCGTCAGTCAAAATCAGTCGCTCAGCCGCGAAGAAGCACGCGAGGTGATGGCCGAAGTTCTCGCCGGAAAATGCACGGATGCGCAGATTGCGGCGCTACTGATTTCTCTTCGCATGAAGGGCGAGACGGTCGAGGAGATTGTGGGGTTTGCCGAAGCGATCCGCGCTGCGGCGGCGCCCTTGCCAATTTCCACCAACGAGGCAATCGCGGTCGGCGGTACGGGACGGGATGCACTGTTTCCGGAAGATTTTTTAGTTGACACCAGCGGCACTGGCGGCGATGCCAGCGG
>JASHOT010000351.1 GCA_030040965.1 Candidatus Sulfotelmatobacter sp. | reverse complement strand
TGCCAGAATTTCTGTCCGGCCAACGTCTACGAAATGGTCGAGGACGCGACCCAGCCCAACGGCAAGCGCATCAGCCTGAATCCGTCAAACTGCGTGCACTGCAAGACCTGCGACATCGCCGACCCGTATCAGATCATCACCTGGGTGCCACCGGAAGGCGGCGGCGGTCCGAACTACGACGGGATGTGAAGGCAATTACTGCAACAACCGCTTGCCATGGATCACGGCGGCGACTAAGACTTCATCATCCAACAGGCGGTAGATCACTCGATAGCTGTACACAATCAACTCACGCACATTCTCATCGTCGAATTCGGGGACTTTGCGTCCGGAGCGCGGAAACTGCGCCAGCATTCTCGTTTCAGTGATGATTTTCTTGACGACCGTTCCGGCGTAAGCAGGTGAATCGGAGGCGATATACTCGGCAATCCCTTCGATGTCCTTCAGGGCGCGCCGCGACCAGCTTACTCGGTGAGCCATTTGCTGAGGCGGGATTCAACTTCTTCCTGCGATAATGTGCCATTCACGCGGGCATCTTCCAGCCCGCGGCGGACTTTGTCGAGGACGTAGAGGTGATACTGGATGTCCTCGACGGAGCAGTCATCCGGAAGCTTGTTCAGCAGGAGTTCGACATCTTGCTTGGCGGTACTCATGGCGCGACCTCCCGATAAGCATAGCACTGCTGCGTTACAATCCGACCGTGGCATTCGAGCGGGAAATCATCGAAGCACGGCTGGCACTCGACCTTATTCCGTCCTCCGATATGCCGAAGCTTGCATGGGACGCAATGGAGGCGGGACTCGGCGGCAAGTACATTCGCCGCTTGGGTGCTTTGGACTCTCCGACTTACTTTCAGGTGATGGAGGTTCTGCCCCAGGCCACGCAAGAAATGGGATTGGTCAAGATCGATCGTGGGCAGGCCGCGCTGCGGCTCGCCAAACGACGCGCGAAAGAGATTTTGGAAAGCGGCGAGGATCCGCTGAGACACACGCGGGATTTCGAGCGGCTATGGATCGATGCAGGTTATCCCAAGGAACTCACGGCTGTCGGCACGCTCGATGACGAAGTGTACATCGCAAGGGGCAATCAGTCAGACGCTAAGATTCGCGAATGGATTGTTCGGCAGTTGCTAGATTTTGTACGGACGAAGCCTGCATGAATGCCGCTCTCAATCTGCTCTCCGGAATCTTGCTTGCGCTTCCTGCGCTCGCCCAACAACCCGCACAGCACACCATCCCAACGCCCGGCATTCCCTCCAGCGGCTTCCCTGGGCTCGATCAATACCGCGCGTCGCGCATTGCCATTTACACCGACGATTTCGGAGAACTGAAGCGCTATCGCGATTCTGACGCTGCACTTGCGAATGCTCCCGTAAAGCACGATCGCGTGGTGTTCATCGGAGACTCCATCACCGACTACTGGAACTTGAACGACTACTTTCCCGGCAAGCAGTACGTCGTCATCAATCGCGGCATCGACGGGCAGAGCACTCCGCAAATGCTGGTCCGCTTCCGCCAGGACGTGCTTGATGTGCATGCCAAAGTGCTAGTGGTTCTCGCCGGAACCAACGACATCGCCGGTGTCACGGGCCCCGCGCGCAACGAAGACATTGAGGCTGATTATGCCTCCATGGCCGAATTGGCGCGGCTCCATCACATCCGGGTTGTCTTTGCCTCGCTTCTTCCCGTGTACGACTACACCGCGGAGTCGAAAGAATCATTCGCCCTGCGGCCGCAGGCGCGAATCCTGGCGCTGAACCGCTGGCTGAAGGACTATTGCGCGCAAAACGGACTCGTCTATCTCGATTATTTTTCAGCGCTTGTCGACAACAACGGCAAGATGAAGCGCGATCTTTCTGACGATGGCCTGCATCCGAATGCCGCGGGCTACAAGATCATGGCTCCGCTGGCCGAAAAGGCCATAAGCGAAGCGCTCGTGAGCAAAGGATGATATCTTGCTGTCCGGCGCCACCAATCAATCATGAAGCGATACATTCTGCCGCGACTCGCACTCCTGATGGCATTCGCGTGCTCTGCCCTCGGCCAGCAGACAACTTCTCCGCCCTCAACTCCCCCGCAGACCGTCCCGACACCCGGCATCCCCGCCACCGGCTTCTCCGGGCTGGATCAATACCGCGCGCGGCGCATCGCAGTCTTTACCGACGACTTCGGCCAGCTCTCCCGCTATCGCGAGGCCAATGAAAAGCTCGGCGCTCCGGCAGCGGGCGAGAATCGTGTCGTGTTTTTCGGCGACTCGATTACCGACATATGGCATCTCGACCAATACTTTCCCGGTAAGCCCTATGTCAATCGCGGCGTCGGCGGACAGACCACCCCGCAAATGCTGGTGCGCTTCCGCCAGGATGTGATCGACCTGCATCCCAAGGTGGTCGTGATTCTCGCTGGTACCAACGACATTGCCGGCAATACGGGGCCGATGCGCAATGAAGATATCGAGGCGAATTATCAATCGTTTTTCGAACTGGCTCGCGCCAACGACGTGCGTGTGGTGTTGGCCTCGGTCCTGCCGGTGCACAATTACACCGAGAAATCCAAGGATTTCTTCGCCCAGCGTCCCATGGCGCGCATTCTTGCGCTCAATGAGTGGCTGAAGAACTATTGCGCCCAGAATCACATTGTCTATCTCGATTACTTTTCTGCACTCGTTGACGACAAGGGCCTGCTGAAAAAAGACCTGGCTGACGACGGCCTCCATCCTAACGACGCGGGATACAAGATCATGGTGCCGCTGGCCGAAGCGGCGATCGCAAAGGCGCTAAAATAGTCGTTAGTCCTTGGTCGTTTGTCGCTAGCCAGTAACTGGCCCGTTTTGCAAGCGACTGACGACCCGACAACCAACGACCGTGTTTCTTTCCGACAAATTCGGCCGCCGCATTGCCGACCTGCGGATTTCCATCACCGACCGCTGCAACTACAAGTGTGTCTACTGCAGGACGGGGAATGAAGGCGCGGGCGCATTCTATGGCGACCTTCCGTTCGCCGATTACTTGCGCATGACGCGCGTGCTGGTCGGCATGGGGATCACGAAAGTTCGCCTGACCGGCGGCGAGCCTCTGTTGCGCAAGGGCGTAGTCGAGTTTGTGCGAGAGCTGGCGAGTCTGCGCTCTGGTAAGAATGGAAATTCGGAACCGCTCGATATCGCCCTGACCACGAATGGGCATCTTCTCGCGGAACTGGCGCAGCCGCTGAAAGAGGCCGGCCTGACGCGCGTTACTGTTTCCATGGATGCGGTTGATCCCGACCGCTTCGCGCGCATCACACGAGTGCCTGGAGGATACGATCGCGTCCTCGCAGGAATTCGAGCGGCCCGCCGCGCTGGCCTCTGGCCCCTCAAAGTGAACTGTGTTCTCATGCGCGGTTTCAACGAAGACCAGATCATTCCCTTCGGCATGTTTGCCCGTGAAGAGGGCGTGACGGTGCGCTTCATCGAATTCATGCCGCTCGAAGAAGATCGCCTGTGGACGCCCACGACCGTGGTCACGCTCGAAGAAATTCTGACGCGCATGGCCGAGTACCGGTCGCTGGTCGAGTTTCCACATGCGCGCTCGGAGACGGCGCGGCGTTACCATTTCGATGATGGCATCGGCGAGATCGGGATTATTGCGCCGGTATCGCATCCGTTTTGCGGGCATTGCAGCCGCATCCGCATTACGAGTGACGGCAAAATTCGGACGTGTCTATTCTCCGTTTGGGATCACGATCTCTACGCTGAAATGCGCCGCGGCGCCAGCGATGACGAGTTGGCTGAGTTCATTCGCGGCGTAGTGATGAAGAAAGAAGAGCGTCATCACATCGGAGAACCGGATTTCGTGCCGGCCTCAAGGACCATGGTGCATATTGGGGGATAGCTTTCAGCCCTCAGCCACCAGTTTTCAGCTAAAGAGACTAAACGACGAGATCGCCGAGTGCACAGAGAGAGTGTGAAATCAATTTTTTCTAGTGCTGCCCGTGCATCGTGTGGGGCATTCCTAATTGTTGCTTTGGCGCTCGGCCAGAATTCCACCTACCTCGGCTTCGATCGCAACGACTATCCCGGCGACGCCAATCTGAAAACTCTGCGCCAGACCTTTTCTTACGCCGGATATTGGCTCAACAATCCTCCCGGAGAGAAAACCAACTCTTGGCGCGGACATCGAGACGCCGTCGAGTCGGCGGGATTCGGATTTCTGGTGTTGTTTAATGGTCAGCTATACGCGGAATTGAAATCGGTCGCCAACGCCACGCGCGTGGGAAAGTTGGACGCCCAATCCGCAACTGCCGCAGCCAGGCGCGAAGGATTCCCCGCGAAAACCATCATCTTTCTCGACCAGGAGCAGGGCGGCCGGATGCTTCCTGCCCAGAAGGCCTACATTTATGCTTGGGTCGACGACGTGGCTGCGGCCGGATTCCGTGCCGGTGTCTACTGCTCGGGGCAGCCCGCGCCGGATGACCAGAATGTCGTCACGGCAGAGGACATTCGAGCGCATGCTGGCGATGCTGTAACCGCGTCCGCGCGCGAGGGCGCGCGCGCCACACAAACCCAACGTGACATCACATACTGGGCAATCAACGATTCCTGCCCGCCCGCGCCCGGCTGCACGTTCCCCGGAAATCCTCCGAAGCCTGCGGAGAGCGGCGTCGACTTCGCCGAAGTCTGGCAATTTGCGCAGTCCCCGCAGCGCAAGGACGTTGCCGGCCGTTGCACCAACTACAGCGCGGATGGTGAGTGCTATCCGCCCGGGCTCGAGAGCCAGCGACTTCATGTGGATGTGAATACGGCGACGTCGGCCGATCCTTCGCACGGGCGCACGCACTGAGCAGCACAAGCTTCTTAAAACAGATTCACGCCTTGCCTCTTCAACCTCCTTTTCCCAGAAGCACTCGGCCCGGAATCGACTTCACAAACATTTACCATGCCTTGATGAAAATACACAGGAAACATCGGGCTGAAACGTCTTTACACTGACAAATGTTTATTCGGCGCCGCAGCAGAACGCGCCCAGAGGAGACAATGATGATGCGCCACCTGCCAGTCACGCTTCTCTACTGTGTTTTCGCAGCGCTGTCCATCTCCAGTGCGAACGCGCAGAGCAAGCCTGCGCCATCCGCGCCCGTCCCGGCACAAATTCTCTCCGCCAAAAAAGTCTTCATCGCCAATGCCGGCGGAGATGAAATGGCGCCCGAGGATCCCATTTTCAGCGGAGGCCCGGAGCGGGCGTACAACGAATTCTATGCTGCGGTGAAGAACTGGGGGCGCTTCGAGATCGTGGGTTCACCGGCAGAGGCCGATCTGCTGCTTGCCATACGACAGGACGTTTCTGCCGTCATTCCCAGCGGCAAAGGAAGTTCCTCATATGTTCCGCAGTTTCGCCTTAAAATACGCGATCCCAAGACCAACGCGCTGCTGTGGGGTTTCAATGTCCATAGCGAGTTTGGCATGGGACAGGGAAACAGCGATCGGAATTTCGACCAGGCCATCGACAGACTCGTGATCGATTTGCGAGGGCTGGTGATGCAACCGCAATCTACGGCACCTACGAATACCCCGTAGCGCTGACTTGGCAAGCTTGCGCAAATGTGCCCCTCACGGGGCAGCGGTGCAGTAAAATAGTGTCATGTCTGACCGTACGTTTACTCTCGACGAAGCGCAATCTCTGCTGCCGGTCCTGGAGTCGCTGCTCCGCACCGCCATCTCGGCCAAGAAGCTCATGGATGAAGTTGACGCCGAGATGCAGGCGCTGCAGCAGCGGATTTTCCTCAATGGCGGTACATTTCTTGATGTCGTTCCGGTCGCCCGACGCAAAGCGGAGCGTGCCCGAACTGAGCAGCGCGCCAAAGATTCGATCGCCGAAATCGACTCCATCGGGGTGCAGGTGAAGGATCTCAACATCGGGCTGCTTGATTTTCCTTGCGAAGTCGAAGGGCAGATCATTCTTCTTTGCTGGAAGCTGGGAGAAAAATCAATCACGCATTGGCATGGCACCGAAGAAGGCTTCGCCGGACGCAAACCCATCGACCAGCGCATCGCGCGGGCGAGAAAAATCAACTAACTCTTCTTTCGGTGCAGCCAGCCGTTTATTTGTCGTTAACAAGCCTAAGGTGAACGCCCAAATTCCCTCTTAGCTCCAGAATTCAAAATACTTTCCAGCCGCAACATAGTCCTTCGCCCAGTGTTTACTTCGAAGGAAGATACTGGCCGGATGCGGCAGTTTGCGCCAAAATAGCTTGCGCCAGAGGAACTCATTGC
>JASHOT010000350.1 GCA_030040965.1 Candidatus Sulfotelmatobacter sp. | reverse complement strand
CCGAGTGGCCCACCATGTCGGCGTTGGCGAAGTTCGAAACCACAAGATCGAAAGCCGTGTCGCCGATCGCCTTCACGATGGTGTCGCCGATGCCTTCGGCGCTCATCTCCGGCGCCAGATCGTACGTTGCGACCTTCTGCGAGGGAATCAAAATGCGTTCCTCGCCGGCAAAGGGCTGCTCCACGCCGCCGTTGAAGAAGTACGTTACATGCGCGTACTTCTCCGTCTCGGCCACGCGCAGGTTGCGCATGTTCAAACCGCCCATGACATTGGCGAGAATGTTCGCCATCGACTCGGGAGGAACGACCACAGGCAAAGAAAAATTCTTGTCGTATTGCGTCATGCAGACGTAGTGCAGATTTTTCGGCACGCGATCGCGCGGAATCGTTGCGTCGAGATCAGCCGCTCCCGGTAGATCGCTGCCGCCCTGCGCATTTAATCCGCTGTTACGGCACAGCGCGCGCGTGATCTGCCGCACCCGGTCCGCCCGGAAATTAAAGCAGATGCAGGAATCGTCGTCGCGAATCGTTTGTGTGGCGCGGGCGCCCCCGCCCGCGGCTTTTGAATCTTCCACAGTAAAGGGAACTACAAATTCGTCCGTTACACCATTGTTGTAAGAGTCTTTCATTCCCTGTACGGGATCAGACTTTTTCCCGCCTTCGGCGTCGGCGAAGACCATCGCGTTGTAAGCCTTGGCAATGCGCTCCCAGCGGCGATCGCGGTCCATGGCGTAGTAGCGCCCGTTGACGGTCGCGATCTTGCCGCAGTTGTACTCGCGCATCTTCTGCTGCAGTTGTTCCAGATATCCCGCCCCATTCGTAGGCAGCGTGTCGCGGCCGTCCATGAACGCGTGTACGAAAACGCGCTCCAGCCCCTGCTGCTTTGCCATCTTCAGCAGCGCATAAAGGTGCGCCTGCTGCGAGTGCACACCGCCGTCAGAAACGAGTCCGAAAAGATGCAGGCGACGGTCGCCCGCGCGGGCCTGCTTCATGGCCTCAAGCAGCACCGGATGTTTGAACAGTTCGCCGTTCTGGATCATCAGGTCGATGCGCGTGATGTCCATGTGCACGATGCGCCCCGCCCCAATATTCAAATGCCCGACTTCGCTGTTGCCCATCTGGCCTTCGGGCAGGCCAACAAAAGGCCCGCTTGTATGAATCAGCGTGTTGGGATAGTCGCGCAACAGCCGATCGTACGTTGGTTTGCGCGCCAGCGCGATTGCGTTGGCCTTGGTTTCGGCGCGGTATCCCCAGCCGTCGAGGATGACGAGAATGAGCGGTTTCGGACGTGACATATGTGAGCTGCTGGCTCCTGGCTTTTACCTCTTAGCGTGAACCGGGAAAGGCACGACTTGAGTCGTGCCGATGTAAGTATACAAATCGCGAAAAGGGGCTTTAACCCCTGAGGATATTCAACGGCCATCGTGGGCAGGCGGGACAACTGGACTTACCAGCGCTAGAACCCCATCCTGTCATCCGCCGACGGACCATACGTCGCCGGCAGCGGCTTGTCGTTCAGCCGCAAATATACGCCCAGCTGTGCCCGGTGATGGACCAGATGATTCAGGAACATCTCTCTATAGGCGAGAAAGCGTGAGCCACTGAAAATTGTCTTACCCTGAAAACTCAATTTCCAGGGGTCGCTCCATGCCGCATCCGTTGTCTGCTTGAGCGCTATCCGAACTTTGGCCGCGCCTTCCTGAAACGCCTTCACCAACTGCTCCGGCGATTCGAACCCTGGGCGCGTCCGCGGCGGTCCAGCGCTGAAGTCGAGTTCGGGAGTGGTCAGAACCGTGTGCCCAAAGCCGGGAAGCTCGGCCACATGCGGCGCCAGCTTGCCCAATGGCATCGACTTGGCGTGCGGCGCGAAATCGGCCTTCATCGGAACGCGTTCCAATGTCAAAGCCGTCGTTTTGGCTTCTGCGTCAAATTCGCTGAGTAGAAAATCGCTGATCATGATGCCATGTCCTTTCGGTTTGGTCTTTGTGGCTCACTCCAAAATTCTGGGATTTTGCTGTGGCTGCGTCATCCCGAACGCCCGCGCTTGCATCAGCGGGCGGAGGGATCTCGCGCGGGTCCTCTGCATGCTCAATCTATCTCTGATTCTGCAACGCGGCCGGAAATTATATCCGGCCTGGCGATTAAATGTGTTCCGCTGTGCCTATTCGAACTGCAGCATCACAATTTCCGGATTCGATCCCAGCCGCAGCGGTGGTCCCCAGGTTCCGGCGCCACTCGAAGTGAAGACCTGCATCTTTCCGATGCGGCTTAGTCCATACACGAACTGGCGATAGATCCTGCGCGCGAACCAACTCCACGGGATGAACTGCCCGAGATGCGTGTGACCGGAGAGCTGCAGCGAAACACCCGCAGCTTCGGCAATTTCAGGATGATCCGGGGCGTGAACCAGCAACACACTGGCGCGGTCGCGATCAAGTCCAAGATTTTTCAGCGCCGAAGCGAGATGTTCGCCGTGGGCATTGCGGTACGGCACTCCGACGATCTGCAGCCCATCGGCTTCGACTTTTTCGCTGTTGAGTACGCGTACGCCAGCGTCTTTGACCGCCTGCAGATATTTGCTGTCGTCGCCGAACTGCTCATGATTCCCAGCCACGAAATAAACTCCATGCGGTGCCGTCAGCTTGCGGAGCGGAGCCGCGGCACTATGCGCGTCGATGGCAGTGCCATCGTACAAATCGCCCGCGATAAATATCGCGTCAGGACCTTCGTCGAGAATCTTCGCAACCAGTCTGCGCATGAAATTTCCATTGCGCACATGGCCGAGGTGCAGATCACTGATCAGCGCCGCTTTGCGCCCGCGCCACGCCGCGGGTAAGTTCGCGAGACGAATCGTGGCTCGCGTGATGCGCGTCCAACTGGCATTGATCACTCCGGCCACGCCGAGAACGGCGGCTGCGCCGAAGAGCCAGTCGACGATGCGATGAAAGTTGATGTGCAGACCGGCGAGCGACGCGATGCCGAGAGATAGCCAGGAGGCGACAGCGGCTACAGCGAGAAAAGTGAGCAATCCCAGCCACACGGCAGCCGCACGATAAAACGCGCGCAGCAGGGGGTTGTTATAGCGATGGGCAAGTAGCGTGGCGGAAACAAAACTGATGGAAAGAACACCGAGAACAAGTTTCAGCCAGAATGCAGATGCGGAGGTTGCTGTCCAGCAAAAAGTGAATGTCTGATACAGAAGGAAGTGGGTTAAGAAAAGAACCGTCTGAACGATGACGATGATCCGAACGATCCGGCGAAGGCGCATACACATAATTAGATTCTCGTCCCACCCCGCCGGATAGAAATCAATGTTCCTTCAGATTCAGAGACTTCCACGCATTCTCCACGCTGCAGGATCACCCTTTGTAGTTGAGCGCCTTCAGCCCTAAGAAACGCGCCGTTCCGCCGAGTTCTTCTTCAATCCGCAGCAGTTGGTTGTATTTCGAGATACGATCGGTGCGCGAGGCCGAGCCGGTCTTGATCTGCCCCGCTCCGGTCGCCACGGCGAGATCGGCGATGAACGTATCTTCCGTCTCGCCCGAGCGGTGCGAAATCACCGACGTGTATCCGTTGCGCCGTCCCAGATCAATCGCGTCCAAAGTTTCGCTCACCGTGCCGATCTGATTAAGCTTGATCAAAATCGAGTTGGCAATCCCTTTCTCGATTCCTTCGCCAAAGATCTGAATGTTGGTCACGAAAATGTCATCGCCGACGAGCTGTACCTTTCCGCCGATCTCTTTGGTCAGATTCGCCCAACCGTCCCAATCTTCTTCCGACATGCCATCTTCGAGCGAAACAATCGGATAATCGTTCACCCACTTCGCCCACCACCGCACCATGTCATCAGACGACTTCGCCGATTTGTCGGATTTTTTGAAAACGTATTTCCCATCCTGATAAAACTCGCTGGCTGCGGGATCGAGCGCGATGGCAATTTCCTCTCCCGGCTTGTAACCGGCCTTGGTGATCGCCTCCAAGACAACTTCAATCGCCTCAACATTCGACTTCACCGAAGGCGCGAATCCGCCTTCGTCGCCGACGGCGGTGTTGTAGCCGCGTTTCTTGAGGACTCCTTTGAGCGTGTGAAAAACTTCCACGCCCCAGCGCAGCGCCTCGGAAAAACTGGGCGCACCGACGGGCATCACCATGAATTCCTGGAAGTCGACATTGTTGTCGGCGTGCGCGCCGCCGTTCAGGATATTCATCATGGGCACGGGCAGAGTGTTGGCACCCGCGCCGCCGAGATAGCGATAAAGGGGAATGTCGAGACTCTGGGCCGAGGCACGTGCCGCGGCCATTGAAACGGCAAGGATCGCGTTCGCGCCCAGGCGGCTCTTGTTCTCGGTGCCATCGAGTTCGATCATGCGGGCGTCGAGGCCGCGCTGATCGAAGCCATCCCAGCTGGCGAGAGCCTCGGCGATTTCGCCGTTGACGTTTTCCACCGCTTTGAGCGTGCCTTTTCCCAGGAAACGACTTTCATCGCCGTCGCGGAGTTCCACGGCTTCGTGCTCGCCGGTGGAAGCGCCGCTGGGAACGATGGCGCGTCCCATGGAACCATCGCTGAGAAATACTTCTGCCTCTACTGTAGGATTGCCTCGTGAATCGAGAACTTCTCGTGCATGAATCGCCGCAATATTAGACATAGGATTCCTTTTCCTTGCTTGCCCAATTTTTGGATCTGGCTTGCTGACGTCATAGACCCGGTTGGGATAGCCGCTTTCGACCATCATCCGGCGTCCCGTCAGATACCCGACACCTTACAGTTTGCCCATCGCGCTTCAGGAAACTCACGATTATATCGGATGGGACATTCTCAGCGACGACGACCGGAACGCGGAACCATGCGCTTTCCTCATCCGGGACTTGCGGGAAGGGCGCAACAAGTGCAAGACGGCAGGGTTACTATCGACGGGGAAGCAGGGGAAATCTGCCGCAACTTGACCTGACCATTCGGCCGATACGCGAGACCTCTTATCTCCGCTGGTTCCCCATGTACTGTACGCGCCTTGCTGCGGCTGGCGGGGTGGTCTAAAGTCAAAAGAACCGTCGGGTTTTGGAGGTTTTTATGAAGCGATGGATGCTCGTACCCTGCCTGTTGCTGGCCTCGATGTTGGCGGCTCAAACCAGTTCGCCCACAGAAACTGATCTGCCTCCGAACACTCCGGCTGATACGGCCAAGCCCTCGCCCGCGACGCCGGCTGAAAGCCCGATGCAAACCGCGCCAGCGGAAACTCCTCAACTGGCTCCGATGCTTCCGGCACCCGCGGTTCCTGCGGGTACGGCCTTGATGGTGCGCCTCGACACGACCCTGGCGACATTCAGCAACCGCGTGGGAGATCCGTTCCAGGGACACATCACGCAACCGGTCGTGGTCAACGGAAGCACGATCATTCCGGCTGGCGCGATGATTGAAGGGCGCGTGACGAAGGTCAGCGAACCGCGACGCATCTCGGGTAAGCCGACCATTGGAATTCTTCCCGAAGCAGTAATCATGCCGAGCGGGGAACGCTACTTTCTCGATGCCACCCTGACCGATACGAATATTCCCGGATCGGACGTGAGTTCGGAAGGCCAGTTCAAAGGATCAGGCCATGATCGGCGCGATCAACTGGAAGTTGGGGGAGGCACGGCTGGCGGCATGCTGATCGGCGGTCTGGTCGGCGGTCCCGTCGGGGTGCTGGTGGGCGGCGCTGTGGGTGCGGGATCGACGACCGGGCATTGGCTGGCGAAGCATCGGTCGGCGACTCTGCCGGCAGGAACGCAGCTGACCCTGGAAGTGAACCGGCCGATTCCCGTGAGCGCACCGCCGACGACTACGGCTTCGGTGAGCGGCGGTGGAAGCAAGTAGAAGAGATTCGCGGGTCTGAAGTTTAACCCGTATTCCTCTTATCTTGCGTCATCCCGAGCCATCCGTTCTTCACTTGGAGCGAGGGATCCTAGGCAGGGACCGTTGCGCGGGAGATTCCTCGGCCCGCTCGTAAAAACGCGGGCCTTCGGAATGACGCCAAAGATGGGTCCATTCATAGCGGCACTTTCCCGCGCAGATTGAGCCTCCAGTAATCGAGCGAAAACGGCGGAGCGTCTTCCGCTGCCTGTGCCGTGAGCGCAGCCATAAATCCTGCGCGGTCTTCCTCTCGCGGGATATTCGCGAGATGCCGCATCAAAATAATATTGCGCACGAATTCACTGTATTCCTCTGCGTTTGCAAGAATTGTCGGCGCGGGTTCGACTGATGTCTGCACATCAGAGAATCCGGCGCGGCGCAGAGTCCCTGCCGCACTCTCTGCATCCTGAAAGAGCCAGGGTTCCCGGAAGTTCCTGAAAAACAGCGCGAACTTTGGAGTCGCGACGAGCGCATCGGCGCGATCGCGCAAGCGGCGCAGATTTGGTCCGCCTCCGCACTGGGCTTCGATCCATCCGCCGAGGAGAAGCGCGCGATGAAGTTCTGCAAACAGCCGATCGTGGTCCATTACCCAGTGAAACGCTGCGGTGCTTACGATGCCATCGAAGACGCGCTGGAACGGCAGATGCAGAAGATCGCAAGCAATGAGCTTCACACGTGGACTGTTCTTTGTAAGGTGATCGCACGCGGAGGCTAGCATGTTTTGGGAGAGATCAACGCCTACGACGCGTCCTTGCGGTAAGGCTTCGAGCAGGTCAGCGGTCAGGCGACCGGTGCCGCAGCCTGCGTCCAGCAGGAGTTCATCGCCGCGGAGCTTGAGGCGAGAAAGAACTTTCTTTCCCCAACTGACCTGCGGAGCGGAAAGACGATGGTAAACGGCGGAATTCCATTCGCGATGACCTTTTTCCGTCACGATTGAAATTGTAGCTGGCAGCCGCTCGGCTGATGGAGGCAAACCTGCATTGTCGTCCTTCGCCGCAAAGAACGCAGCGCGGGATGGCAACCAGAAGTCGTTAGATCGCGTTCAGGGCCTGGTCCAGGTCTTCGAGAATGTCGTCGACATCTTCGATTCCTACTGAGATTCGTACCAGGCCGTCGGTGATGCCGATCGCTTTTCGTCCCTTCTCGCCGAGCGCGGCGTGGGTCATGGTAGCGGGATGGGAGATGAGCGTTTCGACTCCGCCGAGCGATTCGCCGAGCGAACAGATGCGAACTTTTTTCAGCATCTTGTTCGCGTTCTTCAGTGAACCGGTCTCGAAGCTGATCATGGAACCGAAACCCGTCATCTGGCGGCGTGCGAGCGCATGCTGGGGATGATCAGGCAGGCCGGGATAGAAGACGGCGCGCACTTTTCTGTGCCTGGCGAGAAAATCGGCGACGATGCGCCCGCTGCGGTCATGAATTTCCATGCGCGCGGCCAGCGTCTTCACTCCACGCAGCACGAGCCAGCATTCAAAGGGAGAGAGAATTGCGCCCACGGCTTTCTGCAGAAAGGCGAGCCGCTCGGCATGCTCCTGTTTCGCGCAGACCACTACTCCGCCCAGTCCGTCGCTATGGCCGTTGAGAAATTTTGTCGTGGAATGGACGACCAGATCTGCGCCGAGCGCAAGCGGCTGCTGAAAATATGGCGACATGAACGTGTTGTCGACGACGACCGAGACTTTGCGGCGCTTGCATATGTCGCCGACCGCGGCCAGGTCGGTGAGGCGCATCATGGGATTGGTCGGTGTCTCGACGTAGACAAAGCGCGTGTTCTTGCGGATGGCGCGCTCGACATTGCCGGCCTCGGTGGTATCGATGTAGGCGAATTCGAGGCCGAGATCGGCCATGACCTGATTGAACAGGCGCGGCGTGCCACCGTAGAGATCGTTGCCGCAGACGACGTGATCGCCCGACTTGAGCAGGCTCACAATGGCGTGAATGGCGGCCATGCCGCTCGCGTAGACGCGCGCGGCGACTCCGCCTTCGAGCGAGGCGAGGTTCTCTTCGAGGCGCGTCCGCGTGGGATTGGAGACGCGGGAGTATTCGTATCCCTTGTGCTCGCCGATGCCTTGCTGCACATAGGTCGAAGTCGGATAGATGGGAACGGTAACGGAACCGGTCAGGGGATCGGGATCTTGTCCGGCGTGGATGGCGCGTGTGGCGAAACCGAGAGTTTTTGACTCTTTCGTTCTTGATTGCTTCATCGATGTGAGTTGAGTTTGAGGAATCTGAGCAAGATTATTCCTGTCCGCATTCCTTCTTCCTTGTTCGAGTCTACTAGAAGTGCAGATGCAACGGGCGTAAGCCGCTCTTTCGAGCAGGCTACGGAGATCAGGGTTGCACGCCGATTTCGAAGTTCAGGGTGGAAAGGGAGAGGCGGTACTGATACTGGGCATTGACGTACTGGATGGCGGCGTCGGCTTGCTGGAGTTGCGCCTGGCTGAGTTCGACGATCGATCCGAGGCCGAGCTGATAGCGGCTCTGCGCGAGACTTAAGCTCAGGTCGGCTTCTTTGGTTAACTCCTCTGCGACCGCGACGCGCTGAAAAGCCGTGTTGGCGGCCAGCCAGGCGGTGCGCACGTCGCGAACGATGTTGTCACGCAAATCGCGCGTGTTTTGGGCGGCAGCCTGGGCGCGATATTTCGCCTCCGACGCCTGCGATGAAAATAAAAAGCCGTTGAAAATGGGAATGCTCATATTCACGCCCAGAGCGCCATACCAACTGGAGATGAAGTAGGTGGGAAAGCATCCGCCAAAGCAGTCGGGGCGGACAGGGGTGGCTCCGGCCATGCCCAATGTGCTGATGGTGGGGAAAAACTGATCGCGTTGAGCGCGGCGGAATTTTTCCGCGGCCTGTTGTCCGAAGGTGAGCGCCTGCAGGTCGGGGCGCTGCTGCAAGGCGGTGTTGATGAGCACGTCGACGTCGGGCGGCGGAGCGGGCGCCTGGGTATTTTCTTCGGTCAACTGATAATTCACCTCTTTATCGAAGCCCAGAATCGCACTGAGGGCCGCAATGGAGGAGTCGACGTTGTTCTGCGCGTCGAGCAGAAGCATCTTCGCCTGCGACAGATTTACTTGGGCGAAAGTCAGGTCCAGCGTTGATTTCAACTTGTTTTTCGCGAGTTCGTCGACCTGGTTTTCGACCGACTGGCGCGTGGAGACCGTCTGTTGCGCGACTTTCAGGAGAGCCTGCGCCTGGAGCACGTTGTAAAAAGCCTGATCGGTGGCGAGGACAATATCTTCGGTGGTGGCGAGAGCGCTTGCGTTCTGCGCTTTTTCCTGCAGCCTGGATGACGATACCAGATTGATGGTGCGGCCGAAGTCGGTGATGAGCTGGCTCATCACGACACCCGCTCCAGCATGTTCGAGCAGGCGGGATGCGGTGAGCGATCCGGCTCCGATGCGGCTGCCTTCGTTGGCGTCGACAGCCGTCATGGCGCCACTGAAACTGGGAAGGGCGGCGGCGCGGGTTTCGCGGTAGATCTGATGTTGGGCGAGCGCGAGCAGACGTCCAACGCTGATGCGGGGATTATTCTTGATGGCGAGTTGTTCGGCCTGGGTGCGTGTCAGAGTCATGGGTCCGGTGGGAACGGGGGTTTGTGGAGTTTGAGCATTGGCGGGTGGCTCGGCATGGGTTGCGATTTCGCGCGGAAATTTTGCGAGCAGCATTGCTTCGGCTTCGAGGTGTGCGGCGGAAACAGGCTCAACGCGAATTGCAGTTTTTGCCGGTTGCGGCTGCGGAGCCGAAGGCAAATTCTCTGCCGGCTCGAGTTGGGCTGTTGCCGAATTGATCAAAGCCGCGGTTAAGAGCAGCAGCCCGTAAACGATGAACCTTGAGATTGTCTTCATTTCTCTAGCCTCTATATCACGCGCCTCTGTCTATTGCTCCTGTAGCCGCCGCGACGGCGGCGCTCCAGTTGGACCCTGCCTAAGCATTTGCCTCAGGCGGAAGCGGGCGGTGCATTTTGACGACCCTTCCTGCCGTACACCAATAAATATGCGGCCGGCACGATGAAGATGGTCAGAAGGACCGAGGAACTGAGCCCGCCGATGATGGCCTTCGCCATCGGGGCATACTGTTCGGCGCCGGTGCCCATCTTCAACGCCATCGGGATCATGCCGATGATGGTGGCGAGGGAAGTCATCAGAATCGGGCGAAGACGTACGCGGCATGCGGTGACCACGGCATCGAGCGGCGAGAGCCCTTCTTTCTCGAGGTTGTGAGCGAAGTCCACAATCAGGATGCTGTTGGAGTCAGCGATGCCGACCAGCATGAGCACTCCCATCAGCGACATGACGTTGAGCGTAGCGCCGGTGATCGGCAAGATGATCAAAACGCCGACGAATCCCATGGGAATCGCCAGCATGATCAGGAAGGGATCGATGAACGACTTAAACTGAGCCGTCAGAATCAGGTAGAGCAGGATGAACGAGATGATGAATCCGAAGGCGAAGCTCCTGAATGATTCCTCCATCCCGTTGACCATGCCGCGGAGGTTGATGCGGACGTTCGAGGGAATGTCCTTGTCACGGGCGAGGATTTTCCGGATCTGGCTGGTGACGCCTTGCAGGTCTTCTCCGAACGGAGTCACATAGATGTCGATGATTCTCTGAATCTGGTAGTGGTCGATTTCGGTGGGAGTCTGAATCTGCTGGATGTTAACCACATTGTTGAGGACGGTCGTGGGACGGCCCTGCGCCGAGCATGCCCACGAGGCTTGCCCGCTTCCTAGACGCGGAGATGTGGCCAGGCCGCAGTTCATGCCAGATTGGGAGGCGCCGGGGTCTCGTAGCGGAATCTGTCCGAGATCGGTGGGATTGTGAATGGCTCCGGCGCCGTGTTCGAAATACTGCACGGTCAGGTAATAGTCATTGCCGGTTTTGCGATCGACCCAGTAATTGGGAGCGATCATGTAATTGGAGTTCAGCGCGGTGATGACGTTATCGACCACGTCTTTTTGCGTGAGTCCCATTTCGCCGGCGTGAACGCGGTCGACATCGAGGCGCAGAGCGGGATAGTTGATGTCCTGCGGAATGTAGACCTCGCCCACTCCCTTAATGCCGCGAAACTGGTTGGCCAGATTCTGGGCGATGCCGTAGATCTGCGGCAACTCGGGGCTGCTCACTTGCACGTCGATGGGAGCAATGGCGCCGGAATTCAAGATGGCATCGACCATGGAGCCGCTGGAAAAAAATGTGCGAATGTCGGGATATTGTTTCGCCAGCGCAGCGTGAACGCGGTCCATGTAGTCGAAGCTGCTTATCTTGTGTGGCTGGTTCAATTGCACTTGCACAGTAGCGGTGTAGGGGCCGGCATTGTTGGTGTAGAGCGCGGAAAAATCGGGCACGACGCCAATGTTGGAGACGATGCGCTTCAGATCGCCGCTGTCGACATTGTGGCGGATGAGATCCTCGACCTTGGCCACGTAATCATTGGAGACTTCGATGCGCGTGCCAGTAGGAACTTTCAGATTGATGGTGAACTGGCCGGCGTCGGTCTTGGGGAAGAATGCAAGGCCTAACAGAGGATAGATAGCGAGGCTCACCACGAATACACCGCTGAGGATGAGGACGGTGAGCCCGGGACGCGCGACGCATTTGCGAACCCAGAACTCGTAATAGTCAAGAACTTTGTTGAACATCTGGTTGAAGCTCGCGTTGAAGCGGTCCATCCAGTAGCGGCTGACAGGGGCGGTGGGTTCGACCTCGTATTCTTCTTTACGTTCGCCGTTTCGCTCGCCCTTACTCGTATCAGCCTTTTGCGCGTGGGTGGCGACGTGCGGCACCGCTTTCAGGAATCGCGAACAGAATAGAGGGATGACAGTCATAGCCACGACGAACGAAGCCAGGAGCGAAAGGCAGAACGCGAGCGCGAGAGCGCTGAAAAGAAACTTGGCGACGCCGTAGAGAAAGATGACGGGGAAGAAATCGACGACGTCGACCAGGGTCGCAGCCAGCACGGCGAGGTTCACTTCCGCGCCGCCGACCTCGGCGGCTACGATGGGAACCGCGCCCATTTCGAGATGGCGATAAATATTTTCCAGCGAGATGACCGAGTTATCGATCACGCGCGAGAAGGCCAGCGCCATTCCGCCCAGAATCATGGTATTGACGGTGCCACCCAGCAGGGCGAGGACCACGAACGCAGCCAGCGCCGACAGAGGAATCGAGAGCAGCACTGCGGAAGTGGCCCGGAAACTGCCCAGAAAAACCAGGATCATCAGGCTGGTGAGAATGAGACCTAAGAATCCTTCGTGCAGCACGGTATCGATGGCTTCTTTCACATAAACGGACTGGTCGAAGACGAGGCTGGTCTGCAATTGTTTGGGAATGTCGTACAAGTGCTTGATGAGTGCCCTGACGCCATCGACGACGGCAATGGTGTTGGTGTTCCCGCCCTGCTTCATGATCGGGATGTAAACCGATTTCTGACCATCGATGCGGACGATGTTGTACTGGATCTGGTTGGCGTCTTCGGCCTTACCCACGTCATTCACGCTCACCCACGAGTGGCCATCGACTTTGATCGGAACTTTGGCCAACTCCTCCATGTTGTCGACAAGGCTGTTGGAGTACACGAAGTAGTCGTAGGGACCCATCTTCACGTCGCCCGCGGGCAGGATGAGATTGGCATCGTTCACCGAGTTCACGACGTCCATGGGGCTCATCTGGCGGGATGAGAGCTTGTAGGGATCGACATAAACCATGATCTGGCGATACCGACCGCCAAACGGGATCGGGATTTCAGCGCCGGGGACCACTGCAATCTGATTGCGGATGGCGAATTGTGCGTAATCGTGGAGTTGTGTTTCGTCGAGACCCTCGCCTTTCACCGTGACCAAAGCCACCGGCAGGCTGGAAGCGTCGAATTTGAGCACGACGGGCGGAAGCGTTCCGGGCGGAAGACGCTTGAGATCGGCAAGGGCAAGATTGGAGAGTTCGCTCACGTCGGTATCGGGATTCGTTCCCGGCTGGAAGTAGACCTTGATGATGCTGACTCCCAGAAGCGAGCGCGATTCCATGTGGTCGATGGCGGAGCCGAGAGTAAAGAAACGCTCGAGTGGGTCGGTGATATCGAACTCTATGTCCTCCGGCGGCATGCCCGAATAGAACGTTGCCACGACCGCCTCGGGCATATTGATCGGCGGGAACAGGTCGACCGGCATGCGTGCAATGCTGGTAACACCGATGACCAGCAGCGCGAGGCAGATGACGATGATGAAGTACGGATTGCGAATAGAAAATCCCGGCATAAAATTTTCCTGTTTCTTTCGACCTCAAACTCTCGATCTCAAACTCGCCAGTCAGCGGGCGAGGGCTCGCTAAGATCCTTGTCCGTGATATTCCGGAACCTCAACGATTTGCGGACGAACTTTTTGGCCAGACTTCAAACCGGCGCGATCACTGACCACTACCGCTTCGCCGTCGCTAAGTCCGGAAACGATTTCCGCATCGCTGCTGGTTTGAATTCCGATTTGCACCGGGCGGTCTGAAATTGTTCCGTCCGTATTGACGACCAGGACAGTGGTTTTATCGCCCTGGTGGCTCAGGGCCTGCACAGGAACCGTCGGAATGTTCTCTCTCTGGTCGAAGTGAAGTTGGGCTTCCGCGTAGACACCCGGCAGCAGGACACGCTCAGGATTGCGCACATCGACTTCGGTGTGCATGGTGCGCGTATCCGATCGCACATCTACGGAAAATCTGGCGACTTTGCCGGGGAAGGTTCGATCGAGGGAGGGAACGCGAACGCTGACAGGATCGCCGATCTTGATGTAGCGAACGTAGGCCTCAGGGACCGGAATGACGAGGCGAAAAAGGTCATCCTCGGAGAGCCGCACCAGCGGCATGGCCTGCGTACTGGAGCCGGTCCCGGCCTGCATCAGCGTACCTAGGTTGGCGTAGCGTTCGGTAACAACTCCGGCAAAGGGCGCGGTGATTTTGGAGTAATCGAACAGGCTCTGATCGTGGGCCAGCTTGGCTTTGGCCGCGCCCAGCTGACTCTGAGCGGCTTCGAGTGCAGCTTGTCCGGCGTCGACCTGCGCGGCCGCAGCCAGATCCTTGCCCTGCGCGTCGTCGACTTCCTGCTGGGCGACGATGCCGGGCTGACTTTGAAACACTCCGTTCAGGCGGGTGTATTCGAGATGAAGGGCGTTATACTGCGCCTGATCGCGGGAGAGTTCATGCTGGGCACGCGTGACCTGATCGGTCGCGCTTTTAACCTCCGACTGATCCTCTTGCAGTTGTGCCTCGAGTTCGGGGATCTCGAGCACCGCCATCACCTGCCCGGCCTTCACGTGCGTTCCGTAATCAACTTTGAGATCTTTTATGTATCCGGACTCTTTGGCGTAGACGTCGATTTCCTCAAAGGGCACAAGCTCAGAGGAAAGCGTGAGTTCGCGTCCCAGAGATTTCTTCACGACTTTGGTCACACCAACGGTTACGGCGGGGCCACCGGCCTCGACAGGTCTGCCAGTGGAAGAACATGATCCGAGAGTGGCCGCAATCGCAGCCAGAAGGAACGCGAAGGCTACAGACTTTCTGTAGTTTTGTGGTTGCATGTTGGCGATCGACCTCCAGCTCAAACCAAAACGTAGATGCGACTTCTTCTTAAGAGTGTTCTCGAACATTTGAATCTGGCGAACCGCGGCTAGCCCATGTTTCGTATCACCTGGCTCAGTTTTGCGACAGAAAACGCGCTTGATCGGCAGAACTCGACAACCTTATGCTCATTCACCTGCAATCGAGACGCGACCTCCGGGACTTTGCGGGCAATTTCCAAAGGGATGGTCAGGAGGCCGTGCCGATCTCCATGCAGTAAATCTCCGGGACTCACATCGAGGCCGCCGACCGTGACCTTGACCCCCAAGTCGAAAATATGGGCGTAGGCATGGGAGACGGCAACATTGCCGGCAAAGAGCTGGATTCCCGACGCTCGCACCGCCGACAGTTCGCGGACCGCGCCATTGGTACAGTAGCCGACGCATCCGAGCGCCTTCAGGATCGCGGCATGTACATCGCCGATGAAAGCACCTCGTCCGGGAGGGCGATCCGTATCCTCAAGGACAAGAATTCGTGGCGCCGGAACTTCCATGAGCCGGTTCCAAAAATCGCTGCGGTCATGAAACGTACCGCCTTCGATCGGAGGCTCCCCGGAGCGAAGGCGTGCGGTAAATGCGTGACCCACCATCGCAGGAGCATCCTCGAAGATGCATCGGATGGTGCCGTCTGTAAAACCGGTGTTGTGCAGCCTGACATTAAATTTTTCCACCGCGTTGGCAATCATGCAGGTATCGAAGTTACGGAGAGCATCCAGGTCTTCTGACGTCAACTGCGCCGTGACAGCCATGAAATTTCCTTTCCGCGGCTCTCGTGGAGCTTGCTTCCTCTCATCGGTGCCCGCTCACGACTCAGTGGTCTTTGCCATGGCCAGCAGGGGCAATGCCAGCATTATGATCCCGGGGAAGCGGATACATCCACCACCTGGACCAAAGCGTGAGCAAATGTTTAAAGCACCAAAGCGCCCGCGAGAGCCGGCAAATGATTGGAATCAGCCAAGTTCTGATGCGGATTACGGCCAACGCGAAGTTCGAAAAAAGGGGCCCTTACGAGCGCAAAGGATTAATTCAGAGGGAAGGAGGAGGTCGGTTGTAGAGGCTATTTTCAACGACAAGGCCTGGGAGCGGAGGTCCTGCAGGAGCGATCCGTGGATAGGAGGCCGGCGGGTCAAGCAGAGCCTCGAGAACCAGCGGTGCGAGCCATAGCTCCGCCGTTTTCGTCATGCGCTGGCGGCCCAACCGAGGCGAAGTATCTTTTTGGACCGTATTTACTGTGGAATTGGGAAGTCCGCGCGTAAAGCAGTAGCGGGTGGCAACATGGATAGTAAGGGTGCAAACCGCACACAAAACGACGAGCGCGCACAGGCAGCGGCGGCGCGGATTCTCCAGATTGGTCAGCCGAAGCATCTCAGGCATTTGATGGGTAGGCGTTTCTAGGATATTTCAAGGCTTCCTCGAGTGCAAATGCTCGACCTAAAGATAAGTTACCAAAGTTGTTCGATTGTCGCGGCCTAGTCAATGGTTGTATCGCCGCCGGATGTTTCTGCATGACATTCGCGCTGCAGGTCTACAGCTCGCCCTTCTTCATTTGCGCAACGGCGTAATCACAGGCGCGCGCGGTCAAAGCCATGTAAGTGAGGGAGGGATTGACGCATGAGGATGAAACCATCGCTGCGCCGTCGGTAATAAAAAGGTTCTTGATTTCGTGGCTTTGGTTTTGGGCATTCAGCACAGAGGACTTCGCGTCGCGACCCATGCGTGCTGTTCCCATCTCGTGAACTGTGAGCCCAGGCGGGTAATCATGGGTAAAGGTTTGGATATCGCGTGCGCCGGCCGCGTCGAGCATCTCGGCCGCCGTGATTGTCATATCTTTTCGAATGGCCACCTCGTTCTGGCTCCAGGCGCAATGAATCTTGAGGACCGGAATTCCCCAGGCATCTACTTTCTGCTTGTCGAGTTCCGCGTAGTTATTGGGGTTAGGAAGGCACTCGCCAAAGCCATAAAAAATGAATCGCCATGGCCCGGGGCCGCTGATCGATCTCTTAAAATCGGCGCCAAAACCGGTCTGCTGAATGCCACGCTCCCAGTTATCTCGCAGCCCGGAGCCCTGAAAACCATAGCCGCGTAAGAAATCAGGGGATTTCGTTTTTACATTGCGGAACCTGGGCACGTATATGCCATTCGGGCGCCTGCCCAGAACCACTCGGTCTTCCTTGCCGGCAATCGTAGCTGCGGCTCCAGAGGCCATTACGTGGTCCATGAGATTGCGGCCCAGTTGTCCACTTGAGTTGGCAAGGCCGTTGGGGAATTCGGTGGTGGAGGAGTTCAAGAGAATGCGTGTTGACTCGAGCGTTGAGGCGCAGAGAAAAATGACTTTGCTTCGGAACTCAAGCGCGGCGCGAGAGTTGGAGTCGATCACGCGCACACCGGTGGCTCTTCGCGTTTTGGCGTCGAACATAAGGCTGTGTACGACGCTGAACGGACGCAGGGTCATGCGGCCGGTTTTCTCCGCGGCCGGCAAGGTCGCGTTGACGCTGCTGAAATAAGAGCGGGTGATGCAGCCTCGCTCGCATGGTCCGCAGTAGTGGCAGGCAGCGCGGCCGCCATGGGTCTGGGTGAGGATGGCGACGCGGCCTATGGTCAGCACGCGTTCGCCGCCAAATTTTTTTCCGATGGCCTCGCGGACAACTTTTTCTGCGCAAGTCATTTCCATCGGCGGCAAGAATCGGCTGTCAGGCAGTTGCGGAAGCCCGAGCGCTTCGCCGCTGATTCCGATGAACGACTCTACATAGTCGTACCAGGGAGCCAGATCGGCGTAACGAATCGGCCAATCGATGGAGATTCCTTCGCGCAGATTGGCTTCAAAATCCAGATCACTCCAGCGGTAACTCTGACGGCCCCACACGATGGAGCGTCCGCCGACCTGGCGGCCGCGAATCCAGTGAAAAGGCTTGTCGGGAGCGGTGGTGTAGGGATTTTCTTTGTCGCTGACGAAAAATTTCGACGACCATTCATCGCACGCGTAGCACTCGCTCTGAATGGGCTGGTCGTCGTGGAGGCGTCTGCGATCGCCCATACCACGAAATTTCATCTCCCATGAGGGCACGTGTTCAACATAGTCCTGCTCGGGGACGATGGGACGGCCAGCCTCGAGCACAAGCGTATCGAGGCCTTTCTCGGTCAATTCCTTTGCGGCCCAGCCGCCGGTCATGCCCGAGCCGATTACGATGGCGTCAAAGGTCGTGCGGTCGTTACTTGTGCGAGCGTAGTCTATGCGAGCGTGGCTGGCGAGATTGTTACCTGTGCGGACGGTCACGGGCGCTCCGTTGCTCCTGCTTCCTGCGCGGGAGCGCATCCGTCGTAACGACCCGGAATGATTTCAAAGTGCAGCGCCTGGGTGGCTCCGTCTTCGGATGTGAAATATGCGGTCAACGTGAGCCAACGCAGCATAAGATAGAAATTGCCTGTGCTTGCCAAGACGGATTCTTCCAGAGGAAGGAGATCTCTGGACGCGCGGTTCACTTTCAGCATCTCCTCGCCCAGCGCGTCGAGAGTTTCAGCCTGCCGATCTGCGTTGCAGTGGATGAAGTCGGCGTGAAACAGGTGCTGAGTGCGCGCATCGACGTCGGCAAGGCCGCTGAGGAAACGCTTGCGATCCGATTCTTCATACCATTCAGTCAGCATGAGGTCGATAAATTCAGTTGCGCCCACGTCGGTTGCGCCCGGAGTCTCTGTGCGGGGAAGAATCATCTCTGCCATGACCTTGAGCGTCTCGCCCTGGTGCGAATTCAGAGTCTGTACCGCTGGGTAAGCGCCGAGCACTCCGCGCGCCTCGCGCAACAAGGCGACCATCTTTGCCGGAGCGAGCTGCAAAGCTGCACCGCCAGCCAACAATCGCAATGCTTCGCGACGGTTCATCATGTCAGTTTTCTATTTTTACCAGAAGTGTGGCGGTCGCGGACAATTCGTATGGGCTCACGAACCTGATCTTACGATCCAGGAGTGATTTCTGCGGCTTTGCCATCGTGATAGACAATCACCAGCGGTTTTCCGCCGTTCGGGTAGTGCACGGTCTTTTCATACGAAGTATCGCCGGTATCCGGAACGCCCATGCCAATCGCGAAAGAAGCCTGCAGTTCATTCATGCCGGTTTTCACCTGATGCTGCTCGATGGCTTGCCAGATGTCAGGCGGCCAGAATTTGTACAGATCGTTGGGATCTTCGACGTAGAACATTTCGTCGGAATAGATCTTGTACTGACCATCGGCTTCAAAGCCGATGGGGACGGCATAACTTTTTCCGTCGTTATCAAACACCGCAAGCACTTGTTTATTCTGACCGGGGCCAGGAGGCATAGCCGTGACGATATCGCTAATGGCGAGCTTTTCGATCGGCAACAGCAAACCCGTCTCATGAGCGAAATCAACCTTTTTGGTCGCAGCGTCATAGCGATAATAGGTATAGCGGTATCCCTCGCGCACCCAAGCTGGCTGCTGCGTCAGTTGTTTGGCGGACTTCAAATCGTAGGGATAAAGTTTTTTGGGAGAGATGTAATAATCGGGATTGGAATAGCCGACGTTCTGTGCATTTTTCTTCCGCGCGGCTTCGAGTGCATCTTCGTGGCGATGGTACAGGATGTAGCCGGTTCGCGCCGCAGCGCCGACCATGGCGGCAATCAAAACGATCTGAATGCGCTGCCTCGCCTCAGGGCTCATCATGGAGAATCTATCAGACAATCGGGAAATGCACACAGGGGAGAAGCCATGAGCAGCTGGAATGCTAAACTGTAGATTCCAAGGGGTTCGGCAGACTCAGGAAAAGAATATGGCCGTGACAGAACAAGATATCCTCAGCGCGTTGAGAAGCTGCTATGACCCCGAGATCCCGGTCAACATTGTGGATCTGGGACTGATCTACAAAGTTGGCCTGACGCCAGTGGGAAGCTCAGACGAAGACAAGCAGGATGTCACCATCGAAATGACGCTGACCGCGCAAGGCTGCCCAGAGCATGTCAACATCAGCGCACAGGTGAAGTCCCGGTTAGAGCAGTTGACGGGTGTGCGGAACTGTACGGTGAATGTGGTATGGACTCCGCCCTGGACGCCTGAACGCCTAAGCGCGGAAGCCAGAAAACAGCTGGGAATCGAATAGCGAACTGGAACGGGGAAGGGAGCAGCGTTTATCCGCCGATCTCTTCCCAGGCTTCCGCGGCGCTTCGTCCGGCAGCATCGGTAAGGCGCTTGCCGGCCTTGCCCGCCATCTCCATCACTTGCATTCCTCGCTCAAAATAATCAGGAAGTGCCCGCCGCACCTTGTCGAATTTTTCAGGATACTCCGACGCCAAAACAGCCAATCCGACGCCTGTAGAAAGTACGCCTGCGGCGTATTTTTTCTTCATGAATAAGAGTGCGGCTGCGCCGACCGTAGTCATGACTACAGCTTTCTTCCAGCTATCCATCGTGTCCCCCAAAACCGTCTTCAGCAATTCTACCCGCAATGGGTAAGGCGCGCCAAAAGCCGCGATTTGCGGGCTGCTCCCTGTATACTGCGATATTTGCCGGAGGCGCCATGTTTTCCGATCAGAGATTCTTGCGGTTTGCGTTTTCGCAACTTCGCGCAGTAATTCTGGCGTCTGCCGCGATTTTTCTTGCGGCAACGCTTTGGGGGCAATCCAAGCCGCGTGCCCGCGATCTGGGGGTCCCATTCGACGGAACTCCCGGCCCGTACAACGCGATTACCGACGTCAAAGGCGTCGAGGTCGGGCACACGACGCTCATCTCGGGCGATGGCAAGCTTGAGGTGGGCAAGGGGCCGGTGCGCACGGGAGTCACCGCGATCCTGCCGCGCGGTAAGGGGTCCAACGATGACGTTTTGGCAGCGTGGTTCACGCTCAATGGCAACGGGGAGATGACGGGAACGACCTGGGTGGACGATTCGGGGTTTCTCGATGGTCCAGTGATGATCACAAATACGCATAGCGTGGGCGTGGTGCGCGATGCGGTGATCGCGTGGAAAGTGAAGCACGGCTCGGTCGACAGCGAAGGTTACTGGTGGTCGCTGCCCGTGGTCGCCGAAACCTGGGACGGGTATCTGAACGACATCAATGGATTTCACGTGAAGCCGGAAGACGCTTGGCACGCGCTCGATTCGGCGCACAGCGGGCCAGTCGAGGAAGGCAACGTGGGCGGCGGTACGGGTATGATCTGCAACGAATTCAAAGGCGGCATCGGAACGAGCTCGCGTCTGCTCGAGGCTACGGCCGGACGGTATACGGTCGGCGTACTCGTGCAGTGCAATTACGGATCGCGGGAACAGCTGCGAATCGCGGGGGTTAACGTTGGCCGCGAGATTCCGGAACACACGGTGTGGCAAGGCGATGTGGGCTCCATCATTGTGGTGGTGGCGACCGATGCGCCACTGATTCCGACGCAATTGAAGAGGATCGCGAAAAAAGTCTCACTGGGCCTGGGAAGGGATGGAAGCTATTCGGGCGACGGGTCGGGAGATATTTTCATCGCGTTTTCCACGGCGAATCCCGGAGCTGCGACGGCCAAAGGAGTTCATCAGCTCGCCATGCTGCCGAACGAATCGCTCGATCCGATTTTTCTGGCGACGGTGCAGGCAACTGAAGAGGCGGTTGTGAACGCGATGGTTGCTGCTGAGACCATGACCGGAATCAACAACCGAACCGTCATCGCACTGCCGCACGAGCGATTACGGGAAGTCTTGAAAAAATACAATCGTTCAGCTCAGTAGAGGAGCCTTCGCCGCGAAGTCGAGATCATCCGGATCTCATCGTCATACACTCCCGTTTTCAGAGCAACTCTCCAGCCGTCATCGACTTGCGCGCGATCGTCCGGGCGAACCAGATCGCGTGCCTGTTGCAGCGAAATGGAGGCTTGCGGTGACCAGCCGAGAATGCGGCAGGCTCCATCGGAAAGACGCATATCTCCGTTTTCAATGTCGTAATGCCAACTTCCGATATGCGCCACGGCCTGTGCGCGGTTCAATTCCGCGTCACTGACCAGTAGCGCCTGCCTGGCCTTGTTCCGGCTGGAAGTGAGAGCTGTAAGAAAGACACCAATCAAAGCAAAGAGCGCAGGACCAAGCAGATCTTCCGAAGTCCGGATTGCGAACGTGTACCGAGGTTCAACGAAGAAATAGCCAGCGGAAACGGCCGACAGCACGGTCGCCAGAATGCCGGGTCCGAAGCCCGCACGCATGGCAACAAGCACGACCGTGGGATAAAAAAGCACGAACGACTGGTGAAATGGCCCAATCCAATGGAGGACAAACTCGAGAAAGGTTGCGGTAGCTACGGCCAGCACCGCGAAGCCATAGCGGGAATGCGGAGTATGCAGTTGATCCGAGAGCTTTTTCTTGAGAGCTTCCCAGAGATCGGCAACACTCATGGCCAACCTCTAAAAATCAGGGAATCTTCGGGGACGCTGTCGTTCTATGCTGCCAGATCTTCTTGAGTAAACCCGAGCACTAAGTCTCTGAGAACACTTTCCCGGGCACACAACTTCACTTCCTTCCCCGTAGGAGTTCACTCAATAGCCCTGCCCCAATTCAGCGGCAAGCATTATGGCACGAGTTGAGTATGTTTTGTAACCAAACAATAAGTGCGGTAGTGGCTCTTAGAAACGCGCTGCGATCGCTTGCGTTCGCAACAGGAAATGTGACTTAATCCTTTACCGCTTTGTCAGTGATCTCAAGTCCCCGGTCGATGATGGCAAACGCTTCGCGCAGTTGCACTTCATTGATGCAGAGCGGAGGATTCGTGAAAAATGTATTCCAACGCACGAACGTGTAGAGTCCGTTCTCGCGAAAGAACTTGCCGAGTGCGGCCATTTCTTCCGACGTACCGTTAAAGGGCGCCAGTGGCTGGCGGGTTTTGCGGCTGCGAATGAGTTCCACGATGCCAAATAAGCCAATGGAACGAACTGCACCGACTGAAGGATGCTTCGCCTGCAGCTGCGTGCCCATTTCCTTCATGATCTCGCCCATCCTGCGCGCATTTTCGATAAGGTTGTCTTCCTCGTAGACGCGGATGGTCGCCAGGGCCGCGGCACATCCCATGGGGTGCGAGTTGTAGGTCAGGCCCCCGTAGAAAACTTTGTCCTGGAAGTGCTGCGCAATGTGATGCCGCATGCCCACAGCACCGAGCGGAAGATAACTCGAAGTCAATCCCTTGGCCAAGGAGATCAGATCGGGAACGACACTCCAGTGATCGACCGCGAACCATTTTCCCGTGCGGCCAAAGCCCGACATGACTTCGTCAGCAATCATCAGGATTCCGTGCTCGTCGCACAACTTGCGCACGCCTTCGAGATATCCGTCGGGAGGAACGAGGACGCCGTTGGTTCCGGTGATCGGCTCAAGAATAAACGCGGCGATGTTCTGCGGGCCTTCGAGCTGAATCGTCTCCTCGATCAGCGCGAGAGAAGCTTCGGTCGAGTCCCAGCCGCGCTCAATGCCATGATAAGGATCGAGCACGCGAACCACGCCCGGCATACCGGGCTCAACGGCCCAGCGACGCGGATCGCCCGTAATCGAAATCGCGCCGGCGGTTGCACCGTGATAGGAGCGGTAGCGCGCGATGATCTTGTGACGTCCGGTGAAGAAGCGAGCGAGTTTGATGGCGTTCTCATTCGCTTCCGCGCCGCCGTTGGTGAAGAAAAACGTGTCAATGTCGCCAGGGCAGATTCCCGCAAGCTTCTCACCAAGCCGGGCACGCGGTTCGTGTGCCATGAAAGGATTGGCATAGGCCAGCGTCTCAGCCTGCTGTTTGATGGCGTTGATGACCCGCTCGTCGCCGTGCCCGATATTTACCGACATCAACTGGCTATTGAAATCGATGAAGCGCTTGCCCTCCGGCGTAAAAAAATAAATGCCCTTCGCTTTAGCAACAGGAATAGGGTCGACCTTCGACTGCGCTGACCACTCGAAAAGAGTGTGCTTCTTGCTGAGATCAATGATTTCCTGTCCGGTCATGGATGGCGTGGCGAGAGTTGTTGTCATAGGATCCTCAGTTGCGAACGCGAGAGTATCGCAGATGAATTTGTAATCGGATAATTTGGTAATTGGGTAGTTTAGAACCGCTCAAAGCCAAGTTGCCGAAAGGTTTTTCAATTACCAATTACAAAATTGCCCGATTGCACAATGGTTTCTCAGAATTTGCGGCTGTGCTCCTTGGCCCAGCGCTCGACTACAACTTTCTTATCGGTGTAGAACTCGATTGAGTCACGGCCCTGGCCGTGGAGATCGCCGAAGAAGCTGTTCTTCCATCCACTGAAAGGGAAATAGGCCATGGGCGCGGCAACTCCGATATTGATGCCGATGTTTCCCGCCGGCGCTTCGTAGCGGAAGCGACGGGCGGCCGATCCGCTCGAGGTAAACAGCGACGCCTGATTGCCATATGCGCTGCGTTCGAGGAAGGCCAGCGCTTCCTCCAGATTGTTGGCGTGAACGAGGCTGAGCACGGGACCAAAGATTTCCGTGTCGGTAATTTCGCTTGCGGCCGGAACGTCGTCGAGAATGGTTGGCTTCACGAAATTACCTGATTCATGCCGCGAAATCTTAGCGTTGCGGCCGTCGAGCAGGACTTTCGCGCCCTGCTTTTCTCCCACTCCTATAAGGTGCTCGACGCGCTCTTTACTCTGCGGAGTGATGACCGGTCCCATTTGCACGCCGTCTTCGAGGCCGTAACCGACTTTCAGTTTCGAGGCGGCATCCGCGATGGAATCGCGAAATGTTTTTTGCGCTTCACCAATGGTTACGGCAACGGAAACGGCAAGACAACGCTGGCCGGCGCAGCCGAATGCACTGTCGGAGATGATCTGCGTGGCCATGAGCATGTCGGCGTCGGGAAGGACGATGACGTGATTCTTGGCGCCGCCCTGGCACTGGCAGCGCTTGCCTTGCTCGGCCGAACGCGAATAGATATAGCGCGCAACCGGAGTTGATCCGACGAAGCTGATGGCGCGAACCTTTGGATCATCAATGAGTGCATCTACCGCCGCCTTGCCGCCATTGACGAGATTGACTACTCCCTTCGGCAGTCCAGTCTTCTCGAGCAGTTCGTAGATGTAGCGCATGGTGAGCGGCACGCGCTCGCTCGGCTTCAGAATGAACGTATTGCCAGTCGCAATCGCGTACGGCAGATACCAGAACGCAATCATGCCGGGGAAGTTGAAGGGCACAATCGCCGCAACCACGCCGAGCGGCTGCCGAATCATCATCTCGTCGATGCCGCGGGCGACGTCTTCCAGGTTGTAGCCCTGCATCATCATGGGAATGCCGCAGGCGACTTCCACATTTTCGATGGCACGACGCATCTCGGCTTTGGCCTCGGTGAAAGTCTTGCCATTTTCCTGTGTGATGATGCGGGCAATGTCGTCAATGTGCTCTTCGAGCAACATCTTCAGCTTGAACAGCGGCTGGATGCGGTCTTCGGGCGGGGTGCGGCGCCACTCGGGGAAGGCGGCGGCCGCGGCCTCGACGGCGGCATTGACGTCTGTGGCGTCGGCCATGGGAACCTGCGCGAGAATTTCTCCGGTCGCGGGATTGGTGATATCGCGCCACTCGGAAGCGTGAGAGTCAGTCCAGCGGCCATTGATGTAGTTGGTCAGCTTGATGGTGGGAGGTGCGGCTACGCTCATGGGAATGCCTCGATCGCGAAGAGTATGCCTCGATTATTACACCAACTGCGCTACAGCTCCCTTAGCATCACACACGGTCGCGATGGCTGATTCGAGCACGTCGAGTGCGTCGTCCATCTCCTCGTTCGTGATGACCAGCGGGACGAGCACGCGGATTACATTCGAGTACGAGCCGGCGGTGATCGTGATAAGGCCATGCTCGTAACAGTATTGCGTGATTTTTTTCGTTTCATCGGCCGCAGGCGCTTTTGTCTCCTGGGATTGGACCAGTTCGATGGCCTGCATGCCGCCAAGCCCGCGGACATCGCCGATCTTCGGCCAACGGCGCTGCCAGTCGCGGGCGCGACGCTGAAAGCGGTCGCCCAGTTCGTTGGCGCGCCGCAGCAGATTTTCACGCTCGAATAGGTCGAGCACCGCCAGCGCTGCGGCACACGAAAGAGGATTTCCCGCGAACGTTCCACCGAGTCCACCGACACCCGGTGCATCCATGATTTCCGCGCGTCCGGTGACAGCGGCAATGGGCAAACCTCCGCCGAGCGATTTGGCGGTGACGATGAGGTCGGGCTCGATCCCGTAGCGTTCGCTGGCGAAGAGGGCGCCGGTGCGACCGAAGCCGGATTGCACTTCATCGGCGATGAAGAGGATGCCGTGTTTGTGGCAGAGATCGACGAGAACCTTGAAATAGTCCGGAGGTGGCGCGATGAATCCGCCTTCTCCCATGACCGGCTCTGCGATCACGGCCGCGACTTCTTCATTTGCGACAACGCGCTTGAAGGTGTCTTCGAGATGGCGCGCACAATAAAGGTCGCAAGATGGATATGTTTTCGAATACGAACAGCGATAGCAATAGGCAAACGGGACGCGATAGATCTCGCTCGGGAACGGAGCAAAGCCCGCTTTGTACGGATGCGTTTTGCTGGTGAGAGCGAGCGTCATCATGGTGCGGCCGTGAAATGCGTCTTCAAACGCGATGAGGCCCGGGCGCTTCGTGTAGGCGCGGGCGATCTTGACGGCATTCTCAACGGCTTCTGCGCCGCTGTTGACGAAAATCGTTTTCTTGGCAAACTTGCCTGGAGTGACTTCGTTCATGCGCTCGGCCAGGTGGATGTAGGTTTCGTAGGGAGTGACCTGCACGCAGGTGTGCAGGAAACTGTCGAGCTGATCTTTGATCGCTTCGAGCACGGCTTTGCGGCGATGGCCGGCGTTGGCGCAGCCGATGCCTCCGGCGAAGTCGAGGTAGCGGTTGCCATCGACGTCTTCGAGCCAGGCGTCTTCGGCTTTTGCAACATAGATCGGCGTGCCGTGAGAAAGCCCGCGGGGCACGGCTTTCAAACGGCGCTCGGCAAGCGCGCGGGACTTTGGGCCGGGGATTTCAGTACGGATTCTAATGGTAGACATGATCAGTTCTCAGTTGTCAGTACTCAGTCGATCGCTCATGCTGCCAAGACCCACGTTCTGGCAACTGGGTACTGGCAACTGCAGTTCAGTACCAGCCGATCGGCGCCTCGTTCAGATTGATGTGAACCTGCTTGGTCTCCAAATATTCTTCGATGCCCCAGGGACCAAGTTCGCGGCCAAAGCCGGACTGTTTGAACCCTCCCCAGGGTGCCTCGACGTACGTTGGCTGCATGTGATTCACCCAGACGATTCCGGCGCGCAGACTTTTCACCGCCCGCATGGCCTTGAAAATGTCGCGCGTCCAGACTGCGGCGGCGAGGCCGTATGGGGAATCGTTGGCAATCTTCATCGCATCTTTTTCGTCGTCGAATGGAATGACGGCTGCGACCGGACCAAAAATTTCTTCGCGGGCAATGCGGGCCGAATTGTTCACATCATAAAAAATCGTCGGCTGAACGTAGTATCCTTTGGCGATTTTGTCGGGACGTCCGCCACCAGAAGCCAGTTTCGCTTCCTTCCTGCCAATCTCGAGGTACTGATTCACCCGCTCGTATTGCTCTTTGCTGACGAGCGGTCCCATTTTTGTATCGCGATCGAGCGGTGGACCGAGTTTGATTTTCTTTGCTTTCTCCGTCATCGCTTCGACAAAATTCTTGTAGATAGATTTCTGCACCAGGATGCGGCTGCCCGCCGAGCACACTTCGCCTTGATTGATGAACACGCCGAACAGCGCGCCGTCGATGGCGGCTTCGAAGTCGGCGTCGGCGAAAAAGATGTTGGGTGACTTACCGCCGAGTTCGAGCGTGACCCGCTTCACCGTATCGGCGGCCTGTTTGACGATGATCTTCCCGACAGCGGCGCTGCCGGTGAATGCGATCTTGTTCACGTCAGGATGCTGGACGAGCGGAGCGCCGCAAGTCTCACCGAAACCCGTCACGATGTTGACGACTCCCGGGGGAAGGCCGCAGTCCGCGAAGTATTTTGCGAATTCAAGCGCGGTGAGCGGCGTCTGCTCAGCCGGCTTGAGCACGCAGGTACAACCGGCGGCGATGGCGGGCGCGAGTTTCCACGCCGCCATCAGGAGCGGATAGTTCCACGGGATGATCTGTCCGGCAACGCCGACCGGCTCTTTCAGCGAGAGCGACATGGCGTTGTCGGGGACGGGATTCACCGAGCCGGTAATCTTTGTTGCCAGCCCGCCGTAGTATTCAAAGCAGGTGGCGACGTCGTTGATATCAAATTCGGCCTCGACGATGGGTTTCCCGGTATTGCGGCATTCAAGTTCAGCGAGCGCGGCAAGATTCTGGCGAACTTTGTCGGCAAGGCGAAAGAGCACGCGGCCGCGTTCCTGTGCGGTGGTCGTGGACCACGGGCCGTCGTCGATTGCGACGCGAGCAGCCGAGACGGCGCGGTTGACGTCTTCGGCGTTTGCATCCGGAGCTTGCGCGATGACTTCTTCAGTTGACGGATCGTAGACGGGGAAGGTTTTCGCCGATTGGCTGGCAACCCATTCGCCGTTGATGAACATCTGGTAGGTTTTAACTTCGGTCTGGACTCCGCTGGGCATCTTGGCCCTCCTGCAGGGGCTAAAGCCCCGACTCCTTATATTGGCTCTTTTGTGGCGCGGCTTAAGCCGCGCCCTTTCAAACTACCGTCGAGCGTCGGTCGCCTGGACAGCCGCCTCGGCTGTCCCCACATGAATCGGCTGCGGCACTTTGTTCCGTCCGTAGACGAAAAAGAAGAATGCCGCTAGACCGATGAAAAACAGCGTGCCGCCAACCATCCAGCTTTCGTAAGACCGTAGAGAGGTAATCTGCTGGGCCGGAAAAAATACCAGAGCGATTCCGAGAAGCGTAGTCAGAAATCCGCTCAGGCCAGCGACAAACATCGTTGCACGGCTGTATTGACCTTTTGGAACGGACTCTGTCGCGGCAAACTTCACCAGCGCACCGAACATGTAGACGAAGGGAACAAGCTGCAACACGACGGCAAGCGACAGCAGTTTCTGAAAGGTTTCTTGCACGCCCGCGCCAACAAAATTCAGAATGACAAGGATTGCGGACACGATTCCCTGGACAATCAACGCCGCATAGGGTGTCGCATAGCGTGGATGCACATTGCCGAGCCAGGACGGCATGTACGAGTCGAGGCCGGCGACGAAGGGAATGCGAGCCGAGCCGCCCATCCAGGCCGAACCAATGCCGGCAATGGACAGGCTGAGCATGATCGCGAACGGAATCGTGATTCCACCGAGCCCAACCTGTGCCGCCATATGCGTGACGGCCTGAACGATTCCCTGCAGCACGTTTACGTTTTTTCCAATCGCGATCAGCAGGGCCAACGTAGCACCCACATAGAGCGCGCCGGAAAGAATTCCGCCCAGGGCAACTGCACCGGGAAGAGTGCGGCTGGGGTCTTGAATTTCGTCGCCCATGACAGAAGCGAGTTCGAGACCGACCAGACCGAAACAGATCACGCCGAAAGAATTCAGAACAAACTTTGGATTGGCCGGGATCTTGAAGTCTGCCGCGGTCATAGTGGTGCCAAAGCGCGAGAAAACGACAATGCCAAGTCCAATCAGCACGGCCGCGGCAACGAACGTACCGATCGCGCCGAGATTATTGATCCACTTGCCCACGCCGAGGCCGAGAATGTTGAAGAGCGTGAGTAACGCCAACAAAGTAAGCGAGGCGATCGAGGCAAAAAGCTTGTTGTCGGCCAGTCCCTGATGCCCCGGGCCAAGCACGTAGACCGAAACTCCCACAAAGTAGAGCATCACCGTGGGCACGTAGAGCATGTTGTTGGTCCAGTAGCACCAACCGGAGAGAAATCCGTGGAAGTCGCCGAAAACTTCTTTGGCCCACAGATACACGCCGCCTTCGCCCGGGTAGCGATGCGCGAGCTCGATGACGGCGATGCCTTGCGGCCAAAAAAAGAGGACGAGTGAGATGATCCAGAGCCAGACCGTGACGCCGCCGTTGGCGGCAATCGACGGAACTACGTTGAGATTGAAAACGGCGACCACGAAAAGCAGCACAAGATCGCGGCGCCCGAGGGCACGGATCAGATGTGGCTGGGCGGGTTGGGCGGTGGTAGACAAGGTTCGTCGTCGGTCGTCAGTCGTCGGTCGTCAGCAAGCAGTGAGATCGCCGGCGACCGATGACGGATGACTGTTTTCCTAGTGCGCGACTTCGGCCGGTTCGGCTGCGCCACGCTCCTGCTGCGCTTTTGCCAGCGAAGCGGCGATGTCTTCGAACGCGGCCAGATGTTTGTCGATGTCGGCATCGGTGTGCTGCACCGAGATCGTCCACTGCTCATCCCACCAGTAAGGCTGCGCCATGACGCCGCGATTGACCATGCCGAACCAGTAATGGCGCCAGAGATCGACGTCGATCGCCTCCCAGTCGCGGTAGTTCACAATTTCCTTCGGGTAGAGCATGAGCGCGCCGTTCGCGCCCGCCTGCGCGATGTAGGCTTGCAACCCGACTTTCGCGATGATTTTGCGGTAGCCGTCGGCAAGTTTCTTGCTCAACTTCTCCACGTGTGTGTAGTTGTCACGCGTAAGCACTTCGCGGAAAGTCGCGAGGCCTGCAGCCATCGAAACCGGGTTCGTGTTGTAAGTTCCGCCGTGGAAAACCTTGTGCTGGCTGATGAGATCCATCACCGACTTATGCGCGCCGAATGCAGCGAGCGGCAGACCACCGCCGATTGACTTCGCCAGGCAGACCATGTCGGGCGTAACGCCGAAATATTCGCTGGCTCCGCCCCAGCAGAGTTTCGCGCCCGTCTTGACTTCATCGAAGATCAGCAGCGATCCGTTCTGGTCGCAGATATCGCGAAGTCCTTGCAGAAAGCCGGGTTGAGGCAGACAGAGTCCGACGTTCATGAGAATCGGTTCAAGAATGATCGCTGCGATTTGTCCGGGATTTTCCTGGAACCGCCGTTCCACGGTCGCGAGGTTGTTGAAGGTCGCAATCTTTACGTTCTCAACGGCTGCCTTGGGAACGCCCAGGCCCCCGGGGACAGAAGTCGGCGCGTTGATGTCGCCGTAGTCCGGCGCGTGCGGTTTCACGCTCACGAGCGCACTGTCGTGCAACCCGTGATAGGCGCCTTCGAACTTGACGATCTTGTCACGTCCGGTCGCGGCGCGGGCGAGGCGAATCGCGTGCATGGTGGCTTCGGTGCCCGAATTGCCAAAGCGGCACATCTCCACAGGAAAGCGATTGCAGATTTCCTCGGCGAGTTCCCATTCCATGTCGTGCGGCATGCCGAACATCGTGCCGGTGGAGAGCCGTTTTTCGACCGCCTTCATGACCGCGGGGTGGCAATGTCCGGCCATTAACGCACCGAAGGTCAAGTTGTGATCGATGTATTCATCGCCATCGAGATCGCGGAATTTGCTACCGCTGGCTTCTTTCACGAAAATCGGCCATGGATCGTAGGCGCGATAATTGCTGGCCACGCCCAGTGGAATGCGCTTCAAATTTTTCTTGTGGGCTTCGGCGGATTTGGGCGTGCGACGCTCGAAGGTTGAAAGTTCTTTCTGCAAATCGGGGTACATCGAGGTCTCCGGGATGACTCAGGCCCGGCATCATTGGCGGGCCATTAGATTGCCGGGCGGTCGGAGCCGCCCGGGGATTGCGTCTTCTTACAGTCTACTGCCTGCCATCAGAAAAAGAACTTCAAGGCGAATTGGAAGAGGCGGGGATCGCCGGCCTCAGTGATCCTACCGAATTCGGTTGGGCCATCGGAAAAGTGCCCATCCGGGTTTGAGTAATTTGTCCGGTTAAATACGTTGAAGATTTCAGCCCGGGCTTGGAAGTATTTGTTTTCGCTAAGAGTGATCTTCTTGTGGACCGAGAAGTCCCAATCGATGAGCCCGGGGCCGCAGCAGATCGTGCGCTGCGTACCGTTGTTGAACTGGCCGAGGGGCGGGTCCTGGAAGTCGCCCGGATCAAACCAATATCCTGTCCCGGAGATACCTAGCGCATTATCTACGAGCGTATGCCGGGGATTCAGCGTTTGGAAAGGCGCCACCAGGCTTGGCGCCTCGGTGCCCAGGAAGAAGAAGCTGTTGATGAGTTCGTTGTCGTCAGCCGTATCCAGACGGATGGGGAAACCGCTCTGGAACTGAGTTATGCCTGAAACCTCCCAATCGTTCAGTACGGAGTGCAGGAAGCCGGAGTACTTACGGGTGGGAATCTCCCAATCGTAGCTGACCACGAAGCGCTGCTTGGCGTTGAAGATCGAAAGGGCACGGCTGGCGCGATAATTAAAGGGGTCGAGCGTTTCCTCAAAGGTCGAGCCGTCGTCGATCGATTTGCTGAACGTGTAAGCAGCCTGGAACTGCAGGCCGTGGGAGAAGCGCTTTTGCAGCATCATCTCGAGCGCGTTGTAAACCGAGTTGGCAATCGTGTCTTCGGCGAAGACGTCGGTGAACACAGGAACGCCGTCGACCGGGCAACCTGTTCCGTTGTAGGGGTTGCAATTGGGCGAAGAATATGGCCGCAAACCAACCAGGTTGAGGCCGTTGGGCGCCACCGAACCGATCGAAGTGCCAGCCGGAATCACGGTCGGGCCGTTGGGACCATAAGGAACGTGAAACCCTCCGGGGGGCGCGGTGGCCTGGGGTACGATGGTCCACTGAGAGTCTTCGAAAGTGGGAGCACAGTTGGCTCCCGAACCATAGGATGTCACGTAAGGATTGGTACTGGGATTCGGACTCTCAGCGGCAACGCTCATAATGTCTAGGCAGCTCTGCGGGGTCGAGGGATTGATGTCGTGCGACGCGAGCAAGCGATGTCCCTCGGAGCCGACATACCCAATCTGCAGCATGGTGCTGGTGCTTAACTCACGCTGGATGGTGAGATTGTATTGACTGGTGTACTGAGTGCGCAGATGGGGCTCGAAATCGCCATAGAGAAGAATGGGGCGAAACAACGACAAATCGGTGGGTTGACCTTTGGTTGGCGTGATGATGCCATTGAAGGGATTGGGATTGGTAAAGCCTCCCTGGCCGACGAACGGCGTGTTGAAGAAAACGTCCGACAGCGAGGAACTTCCGCCAAAGGGAGGTTCGGCGCCAAACTGCGCCGCGACCAATTCTTCAATCGGATTGTAGAACAGTCCAAAGCCGGCGTGAATGCTGGTCTTGCCATTGCTGCCAAATAATGCGGCGAGTGGGCCACTGCTGAAGTTGGGGCTGTAGGCGATTCCAATGCGCGGGGCAAAGGCCTTGTAATAGGTTGAGGTTAGGCCGGGGGGAACGCCCGGATCGCCGGGGACGACCAAACCCGTCGGTGTTGTGCCGGTGTTCGCACAGGTGGGATTCGATACGCCCAAGCTCTCCCAGTAGGAGGCACTGGTCGTGATTCCGCAAGGATAAACCGTGGAATTTTCGCCGGGCCGGAATGTCTCGACGTGTTGAGCGATATCGACCAATGGTGGATTGAACTCCCAGCGCAGGCCGTAGTTCAGCGTCAGGTTCGGTTTGATCTTCCAGCTATCCTGAACGAACGGGTAGACCGCGGTGCTGCGAATATCTTCGCGCTGGCCTGATCCTTGAATGTAGAGATCAGGCAGCCCCAGCAAGTACTCGGCATAGTTGCTCTGGTCCCCAGGAACGATGGCGTTGGGTCCGGTGTTACTGAAGCTGAAGTAGCCGTTAATATCGAAGTAATAATACTGGTCGAAGCGGGCGCGTCGAACCTCTGCCCCGAACTTCATTGTATGGTTGCCTTTGACCCACGTCAGGCCGTCAGTCCATTGAAAACTGTTACCCACCTGAGGAAGAAATCCTTCCCAGTTGTTGCCGAACTCGGCGCCACCTCCGATGATGACGTAGGGAACGCCCGTCAGATTTGAAGGCAAACCGGGAGTGATGCCGTACTTGGGGTTGGTTCCGAACTGTCCCTGAAGGGAATTCGAGCCAGAGTTCGAGTCCGACACACCCGTGAAACAATACGGAACTGCTGGGCCGGTGCAGGAGGATGTAACGGCGCCGGTCGACTGCGATTTCAGGAAACCAAGTTCGCCCTCGCGCATGTAGGTGAAATGGGCTTCGTTGACCAGGGCGTTGTTGATAGTCCAGGTGTGCGTGAGGTTCCACTGCTGGAAGCGGAGATCGTTGTAGTTTCCAAAACCCGGCAGATTAGCGCCGGATTGTTCAAACGTGTTGTAGGGCTGAAGCTGCACGCCATCGTTGAAATAGTAGTAAGCAGTGAAGCCCTGGTGGTCGTTGATTCTGTGGTCGAAGCGGAAGGTAAATTGATTCGCATTGTCGGTTCCCACCGGAACCGCTTCGTATCCGTTGGAGCCGATGTTGGCGGGGGGCACAAATTGCTGAAGAAGGTTGGCGGCGACGGGATCCTGGCAGGCCGTCGGAATAATCATGTTTGGAAAAACACTGGCCCAGCTGGGCGTTCCCATGTTGTAAATGCCATTGGCGGGTAGACCCAGGGCCGCATCGCAGCCGGGACGGCCGTCGAGAACCTGCGCCACGAAAGGGTTGGCAATACCTCCGACGAACGGTACTCCCGAGGCGGAAAAATCTCCGCCGAACTCTCCGGTGGCGGGCGAAGTCGCCGTGGCTGGTGTGCCGGTAGGTACAGCTACTAACTGCCCAACCTGTCCCGCGCGGATTCGGCGCCCTTCATAGGACAGAAAGAAGAAGGTCCGGTCCTTCTTGATGGGGCCGCCGAATGTGCCACCGAACTGATTTTGATTGAGCTGTGGCGTGGTGGGAGCGGGAAAGCCTTTCGCGTCGAGGATCGTGTTGCGGAAGTACTCGTAGATATTGCCGTGGAACTGATTCGTGCCCGACTTGGTGACGACATTGACGACTGATCCTGAGTTGCGCCCGTATTCGGCGTCGAACGTATTGGTGATGACGCGAAATTCTTCGACGGCATCGGGCGTGGGCTCGATGGTCGGGGTGTTTACAAATTGGTCGTTGGCGTCTCCGCCGTTGACGCTGAAATTGTTGGCGCGAGTGCGGCCGCCATTGACGGAGACGGATCCAGGATCGTCGGAACCGAAGAATAGGCTGCCGCTGGAACCTAACTGCGACTGCACGCCGGGCTGCAGCTGCAGAAACTGATACGTATCGCGCGTGTTCAACGGCAATTCGTTGACGGAGCGGTCGTTGATCACTGCCCCGAGCTGCGTGCTGGTGGTGTCGACCTGCGGAGCTTCTGAAGTCACGTCGACGACTTCCTGTGTCGCACCGATCTGCAGCACGGAATTCAATGTCAACACCTGGTTGACGTCGAGAATGATGTCCTTCTGAACGTTCTTTTTGAATCCTTTGAGCTCGAAGCTCGCCTGATAGGTTCCCGGGACGATGTTCACGAAAGAGTAATCGCCGCTGTCATTCGTCTGAGCCTGAACGCCGACTCCCGTCCCCTGGTTGGTAAGCGTGACCTTCACGCCGGCGAGCACTGCGCCGGAAGGATCGGCAACGCGGCCGAGAATGCGGCCGGTGGCGCCCTGACCGACCAGCATCGAAGGAAGAAGAGCAGCCAACAGCGACAGCATAATCCAGCGGGCTCGCAGTGACGGCATGGAACCTCCACGCATCTCCCCACGCCCGTGAGTCAGACACGGCGGAGAGCTGATTTTTTTCGTTGAAACCACAGCTTGTGTCCAGCTACAACCTTGCTATAATCCCGCAAGGTTAGAGAAGCATAGCGGGGACTGTCAAGGAGAAAAAACGCGTTTCTCGCAGAGAAAACTGTGATTGCGATCATAAGGTTTCCGATCCTGTGTTTTCTCTTACCGTCCTGCCGCGGGTGCGAAATCATGAAGTCCGGGAAGAGTTATTTAAAGATCGGAGATGTGGCGAAGCAGGTTGGAGTGTCGCCGTCAGTGATCCGTACCTGGGAAAGCCTGGGACTGACCCGCCCGCGCCGTACCGAAAGCAAGTATCGCCTCTACGCGGCAGAAGATGTAAAAGTGCTCAAGCGCGCTCGCTTCCTGCGCAAGGTGCGGGGCCTGAACGCAGCGGCCATCGTGCAATTGCTGAAGCGGGAAGGCAAGGTACGTCCGGCTGCTGATGGCAATACCGGCGCAATTGGTGCTCACCTGCGTCAACTCCGATCAAGACGCAAGCTCTCACTGGCACAGGTAGCCAACGCCGTCGGGATTTCGGTTGGATTTCTGAGTGCGCTCGAACGGTCGCAAATGAGCGGTTCGGTGGGAACGCTGCGCAAGCTGGCGCGCTATTACAAGACCAATATTCTGGAATTCTATGACGCGAACGGAGCCAGCAGCCGGCAAGTGCGCCCGGCTGAGCGCAAGGTTCTCGAGGCCGGCGAAGGCGTACGAATGGAACTGCTGGCCTGGGGTAATACGGTCATGGAGCCGCATTTGTTCCGCGTCGCCCCCGACGCGGGCAGCGGCGACTCTTATACGCACGAGGGTGAGGAATTCATTTACGTGTTGCGCGGTGATCTGGAGATCGAACTGAATGGCGAACAGTATTATCTGAAAACCGGCGACAGTTTTTATTTCGAAAGTGCAACGCCGCATCGGTGGAGAAATCCGGGACGCAAGGAAACCTGGCTGCTGTGGGTAAACACTCCTCCGACATTTTAGATTGAGAAACGAATCGAGGATCTCGCAGGCGGGAGGGAAAATGTACTGGCGGCATGTGGCGCATTTACTGCCTCTTCTGGCGGCAATATTGTTTGCGGGAGCATGCACGAAAAAAACGCCAACCCTGAATCTGCTGGTATGGGAAGGCTATGCCGATCCATCGTTCGTGAAAGCATTCGAAGAGCAGAACCATTGCAAGGTCTCAGCTTCGTACATGGGATCGAGCGATGAACTGGTGGCGAAGCTGCGCGGCGGCAGCGCCGGAAACTACGATGTGATCTCGCCTTCGAGTGATGTGGCTACCTCGATTGTGGCCTCGGGATTGGCCGCGCCTCTCGATTTGTCGAAGATTCCAACTTACAGCCAGCTTTCTCCGCAGCTCACTTCTTTGCCCCTGGTGCATGCGAACGGACAAGTTTACGGTGTGCCGTTCATGTGGGGGCCCGACCCGATCATCTACGACACAACCGTGTTTCCCACTCCTCCCGATTCGTGGAGCGTGTTCTGGGATCCGAAGTACAAAGGCAAAGTCGCGGTTTGGGACGACCTGTCGACCGTCTACATGGCGGCGCAGGTTTTGGGATTCGACAAGCCCGATCCTTCGCGACTCTACAATTTGAGCGATGAACAGCTGGAGGCGGTCAAGAAAAAATTGTTGGAGTTGAAGCCCAACATCCGCAAAATGTGGGCCACGGGCGGAGAGCTCACCAACCTTTTCGAGAATCACGAAGTCGTGATCGCCATGGGCTGGCCGCTGAATACGGCGGAACTCAGGAAGAAAAACTTCCCGGTCGAAGAGACCATTCCGAAAGAAAACACAACCGGCTGGATCGATCACCTGATGATTACTGCGGGAAGCGAAAACAAAGAATTGGCCACGGCGTTTCTGGAATACATGGTGCAAGCCAAAACGCAGAAGCTCGTAACCGATGTAACCCGCTATGTGCCGGCCAATCCGCAGGCCGCGCAGTTCATGACCCGCGAAGATGTGAAAACGCTGCATCTCGATGACGTCGACAACTATCAAAAGCGGCTTTATTTCTGGCAAAACGTTCCGCGCCGCGCCAAGTACAACGAAATCTGGAACGAGGTGAAAGCGGCACAGTAGCTGATCGTTATGGCGGCAACTACTCCGAGTGCGATCGATAGCGTTTCCTCGGCAGCGAAGCCCACGCTGCTGAGCATTCGCGCGGTCGCGAAAACATTTGGCCGAAATGTCGTGCTGCGCAACATTTCTCTGGAGATCGCCGAAGGAGAATTTCTCACGATCCTTGGTGAGAGCGGATCGGGAAAAACCACGCTGTTGCGCATCATCGCCGGATTTGAGAGTGCTACGTCCGGCGAAGTATGGATGGGCGCCGAACGGCTCGACCGTAAACCTCCTTACCGACGGCGCGTCAACACAGTCTTCCAGCACTACGCTCTTTTTCCTCACCTAAGTGTTGAAGAAAACGTCGGCTATGGATTGCGCGTGGCGAAACGACCGGCCGCGGAGATCGCCGAGCGAGTTGCACAAGCTCTGGAAAAAGTACGAATGACGGCTTATGCGAAATCGAAGCCATCGAAAATCAGTGGCGGCCAGCAACAGCGTGTTGCCCTGGCGCGCGCCCTCGTAAACCGTCCGCAGATGCTGCTTCTCGATGAACCCCTGTCCGCGCTCGATGCCAACCTTCGCCGCCAGATGCAGGTCGAATTGAAGTCCCTGCAGCGCGAAGTCGGAATCGCATTTGTCTTCGTCACGCACGATCAGGAAGAAGCGATGGTTATGTCCGATCGTATCGCGCTTCTACGCTCCGGCGAACTGGAGCAGGTCGCAACTCCGCGAGACATTTACAGCTTTCCCGCCACGGCCTACGCCGCACAGTTCATCGGCCACACAAATCTGCTGAAAGGCGAAATCCGCGCAGGGATGGCCGAGTGCAATGGCCTGCGCTGGAAAACCTCACTTCCCGATGGCCCCGCACTTTTCTCTCTGCGCCCGGAGCACATTCGTACCGGCGATTCGGGTGCAAGCTCTTCCATCCGTGTTCGCGGGCGAGTCGTGCATCAGGCATTTCACGGCGCTACGGAGTTGATTCGCGTGGATTGCGGTGGGCTGGTTTTGACCGTGAGAACCGCCAACAGGATTGAGCCGGACAAAGAGATCGCACTGGAGTTTACGGCCACAGATGCAGTCCCGGTTCGCGAATCTCCGGAGAGGACGTGATGTTTTCACGCGCTTACAGGATGGTCATCACCGTGCCTCCGGTGGCGTGGGTCGCGGTGTTTCTACTGATTCCTTACCTGCTGATGTTCTGCTACAGCTTCTGGTCGGTTTCGTCGACGCAGAGTATCGTTCACAGCTGGAACTTCGACAACTACCGGAAACTGCTGGAAAAGCCGGTTTATTGGGAAACGCTGCTGCGCTCGATGTGGATCGCCGCGCGCGTGATGCTGTTTTCTCTGTTTCTGGGATATCCGCTGGCGTATTTCATGTCCTTCTACGCGGGAAGGCGAAAAGATCTTCTCTATCAACTGGTCATTATTCCGCTGTGGGTCAGTTATCTGGTGCGAGCTTACGCGTGGAAGACGATCCTCGGCTCTGATGGTGTGCTGAATACGTCGATGCAGTATTTGCACCTGACCAGGCATCCGCTTGAATTTCTGTTATACAGTCCGTTCGCCGTGGTTCTCACATTGACGCACATCTATACGCCTTTTGCCTTTCTGCCGATTTATGCGGCGCTCGAACACATTCCGCGAAATCTGGTTGAGGCATCGCATGACTTGGGAGCAACCCCGGCGCAAACTTTCTGGCACGTCATCTTCCCCCTGTCGATTCCCGGCGTTGTGGCAGGAGCGACCTTCGCCTTCGTGTTAAGTCTCGGCGATTTTCTCGCACCTCTCTTGCTGGGCGGACCCAGCGGCATCATGATCTCCAATATTGTCGTCAGCTTGTTTGGCGCGGCTTACAACTGGCCGCTGGGCGCGGCGATCTCGCTCGGTATGTTGCTGCTGGTTTTGTGCCTCCTCTTTCTTTCTGAAAAGCTGGAGAAGAAATGGAGCTTCGCATGACCGACGCCGCCAATTCGTCGCGCTCGCGCTGGTTGGTCGCGCATACCACCGCCGTCTTTGCGTTTCTGTATTTGCCGATCGCAGTTCTGATCGTGTATTCGTTCAACGGAGAAGGAGTCGGTGGATTCCCTCCACATCATTGGACGCTCGACTGGTATCGCATCCTGCTCAGCGATGAATCGATCTGGGATTCTGTTTTCAACAGCCTGAAAGTTGCGTTTGCTGCGATGGCGATCTCTCTCACGTTCGGCGTGCCAGCGGCGCTCGCGCTCGATCGCGCGAATTTCCCCGGCAAGGCGTTATTTCGACGGCTCGTTCTCTTGCCGCTGATTTTGCCCGGCATAATCACCGGGTTGTCGCTGCTGATGTTGTTCAACGTCGGCTTTGTATCGACAATTCTGAAATTGGTGACTGGACAGCAACTCAGCCTGCTTACCATCACGCTTGGCCATGGCACCGCGCTCATTTCCGTTGCAACCACCGAGGTCTTCGCCGGACTGCAAAAACTGGATCGCCGCCAGGAGGAAGCATCGCTCGATCTCGGCGCCAATTACTGGCAGACTTTCTGGCGGATCACGGTGCCGAATCTGAAGCTTTCGATCATCGGTGCGGCTTTGCTGATCTTCACGCTTTCCATGGACGAGATTGCGGTTAGCTTCTTTCTGATCGGTCGCGACAACACATTGCCGCTCGAAATCTGGGGAAGATTGCGCCGCGGCATCACTCCCGAGATCAACGCGATCTCCACAATTATTTTTCTTTTTTCATTGGTGACGATCGTCTTCTGGTACCGCCTGCGCGTTCGCGGCGAGGGCGGAGCAGAGGTTGGCATGGAGTTGATTGAGGCTAAGTCCGGGGAGGCAAAGTGAGCGCAAATCGCAGGGAGTTCATCAGGTTTGTGGTGGCTGGTGCCGTAACGGCAGGATGCCCGCTGGATCTTTCTCTTGTCTCCGCACAAAACACGGAGTCGCATGGCGGCGCGACCGTCGACGGCGAAAGCAATCGCATTTGCCACGAGGTTCGCGACGGCAAAATCTTTTCGCGGCCGCCAGCCTCGGCCAAACATGATGTCGTGATCGTCGGCGGCGGGGTCAGCGGCCTGACCGCCGCGCACCAATTGCAGCATCGCAACGCATTGCTGCTTGAAAAAGAACCGCACTGGGGCGGCAACGCTTATCTCATGGAATATGACGGCAGCACATACGCAACCGGAGCCGCGTTTCTGGAAGCGAAATCGGAGGCATTTCAATTCTCGAAGGAAATTGGCCTGGAGCCGCTGCCCGTCAATTGCCCCGATGGCAGCATCATCAACGGCAAGTTCGTTCCCGACACGTGGGGCGAGGGATTGGGAAAACTTCCTTATCCGCCGTTCGTGGTGGAGAGCTTCAAGAAATTCCGCAAAGAGATGATGGCTATCGACCTGGACAAGCGCGGCGAGGAACTTTTCACGGTACCGTTTTCCAGTTTCATGGGCGTCTACGCCGCCGAAGTGAAGCAGTGGTGGGATACGTTTGGACCATCCAACTGGGGCTCAACCAGCGATGACACGCCCGCAAGCATGGGCATTGAAGCGCTGCAGTACAACGTAATCTCGAGTCGCGAAGACAATCGCTACACGTTTCCCGGAGGACTGGGTGCGATCACGAAAAAGCTCGCCGAAATTCTGCAACCCGTTTATGGGGCGCGCATGCAGACCGGCGCGACCATTGTCGCCGTCGTTCCCGGCAAGGAAGAGGTACAAGTTACCTACATGCTCGGCGCAGAATTGAAAACCGTCAGTGCAAAAGCCGTGATTATGGCGACGCCCAAGTTCATCACGCGTCGCATAGTGGAAGACATTCCCGAAAAACAGAGCAACGCGATGAAAGCCATTCGCTACGCTCCCTATTGCGTGGTCAACTTGATTTTCAACGGGCCGGTGTTCAACCGCGGATATGACAACTGGTGTCCAGGAAATACATTTACCGATTTTATTGTGGCCGATTGGGTGATCCGCAAAAAGCCGGGATACAAGCAGAAATACAACATCCTGAGCTGCTACACGCCGCTGCGTGAGACCGATCGGCCGCGCCTCCTGACCGACGACGGCGCAAAAGAACTCGCCGCCGACGTTCTCCGCGACTTTCAGAAGCTCACGCCCGAGACGAGCATCAATCCGATCGAGGTGCACATCTACCGGCGCGGCCATCCCATGTATATGTCGACGCCGGGACTCTACACGCAAATCCAGCCGATCGTGCGCCAGCCGATGGATCGCGTCTTCTTTGCTAACACAGATTCCGAAGGGCCGGAGTCGACGACGAATGAAGCGATCAAGGCCGCGCGCCGCGCGGTGCACCAGGCCGAGGCACGGCTGGCCGGAACGATTGCAAAACGAACGGCGATGGTGGGATAGACGCTGTCCGATTCTATAGGACCGTGCACAAGCTCTAGCACCAAGATATCCCTTCTGAGTTTCACCCCAGAACGGCCTTCCCGCATAGTAGAGTGGTAGTACTCATAAGTTCAGGAAGGACTCCCTTGAGCTCCAGCATTCGCAACATCGCCATTATCGCGCACGTCGACCATGGCAAGACCACGCTGGTCGACGCCATGCTCAACCAGAGCGGGACGTTTCGCGCCAACGAGCACCACGTCGACCGCGTCATGGATTCAAACGAACTGGAGCGCGAGCGCGGCATCACGATTCTGGCCAAGAACACCGCGATTTTTTATCACGACGTGAAGATCAACATTGTCGACACGCCCGGCCACAGCGACTTCGGCGGCGAAGTCGAGCGCGCGCTGAAGATGGTCGATGGCGTCATGTTGCTGGTCGACGCCAGTGAAGGCCCATTGCCGCAGACGCGCTATGTGCTCGGCAAGGCGCTCGAGGCCAAGCTGCCTCCGATTGTCGTGATCAACAAGATTGATCGCGCCGATGCCCGTCCGCAGGAAGTGCTGAATGAGATTTACGACCTCTTCATCGATCTCGACGCGAAAGAAGAGCAACTCGATTTCCCGGTGCTGTACACCAATGCCAAAATCGGCACTGCTTCGACGGATATCAAGGGTGGCGAGGATTTGCGCCCGCTCTTCGACGCGATTCTGAAGACCATTCCTGTGCCGAAGGGCGATCCCGCAGGCCCGCTGCAGATTCTCGTCGCCAACCTCGACTACAGCGACTACCTCGGGCGTCTCGCGATTGCGCGCGTTTTCAACGGCAAGATGTTCACCGGAGAAGAAGTTGCCATTGCCAAGCTGGATGGCACGCTGCACAAAACGAAGATCACGAAACTGTTTTCATTTTCCGGCCTGAAGCGAACCGACATCACTGAAACAGAATTAGGCGACATCGTCGCAGTCGCCGGCGTCGAAGGCATCACGATCGGCGAAACCATCACCGACGCGGAAAATCCTGCGCCTCTGCCTTCCATCGCGATCGACGAGCCAACCATCGCTATGCTGTTCACGGTCAATACGTCGCCCTTCGCCGGCAAAGACGGCCAATATGTCACCTCGCGCAATCTGCGCGAACGGCTGGAGAAAGAGTTGCTGACCAACGTGTCTCTGCGCGTGGAAGAGACCGGCACAACCGATTCATTCAAAGTGCTTGGCCGCGGCGAACTGCAGCTTTCAATCCTGATCGAGATGATGCGCCGCGAAGGCTACGAACTGATGGTCGGCAAACCGGAGATCGTTACTAAGCGAATTGATGGCAAGCTGATGGAACCCGTCGAACATCTCACCGTCGATGTTCCCGAGGAATTCGTCGGGGTGGTCATGGAGCAACTCGGCGCGCGCAAGGGCGAAGTCACCAACATGCACAATCACGGCTATGGCCGCGTGCGCATTGAGTTTCGCGTGCCCAGCCGCGGTCTGATCGGACTGCGCAGCCAGTTGCTGACCGATACCCGCGGAACTATCGTGATGAATTCGCTATTCGACGGCTACACCGAATGGCAGGGAGAAATTCCGCACCGGCTCACTGGTGCGTTGATTGCTGACCGCCCCGGCGTCTCGACTGCTTACGCTCTCTGGGGTTTGCAGGAGCGCGGTGAACTTTTTGTTGGTCCTGGGGTCGACTTATATGAGGGCATGATCATCGGCGAAAACGCAAAAGATACCGATCTCGACGTCAACGCGGTACGCGAAAAGAAGCTGACGAATATGCGCGCCTCGACGGCCGACGAAGCTATCCGTCTGGTGCCGTTCAAGTCGCTGAACCTCGAGCAGGCCATTGAATTCATCACTGATGACGAGTTCGTGGAAGTGACGCCGAAATCGCTTCGTCTGCGCAAAAAAGTATTACAGGCGAACAAGCGGAAGAAGAGTGCGCTCGCGACCGTGGAAGAATCGTAGTCCCTGCTTGGAGCTGTCATGGGAACACGAATTGGTACGCCGCCTGACTACTTTTCGTCCCACAATAGAGACCGTCGTGTGAATCCGCGACGAAATCAGGCTATTGGCAAAGCAGACAGAGTGCTCGGGTTTCTGATAGTCATATGCGGCCTGTGTACCATGCTCGTTCCCCTCATCACGGTTAGGCCCCCAGTTGCACATCTGGCGCGCTGGTCTCCCATGGCCGTTGTGGTCGAGATGTATAAGGGGAACCTTCCGAGCCCTACCTGTGAGCGATGCGGCGAGCCGCTGATTCGCTCGCTCGTCGCATTGCCGTTCGAACTCACTATGATTTACCTGCTTGCGCTTGGCTCGCTTATACCCCTCTCCTGCCGCAACGGTTCAAGGGGTCTTACTGTTATGGCTGGCCTTGGGGTATTGTTGGCTCTCGGGCTCGGCGGTCTTTCGACGAGGTTGGAATTTCGCGACACGTTCTACGGCCCTATGGGTACCCACGGGGAGGTTCATTATGGCTGGCTCCAATTTGTTCTTTTTTCTGTCATGGCCGGCCTCTGTGGCGTCTCCCTAACTCGAGAATCAACCGACGCTGTATGAAGAACCAGAAAAAGGAGAAGCCGGTTCATCAGCCCCTGCGCATGTTTCTAATTCCGTGCAGCTGCGGCACCACTTTCGCCGTCGCTGAAAACTACGACCAGCGCGGAACCGCCTGGTCCCGTTACATGACCTGTCCTGGGTGTGGTAAGAGGCACGATCCCAAGAATCGCCTGTTGCAAATGGGATTTCATCGTGAAGGGTATTGGAAGGTAGACTCGTGCTGACTGCCGGGCATTGCAGCCATAAGCAGCTAGAGCCTGCGTTTTCCGTAAACTGCCTGTGAATCGGATTTGACAAGCGGTTTCACAGAAACCTGCTATACTTTCGCCGCATTTGACTGTTCGCCAGCTCCGGTTTCGATTTTCAGGAACGGTTCTCCCGGCCTGCCAGTCCGCCGATTTCAGCTCGCACTTCGACAGCTCAATGCAGAGGCAGACTACGTGAAGAATATCTTTGTGGGGAATCTCAGCTTCAACACCAGCGAAGACGAACTGCGCCAGGCTTTTGAGGCCTATGGTCAGGTCGAGAGGGTCAGCATCCTGACCGACCGCGATACGGGCCGCTCCCGTGGCTTTGGTTTCGTAGAGATGGTCAGCAACGAGGATGGAGAGAAAGCAATCACAGCCTTAAACGGCTCACAAATCGGCGGGCGGACCATCAACGTGAACGAAGCGCGGCCCAAGAGCGACCGTGGGGGTGGGGGCGGTTACGGCGGAGGCCGGGATCGCGGCGATCGCGGAGATCGGGGCGGCCGCGGCGGTGGGCATCGAGACCGCGACCGTTGGTAGCAATCCAAACGATCCAGCCGAATCATTCCGCACCAAGTCCCGGGTTAGGTTCTCGGCCCAAGCCATGCTCATCGGAGCATGGGGTGTACATTACTGTCGTCATCTACGGATAGCAAAACGCCTGCGCTAGGCTTCCAATGGTGCCGGGCTGGCGGAGTCTTGCGTTCCTGGGCCGCCAGCAAGAGTTGCCCGATCATGGAAATCTCACGATGACGCGTAGAAATCTCTTCACTATTTGCCTTAACGCAGTGGGTGTTGTGGCAGGAGTTGCCGTGATACCAAAACTGGCGGCCGCCGGTTCGCAGGATAAGCTTGCCCTCGCCGATGTGAATGTGAAAGAGCTATTGCTGCTGATGGACGCCGACAAAAACGGGAAAATTTCGAAGAAAGAATGGATGAGTTTCATGGAAGCTGAGTTCAACAAGCTGGATCGAAATGGCGACGGCGAACTCGACCAGGAGGAACTTCAGGTCGCCAGAATCTCTGCTCGGTCATCTCGCACAGCAGTCCCCGCCTCCAACCAATAGGAACGCGATATAGATCCGCAGCCCCTCCATTCGCAGCCCTGCGGGAGCGGGACTGTGCCCCTGTTTAGAACAGAGTCGATAAAGAGAACGTAGATCAGGCTACAATTCTCGTGTCTAATCGATGCACGGGCAACCGTTGCGCTCGCGTGGGAGAATAAATTGACAACTCATACCGCAACAGGCAAGATCGCAAACGACATAACCGAACTCATCGGCCGAACTCCTCTGGTTCGCTTGAACAATGTGACGCGCGGTGCCGTCGCGGAAGTTGTGGCTAAGCTGGAGAGCCAAAATCCGCTCGCCAGTGTGAAAGACCGCATCGGCGTCAGCATGATTCTCGAAGCCGAGCGTGCCGGAAAAATCCGGCCGGGGAAAACGGTGCTGATTGAGCCCACCAGCGGCAACACCGGAATCGCGCTTGCCTTTGTCGCGGCGGTACGCGGATACAAACTCATTCTCACCATGCCGGATACGATGAGCCTGGAGCGACGAGTACTGTTGCTGGCTTTCGGAGCGGAAATTGTTCTTACGCCCGGACCACGCGGTATGAAAGGCGCCATCTTCAAAGCTGAGGAGATTCTGGCGAAGACCCCGAACGCCTACATGCTGCAGCAGTTCGATAATCCCGCCAATCCGAAGATCCACGTGGAAACGACCGGACCGGAGATCTGGAATGACACGGACGGCCGCGTCGATTTTCTCGTTTCCGGCGTCGGCACAGGGGGCACACTCACCGGAGTCAGCCAGTACATAAAGCCGAAGAAGCCGTCGTTCAAGGCCATTGCTGTGGAACCGGCGGATAGTGCCGTGCTCTCAGGCGGCAAACCTTCGCCTCACAAAATCCAAGGCATCGGCGCCGGTTTTGTGCCCAGCATCTTGCGCACCGATTTAATCGATGAGATCATCACCGTCACCAATGACGAAGCCGTGAACATGGCGCGTCGTCTCCCGCTTGAAGAGGGACTTCTGGTCGGAATCTCTTCGGGAGCGGCCGTGGTTGCCGCCCTGAAGGTCGCTTCCCAGCCGGAAAACACCGGCAAACTGATCGTTGTGATTCTGCCTTCTTTCGGCGAACGTTACTTGAGCAGCGTGCTGTTCGAGAATCTTCGACAGCAAGCGTTAGCGCTGCCTACGGTTCCAGTACCGTAGCGATTCTCTGCTATTGATCGCGAAACATGCCACGAAGTTTTGCCCCGCAGGTTCAACGCGAGATATGACGAAAGTTGCCGCTTGCAAAGTGATTCTTCGCTAGCACGCTGACGACATTGCTGCGATTGCGATGCCAGGGACACGGCGTCCAGGTCGCATAGTTCGTCCCCATGCCGCTACAATACTCGTCGTGCCCGAGACAAAACCGAGTCGTAATGAGACTCTGACTCATGCCGCGATTTTCTCCGGACTCAGCGAATCTGAACTCGCTTTCCTGTCCCAGCGGACTGTCGTGCGCCGTTTCTCCGCGGGTGAAACGGTCTTCGCCGAAGGTGAGCCCTGCACTGGGCTTTATGTGGTCGAGTCGGGCCAGGTGCGGATTTTCAAGAGTTCGGCGGGTGGAAGAGAGCACGTGCTCAGCATCGAAGGCCCCGGAAGTTCGATCGCCGAGCTTCCAGTATTTGATGGCGGCAATTACCCGGCTTCTGTGACTGCGATCGATGATGCAACTCTTCTTTTCGTTAGCAAGTACGACTTTCAGTCTCTTTGCCTGGCTCATCCGCAGGTTTCTCTCAAGGTTCTGCGAGTGGTTGGGGCGCGACTGAGACGGCTGGTTGGCATTATAGAGGAGCTTTCCTTTACGACCGTCCGCCACCGGCTGGCGGCATTTCTTGTGAGGTTGGCAAAAACATCCGGAGAGCGCGCGTCGGGTGGCATTGAAATTATGTTGCCTGCCAACAACCAGGAGTTGGCCTCTCAAATTGGCACCGTTCGCGAACTGGTCTCGCGGAACCTCTCCCGATTTCAAGCCGAAGGAATGCTCAAGGTCGATGGCCGCAAAGTTACCGTAACGGACCTCAAAGCCTTGGAAGCGGAACTCCAATCGGGCGAATAATCTCCTTATGGGTTTCTTCCTGCCGTGACATAAGTCATCGCGGCCTCTTACCATCCTTCGCTATTGTCACATTGTCGAGGCGAGAGCCGAAAAGGAGAACAGCGATGACGATGATGACGACAAAGACAGTGCGCGAGGTGGCGGTAGAAAACCCCACTGCAACCAGGGTATTTGAGCGATTTGGCATTGACTACTGTTGCGGCGGCAACCAGGCTCTGGAACAGGCTTGCCAGCGAGCCGGAGTTTCTTTCGATGAGGTTGTCGACTCCTTGGAGATGGAGGAAGCGACGGCGCGTGCCGCAGCCCAGCTCCGCGACTGGCTGGGCGAGCCCCTTACCGAACTGATCACGCACATCAAGAATACTCACCACAAATACACTCGTGAGGAAACCACTCGACTGGCAGCGTTGCTTCAGAAGGTTTGCTCCGTACACGGCAAGAACCGTCCAGAGTTGCTCGGAATCCGTGAAACGTTCGGGTGGCTGTCGCAGGAACTGATGACTCACATGATGAAAGAGGAAATGGTGCTGTTCCCGTACATCGAAAGAATGGAAGAGTCGGTCATCCAAGGCGAGCCTGTGTTGCCGGCCCCATTCGGAACGGTGCAGAACCCCGTTGCCATGATGGAGCACGACCATGACTCCGCGGGTGCGGCGTTACGATCGATACGGAAGGCAAGCAACG
>JASHOT010000349.1 GCA_030040965.1 Candidatus Sulfotelmatobacter sp. | reverse complement strand
ACGTGATTGTTGGTGACGATGTAGCCGTCAGGCGAGATAACGACGCCGCTGCCCATGCCGTGTTCGATTTGCGGCTGGGTACGGCCTTGCGGACCGAAGAACTGGAACTGTCCGTTGCCATCGCCGAAGGGCGAGTTCTGTCCGAAGAACCGCTTGAACGCGGGCGGAAGCTGATCGTTACCGCTGATCTGCTCGGCTTTGCTGCGCGAGGTGACGGTGACGTTGACGACCGCGGGCGTGACGCGGGCGGCGAGCGTCTCCATGGCCTTGTCGAGGTTGAGGATGGCGCTCACGCTGTCGGTGTCGAGCGGGGCGGCTGCGGGCGCCATCGCCGAGGCATGCGCGGCTGAGGGTTTGGCGAATTCATAGCTGGTGAACGACGCAGCCAGCGCGACGACGAGAACGGGCATGGCGAGGCGGCGGGTCCATTGGTTATTAAGAAACGGGTTGTTGAGAATTTTGTGAAACAGCGATTTGAGATGCATGTGCTTGTTTTCCTCGTAAGAGTGATTTGCAACTAATTCCTTAGTTGTTTGGGCTGAACTCGGGTTGTGGCGCGTGAGGCTCATAGTGGCTAGGTTTCCTTGTTAGGAATGGGCTTCGTTGGTGTAACCGGATGGAACACAGTCAGGCGCCAGAAGCGGATTTGAACGATCGGTTGGCCGATGGCAGATTCAGCCGTGTTCGCGCTGCGATGTTCGACCATCACAAAAATAGTTTCGGTGGAAACGGTCGAGCCGGTTCCAAGGCTTGCGGGATGAATCAGTGTGGGATCGAGCATCTGGCTACTGATCACGAAAGCGAGAATCTGTGCGTCGGTATTTTGCGCTGGCGCGGGCGAAGTTGGCTGACTCAGCGCAAGGCGATTCGTGCTGGCCGGATTCGGAGCTGGGACGACCGCACGCTTATGAAGCAGCTTCGGCTGAATTGGCTTTTTTGTCGGTGACGTCGGCGCAATGAAAGATGCGTTGATCGGCTTGAGCGAAGAGTTCACGGAGGAGTCGACCGCTATGACGGTTGAGGTGCGATCGGTCCCACTCAACGAAAACCGCGTTGGGTGGGGCACCCTCTGCGTAGAAGAATCCTGAAAGGCGATGAGTTGGGGCTCGCGCGAGGCGAGAGTGATGGAGCCGACGGCGATGGCGGCCATCAGCGAGAGCGCGGGCTTCCAGGCGTGTTTTCCGGCGTGCTTGCGATTGGGATCGAGAATCTGCGCGACGCGCAAGGAAGTGTGACGCAAGCGGCCGATGGCGGCCTGGGCGAGCGCGATGCCGCGCTGGATCAGGTTTCGACGGATCAGCGTTCGTTCGGCAAGATGAGCGAGGCACTCGGCGTAGGCGCGCGGCTGCGAGGTCTCAGCAAGAACGGCGTCGTCGCAGGCCATCTCGCGTTCGAGCGCGATTTTTTTCTCGATCCACCAAACAGCGGGATGGAAAAAGAAAAGAGCTTTCACGATCTGCTGCGCGAGATTGGTCCAATCATCGCGGCGGCGCAGATGCGCGAGCTCATGCAGAACGATCTGGTGGAGTTCGTCCGGAGAAAGATCGTTTAACAACCAGGTCGGGATAACCACCGCCGGTTTGAAAAACCCGATGGCGGTGGGAACCTGCACGCGGTCGGAGGCGCAGAGTACGACCGGTCGTGGTCCGTTATTCCCACCCAACAAAAATCGCGTTGGGTGGGGCACCCTCGTTTTCGAAGCTCCATGCGCCGCTAATGCCTGATGCAGAACAGGATCGAGTTGGGTTGCGTCGATCGAAACACAATTTTTCCGCAGCGCCCGCACGTGGTGAAGAGAAACGATGACTCGGGACAGATAGAGCGCCGCGATGAGCGCCCATGCGGCGAAAAGATAAAGAGCCCAGGATGCGGGCAATGTGAGCGCCGGATGATGGAACGCCGCGGGAAGACTGGAGTCACTGAATAGATGGAGACCGCTCACGGCGCTGGCCAGGAATGGCAGCGTGGCAATCGTCATGAGGGCAGAGAACCAGATCGCGAAGCGGGCGCCGGAGCTCTGCCGCCGGCCAAGGCGCAAGGCGACTGCGGCACCGAGTGCGATCAGCGTGCCTTCGATGAGGCTGGCGGCGATGTGTGCCGCGGAGATCTCGGCAATGGACTGAAGGTGGAGAAGGGGGATCATTGTGTGATCTCCTCGGCGAAGTTAAGCCTTGTTGCTCCACTCTTGATTACGTTGCAAGGGAGATCCCCGTTCGAGGCACTCGCTGCGCTCGCTTGCTCAGGGCAGGCTCTCGCTCCGCTTGAAGAACAGCTCCGCTCGGGATGACGCAGTAAATGAGAATGTCTCATTGCGCGCCTCCGCGGGGATTCTTGCTTCCTTCCTCTTTGTTGCCGTTCAGCAGGGCGCGCAGGCGATCGAGTTCTTCAACGTCGACGCCTTTGTCTTCCAGAATGTTGAGGACGAGCAGTTCGTGCGAGTTTCCGAAAAATCGCGTGACCAAGCGGCTGACTTCGCTGCGCGTGGCGTCTTCGCGGGCGACTCTGGCGCTGTAGATGAAGGCGCGGGTGTCGTTGTCCTTGGCGTGGCGGACGTATCCCTTTTTTTCGAGGATGCGGATGATGGTGAGGACGGAGTTATAGGCCGGGGCCGGCTTTTCGGTGAGGGCCTCGACGACCTCATGGACGGTGGCCGAGCCTTTTTGCCAGAGCACGTTCATGATGCGCAACTCGGCTTCGGTCAAAGTTGCGGATTGGGCGCGGGGCAAAGGTCCGACCTCCTTCTATGTAAGAGACGTGCGTGAGTTGAAAATGTCAACTAATTTGTTAGTTGCGAGGAGAGGCGGGCGGGTTGTATGGGGGCAGGGAACAGGGATCGCAGAGAGTGTAACTTTATAGCTGGCAATGGTTTATGCGCGGCCGGTGAATATAGGCAGTCTGCGAGTGCCGGTCCCTGAGGGGCTAAGGCCCAGGTCGCCCGGGGCCCCCAATCGGCACGGCTGAAGCAGTGCCCTTCCCAAACCATTTCTTCTCAAGCCCTTTCGGCTGATGCGGGCTGAGGAAGTTGCACAAGTCCTTCGCCGTAAGAGCGCGGCTCAGGATGACTAGCCAGGCAGCAGCAACCCGAGTGATCTGTGACGTTCTATCGCCGGAGGATGATGGAAGACTAGAATGTCGGTCATGTCGCGCCACATGATTTCTGCACTTTCCCTCGCAGCGATAGTGCTTCTTGCTATCGTTTCGATTCCGCCTCGTGTGCATGGGCAAGACGTTGAGCAGCATCTACGCGATCGGTATCAGGGAAAGATGCTGGTGCTGCGCGGATTTCCTGCACGGGATCACGTGAGCTACGACTCTTCGGGATCGTTTACCAACGCGAAGTCCGGTGACTGGACAGTCGACGGGTTTGTGGTGGTGGACAAGATCCGTTTGTCCCACGACCAATTGATCATCTATGCGCAACGGATGGCGGCCGCAAGGCTCGACAAGAATCAGTTCGAACTCCGCCCGCAGGAAAAGGCGGTCGGAATCGGTAAAGGCCTGGTTCACGTCGAGATTAAGGCTGACCCAGGAATGCATAATCCGTCGGTCGAGCAGATCGACGTACTGGTTGCCAAAATTTTTCTTACTGCGCAAGACCACCTGGCGGATCTGGTTCCGGACTACTGGAAGTCTTGCGTGAGCGGAGGCATAAAAGGAACAGACAAAAACTGCGCGTTTGCCCCGGAGCTGCGTGCGATTCCGGGAGTGGCCCCAAGCGCTGGCGACGATTCGGCAGATGCCGGGCCGAAGAGTGACAATGATCGTCCGCCGGGCGGGGCTTTCTATGTGAAACAGGGTATTAGCCCGCCTCGGGCGCTGCATACGCCCGAGCCCGAATTCAGTGACAGCGCCCGAGCGGCAAAAATTCAGGGAGTCGTAACTCTCGGCGTAAAGGTAACCGAAGAGGGCCTTCCCGCCGACATACATATCCTGTCGCCGCTCGGCTACGGCCTCGATGCTCAGGCGGTGAAGGCGGTAAAGCAGTGGAGATTCAATCCGGCGCAGAAAGAGGGTCAGCCGGTGCCGGTGGAGATTGCCGTGGAAGTCGATTTTCATTTGTACTGAACGCGGGCAGGTCCCCTCTGACGTCCTCAGGGGCTAAAGCCCATTTCCTATCACGCTGTGACGCGGCCGTAAATGGCCGCTCTTCCACCTCAGGGCTAAAGTCCTAATACTTACGCAGGACGCCGATGACGCGGCCCTGGACATCGACAGAGGCGGCGGGGACGATGATGGGCTTCATGTTCACGTTGGAGGGCTGGAGGCGGATGTTCTCGCCTTCGCGGTAGAGGCGCTTGAGCGTGGCGTCGCTTTGATCGACGAGGGCGACGACGATATCCCCGTTATGCGCGGTGCGGGTTTTTTCGACGAGAACGTAGTCGCCGTCGAGGATGTGTTCGTCCTGCATGGACTCGCCGCGAACTTCGAGTACAAAAACTTCTTTGGAGCGAACGAAGTCGGCGAGAGAAATGGTCTCGGGATTTTCCACGGCTTCGATGGGCTGTCCGGCGGCGATGCGGCCGACCAGCGGCAGCACGACCGCGGTGTTGACGCTCATGGCCTGCTTGAGACGTCCCTTGGGCGGGAGAAGATCGATGGAGCGGCTGCGATTGTAGTCGCGCGTGAGCAGACCTTTTTTCTCCAGATTGGTGACGTGCTTGTGCACGGTGGCGAGCGAGGAGAGTTCGAGGCCCTTGCCGATTTCTTCAAACGAGGGCGAGTAGCCGTGCTCGGCAACGAATCGCGAGATGAAGTCGTAGACCTGGCGCTGTCTGCGTGTGATAGCCATGCGCCCATTGTAGGCGAATATAAGGCGAAGTCAAGGGGCAAGGAGGTAACTCCGTTTGGTTGTTCCCCCCTTGCGCAAAGGGCGTGCAAGGATGGGGCACCCTCTTCCGCGCTGGCTCAGGCAAGATCCAGCAATCTCTTTCCCGGAGTTTCGGGAAACATTTACGTCGCGAGCGCGGCGAGGGTTTCGGCGAGGACGAGCGTTCCGCGGGCGATGGCATCGGGCGAAGAATATTCGTCGGGACGATGGCTGTATCCGTTGCGGCAGGGAATGAAAAGCATGGCGATGGGGGCGATGCGCGCCATGAAAAGAGAATCGTGATAAGCACGGCTGGGCATTTTCAGAAAATCGAAGCCGTGTTTCTGGCAGGCTTGGACGAGAGCGTTGACGACAGCGGGGGCGCTTTCGGCGGGGGCGTCGGCGTTCAAGAGTTCGGAATGGATGGAGACGTTGCGGCGGGAGGCGACTTCGCGACAACTCTGGTCGAGTTGCTGGAGAACTCGGTCGCGGCGCTCGAGATTGGTGTCGCGAACGTCGACGGTGAAGCGCACGCGGGCGGGAATGCTGTTGACGGCGCTGGGAAAAACATCGCAGATGCCGACGGTGGCGACGGTGTCGATAGCGCCGGTGGAGCGCGCAGAGTGCTCGAGCGCGAGAATTAATTCGGCGGCGGCGCAGAGGGCGTCGCGGCGATCGGGCATGAGAACTCCGCCGGCGTGGCCGCCGCTTCCTTCGACGGTGACGCGCAGGCTGGCGGGAGCGGCGATGCGTTCGACGACGCCGAGCGGTTTGTGTTCGCGCTCGAGAATTGGCCCCTGCTCGATGTGAAGTTCGACGAAGGCCTTGTAGTAGTCGCGAGGCAGGCGAACTTCTTCGAGCGTGCCGGCGAGTCCGGCGGAGCGGCGGACGTCTTCGAGGCGAGCGGCTTCGGGATCGGTGAGAGCGCGGGCGGCGTCGGGGGAAAGCGTGCCGGAGAGCAGGCGGCTGCCGAGACATCCGATGCCGAAGCGCGTGGGCTCTTCGGAACTGAAGATGAGCAGTTCGATCGAGTGACGTGGACGAAAACCGGCACGCTGCAGGGCGCGAATGGCTTCGAGTCCGCCGAGGACGCCGACGACGCCATCGAATTTTCCGGCGTTGGGGATGGCATCGATGTGTGAGCCGGTGCCGATGGCCGGCGAGCGAGGATCGGAGCCGGTCCAGCGGGCGAAGGTGTTGCCGATCGCATCTTCGCGAAGGGTGAGTCCGGCTTCTTCGCAGCGAGCATTAATCCAGGCGTGGGCTTTGCGATCGGTGGGAGTGAAAAGGACGCGAGTGACGGCGGGAGGGTCGGCATCCGAAAAAGCGGCCAGGGCGTCGATTTCGGAGGTGAGGCGTTCGTGGTCGATGTGAATGTTCATCGTTATCAATGTTCATCATTGATGTTCATCAATGTTCATCGAGATTGTCATTTCGCCGCCGACGTTTCCATGCCGATCAGGGGGTGCCGGTTCCAGTCTTTGTAGATGAGGTATTTCGCAGGGACTTTCCCGATGGCGGCGAACCACTGCGGGCACCAGCGAGCCATCCAGATGAAATCGCCGGCGGTGACCGGGTACCAGGAGTCGCCGAGGCGATAGATGCCTCCGCCTGCGAGCATGAGGAGTCCGTGCTCCATGACATGCATTTCAACCTGGCTGAGTGCGGCGCCGGGTTGATAGACCATGGTGTTGACGGCGAAGTCGAAACTGAAATTGTCGGGGAGAAGACATTTCACCTGCAGGTCAGGATCGTCGTTGAGCGCGTGGGAAGAGACGGCGTCTTCGTTAGAGAGAATCGGTTTGGGCGGCCTGACCGACGCGAGGGCCTGATACGGCTTCTCGATGACAACGGCGCGGCTGGCCGTGGTGGCGGTGACGCGATGGCGCAGGCCTTGAGGGATGAAGGCGAATCCGCGCGGGTCGAGATCGGCACGCTTCGCATCAAGTTTTACTTTGAGTTCGCCTTCGAGAAGGTAGACGAAGCGTTGGGACGCCGTGCTGCCGAGCGTGCCGCCGACCTCAAACTCGGCGGTGTATTGGGTGAATGCGGCGCCCATGGCGGGACCGGCATGAACGATGGCGGCGCATTTCTGCATTCCGGGAAGCGCGGTGCGCACGAACGTGTCGGCGGTAAGAAGAAAATGATTGCGCTGGTGCGCGCTGCGGGTTTGACCGAGATGTCCGAGATTGAGTTGCGATTGATCAGGCATGGCGTGTTCTTTTTGGCGAGTTTACCTCAGAGTAGTTTATTCAGTTTTTCTCCTCGGCATGTTTTCTGAAAAAGTCGGGCGACGAGGCCAGTTGATCGAGCAGATGCATTCCACATTCGATTGCCTTGGCAACGTCGTCGACGAGGACGGTTTCGGCCGGATCGTGGCTGACGCCGCCGGGCGTGCGCAGGAAGATCATAGCCGATGGAACTTTTTCGGCCATGACCATGGCATCGTGCCCGGCGCCGCTCGACATGCGATGTGGCGCGCATCCGGTCCTGCGAATGGCAGCTTCGATTTGTCCGCACAAAAACGAATCCATGGGCACTGCGGACTGATTGAGATGCGGGATTGAGTTGAGCAACAGGCCGCGGCGCTGGGCGATCTGGCGCGCGAGGTGAATCATATCGTCGACGGCGCAGGTCCGTATGTTGTCATTCTGGTGACGCACGTCGAGAGTGAGGACGGCTTCACCGGCGATCACGTTTCCGGCTCCGGGGATGGTTTGAACGGAGCCGACCGTGGCGACGAGGCCAGGAGTGTGCTTGGCATGCTGCTCGACGGCGACGATCCACTCGGCGGCGCCAGCCATGGCGTCGAAGCGAAGATCCATGGGAGTTGTGCCCGCGTGGTTGGAACGGCCGAGGAATCGGAGTTCGAGCCGAGTCTGTCCGGCGATGGAGTCGACGACGGCGAGGGGAAGGTTGAGTTTTTCGAGGAGCGGTCCCTGCTCGATATGAAATTCGAGATAAGCAAAGACCTCGTCAGTAAGGCGAGCTTGCGGAATTTCTTGGGGATTGAGGCCGAAGACTTCAATCGCGCTGCGGATTGAGATGCCTTGCGGGTCGCAAGTTTCGAGCGTGCTCGCATCCAGCCGGCCGACCAGCGCGCGGCTGCCGAGAAATGGCAGGCGGAAGCGAACTCCTTCCTCTTCGGAGAAACCGACGACCTCGATGGCAAAGGGAAGACGTCGACCGTGCAACTGCTGTAACAGAGCGACAGCGAGAACGACGCCGAGAATGCCGTCGTAGGCGCCGGCGTTGGGAACGGTATCGAGATGAGAGCCGATGAGCAGGCGTGGCGCGGCCGGTTCGTTCGCGTGAGATTGGTTGGCGGGATAGATGGCGCGCAGATTGCCGATGGCGTCGACGGTTACTGGTGTTCCGAGCGGTTCGAGCCAGGGCGTGATCTCGCGGTGAACGTCGCGCATGGGCGGGGAGAGAAATGTGCGGCGCGTGCTGTGGGCGTCTTCGGAGAATGAGGAGAGCTTGTGGCAGCGTGCGATGACTTCCCCGGCGAGATTGTCGAATTCGGTTTTCAATGGCATCAGAGCTGGAAATCTCTTCGTCCACTTACCTCAGCGGCTAAAGCCGTGCCCTTCCCAAATCCAGAACTCAGAGTGCGGCTAACTAGACAAGGGCTTCGCCCTTGATATCCTTCAGAACTCAGCAGCCAGGGAGTACTCGTAGAAAGCGTTTTGAAGCTATGCTCCTGGTATCTCACCACACAGGAGTTGGCCATGAACGCTTTCTACGAGCATCACCAGAATAGCATTCGATTTGGATATCGCTGCTTTGATCGGATTCTGCTCAACGGGCTGATCCAACCTTTCCAGCAACCCGAGCGAGTCGTGGGTTTCTTCAGCCAGTATCGCCATCAGTATCCGGTGAGCCGGGATGTGCTGCGGGAGATCGCCGATCAATTTCACAATTGGGTGAAGAATCGTTCCGAGAAATGGCGAGCCCCCGTCGTCGATGC
>JASHOT010000036.1 GCA_030040965.1 Candidatus Sulfotelmatobacter sp. | reverse complement strand
CCCGCCGGGACTCCAGCTGTGCTCAGGGTGGCCGAGCTGCCGCTACCTGAGACCGTGCCTGCGGTTGAGGTCCAGTTCGCCACCGAAGTTGGCACGCTGTCAGGGCTGCTGCACGAGGCCGAGAGATTTACGCTTCCGCCCGCCACGAGGCTCGTTGGGCTCGCAGAAATCGACATGGTCGGTGGATTCTTGGGAGGCAGCGGCTTGATCGTGTAGGTGGTCGAAGCGCTGGCGACGTTGTTCTTCTTGACCCGCGGGTCGTTCACCTGCACCGTGACGGTATAGGTCCCCGGAGTCGCATTCGTGGTATCGATGCTGGCAGTGGTGTCTTTTCCGGAAACCTGCGGTCCATTTCCACTCCAGGTGTAGGTCAGAGCGTGCTTGGGATCGAAATTCTTGGCTACGGCAGTGGCGGAAATCGGTTCACCAACAAAAACTTCGCTTGGCTGCACCGACACCGTTGCCGCAACGGGGACTACTTCCTCTCCGCCCCAGCTGAAGACCACACCCGTTCGCAGTCTCGCGCCTTCCAACTCAGGACGACGCAGATTGGGGAATTGTGGATCGGCGTAATCGGCATAGTTGTGCCGTGCCCAAACATAGTCGGCCTGGAACAATCTCCAGGCAAATGACTTGTTAATGGGCAAGTCCATACCGCCACCGAGAATTACGCCAATGCCGCTCGACCCGTTGCTCAGGCCGCTGACGCCGAGGTGGTTATAGCTGAGCAAGGCGTGCAGGAAATAGTTGCCGTCATCCGTGCGCCATATAAAGCGAGGCCCGCCAGAAAGCGTCGTTTCGGTATCGCTGCTATTCCAGTTGTGGCCGAAATCCGCTTCCCCTCCCCAGTGGGGGTCAAAGTTGTAAGTCAGGGCGGTCCCAAAACCTTTCGTCATATCTGGCACGGTGTAAGACGTGGGGCTCGTGGGGTCGCCTAGAGGCACCGTACCGCCGGGGTGCAAATATTGATAGCCGGCAAAAAGATCCCACTTGGGATTGGAGTCGGCTTGGGAAAAGGCAAGAGTGGACATCGAAAGCAAAGTGAGAATCGCGAAGGAGCATGCCGCCAAACGACGACCAGCTCGGTTTAAGCAACCAAGTGTCATGGAATCCTCCATAAAAGTACGCTCGTCCGCCGTGGCGCCCGCGAATCCGCGCTGAGTAATGAAAAGTAATTGAATACAGACTTGAGACTTGTCCGGGAAACGAACGATTTTAGCGCAAGCTACGGGGAAAGTGAAAGCCGGTCATCGAGTTAGCGGTCAACCTGCCTTGCAACACCGGTGGCCACATCTCAATTTGAAATGCAGGCAAAACAACGATATTGTTCGATACGGCCCCGCCCAGACCTTGCCGGGCAGGAAGAGTGCCGCGTATCGTGGAGTTAACTCGATTCAGTTGCAGTCGAAAAGCCAAGACCTAGAACGGCCAGATGAGTCACGAAAAAGTACTGATTGTAGAAGACGAGGAGAACGAGCGCTCGGGGCTGGCAGAACTTGTGTCCTCCTGGGGATATAGGGCGGAAACAGCCCGCGATGGCGTCGAAGGTCTGGAAAAGGCCGGCCAATGGGCGCCCTCCATAGTGATCACCGATCTCAAGATGCCCCGGATGGGTGGTCTGGAACTGCTGGAGCGTCTGGCTGAGCAGACTCAGGACCTTGCCGTCGTCATGGTCACGGCGCAAGGGACGATCGATAGCGCCGTGCAGGCCATGCGCATGGGTGCTTACGATTACATCACGAAGCCCATCGACACCAACCGGTTGCGCACGATCCTTTCCAACGCCTCCGACTTGCTGAGAACTCGCGTGGAACTGGAAGCCACGCGTCGCCGTCTGCGCGATTCCGGATCGCTCGGGCGTCTCAGCGGATCGTCGAAAAAAATGCAGGAGATCTTTCGGCTGGTCGAGATGGTTGCACCCAGCACAGCCTCGGTGCTCATCACGGGCGCCAGCGGCACGGGAAAAGAACTGGTGGCGCGCACCATTCACGATCTCAGCCCGCGCAAAGACCGCCCCTTTGTTGCAATCAACTGCGCCGCGATTCCCGAAACGCTGATGGAAAGCGAGATCTTCGGCCACGAAAAAGGCGCCTTCACCGGCGCAATGGAACGCCGCACCGGATGCTTCGAGCTGGCTGAAGGCGGCACGCTGTTGCTGGATGAGATCGGCGAGATGCCCATCGGCACCCAGGCGAAACTGCTTCGTGTGCTGGAAGACCGCAAGCTACGGCGGCTGGGAAGCAAGGTCGAAACTGCGGTCGACGTCCGGGTGCTGGCCGCGACCAACAAAATACCCGATGAAGCGGTTTCGCGCGGCGAGTTGCGCAGCGATCTGTATTACCGGCTGAACGTATTCAACATTCACATGCCGCCCCTGCGCGAGCATAAGGAAGACATTCCGGGTCTGGTGGATCTTCTGCTCGCCGAAATGGGCGGCAAGCACAGCCGCAAGGCGAGCACGGTCAGCGAGGCTGTTTTGAATCAGTTCAACAATTATTCCTGGCCCGGAAACGTGCGGGAGTTGCGCAATACGATCGAACGAGCGGTGATCGTTTGCGACACCGGCGTGATTGAGACCAAGCATCTTCCTCCGGGATTCGGACAAGCCCCGCTGCGCACGGCCGCCAACGATCCTGACGCGGTTCGCCTGGGCGTAGGCACGACCGTGGAGGAAGCCGAGAAGATGCTGATCCTGAAAACGCTCGAGGCCACCAGCAACAACAAGACTCGCGCCGCCGAGATTCTTGGCATCAGCCTGAAGACTCTGCACAACAAGCTGAAAGAATATGGCAGCGCCTCGCCGGAAGCCGTGGCCGGCAAGGAGGAAGTGCCGAGCAGCTGAGAAAGCATTCGGCTGTAACCAGTCATGCTGCGCCGCAAAACCATCATCGTGCTGGTCATCACGTTTATGGTGACAGCGATGGTATGCGCCTTTTCTTATCTCTACATCGCGCAGATCCTGCGTTTGCGAGTCGAGAATGCAAATGCCACAGCGATCAATCTGACTCACCAGCTGGCTTACGTGGCCAAGAACGATCTGCCTGATTTCACGAGCACCCGCATTGATACCAACAATCCGATTGCAGTGCGCAAGGCGCTGGTCGATTACCTGCAGGAAGACGTCTATCTCAACAATCTGTTGCAATCGCAGTCCGGCGACTTCAGCTTCATCTACGACGTCATGATCGTCGAGCCCAACGGCAGAGCCATTCTCCACACCAACCCTACCAAGGTCGATAAGATCATCTCCGCGCGGCCCGATTTCCAGCAGATCGTCAACGCACGATTTCGCCGGCAAGTGCGTCTACTGCTCACCCAGCCGTCGGTCTATGACGTAACTTTCCCGCTGTATTTGTCGACGCAAAAAGAGTCCACTACCAGCGACCAGCCATTCGGGACGATTCGCATCGGAGTGCAGACGGCGTATTTGAAGAGTGAGATTTATGGCCGGCTGCTCAAAGCGGTCTATTTCTCGGTCACATCCGTTTTCGTGTCGCTGCTGCTGGCCGCAGCGATCTCAAATCTAGCTCTTGGGCCGCTGAAGAAAATCAGCCGCAACCTCGATAGCGTCAGCGCCGGGAATGCTGAAGGCGTGTCCGAAGGTGAGTCTAAACAGGACGAATATGGCCTGGTCAGCCTGAAAATCGCCAACCTGGGCCGCCAGATCCGCGACAGCAAAGAAATTTTCTCGGCATTGAAAGACAACGTCGACCAGCTCATGTCGAAACTTCAGGACGGCCTGATGCTGTTTTCCCGCGATTCGCGCGTGGTTCTGGTCAGCGCGCCGGTCGAAACCTTTCTCGGCCGCCCGCGCGCCGAACTGCTGGGACGAACGGTGCAGGAGGTTTTCGACCGCAACTCTTTGCTGGGCACCGCGTTGCTTGACGCGTTTGAGCGCCGCCGGCCATTATTGCAGCGAGAATTCGTCGCCACTGACGGTAAGCGGGTTCGCGTTTCGCTCGATTTCGTACAGGAGAAAAACTCACAGATCGGCGCACTGCTGATCATGCGCGACACCGAATCCGAGCGCCGCATCGGCGATGAAATCGAAATGTCGCGCCGCCTCTCAGCCAGCGGGCGCCTCACGCGTGGAGTAGCCCATGAAGTCAAGAATCCCATCAACGCGATCGTGCTCCATCTGCAGTTGCTGCAAAACAAACTTGCACAGCAGGAACCCGACACACGCCGTCATATGGACA
>JASHOT010000348.1 GCA_030040965.1 Candidatus Sulfotelmatobacter sp. | reverse complement strand
TGGTGTCTGCGTAGGCAGTTAGCAGCGCCCGCTTGGCATTAGGGAAGATTTGCATGCCTTCCTGAAGGAACTGGATACCGTTCATGTGAGGCATGCGTTGATCGGCGAGCAGCAAGGCAACGCTGTCATTGCGGACCTTCAGTTGTTTCAAGATCTCGAGTGCTTTCTCCGGAGAGTCGCTGCCAATCACTCGATAGTCGGCCCCGTACTGCGAACGGAGATCGCGTTCGATAGCACGCAGGACATCGGAATCATCATCGACACTCAGCAAAATTGGTTTGGGCATACGTCAGACTCGCCGCGAATTCTCGAAACCTAAAATTAGCGTTTGAATGGTTCTTAGATACATAATCCACAGAATAGTTGCAATGTCGAAAAGTTGCCACATTAGCGACCTTCCTCGTAGTGCGCTAACCGCCTCCGGTAACGGCTCTTGCTGGTTTTGAGTCAAGTAGTGAGCGCGGCCGGACTCGCCGAAGTTCCACTTGAACGTTTGCGTAAGAAGCGATGCTATTTTTGAGGGTTGTACGGTCAAGCAATCAGGACATGAGCAAAAATCCACTTCGTGTCGTGATGGCCAATACTGATCACAGGTGTGAGGTTTTAGGCTCTGGCCCCTAGTGCCGCCGGACGAGCCACCGATGGGCCAGTTCAAGGTTGTAGCTATCTGGGGCGTCGATGCGATCTTTCCGAGCCAGCATCCCCTGGTAGCCTTCGCGCAGCAGCGGGTCGGCTTCGGCGTATTTCTTCTCTCCGGAGAGGCACGCGCCCAAGAGGCTGGCGGCGCGGAATCGCGGCCATTCATCCGGCTGAACTCTCCTTTCCGCCTCCAGCGCTGCGCGGGCCAACAACTCGCCTTCAGAGAACTTGCCCTGCGACAGGTACGCCAGTGCGAGATCGGCCTCCGACGTCATTGTGTCCGGATTCTCCGGGCCCAGAGCACGGCGCCGCGCGGCCAGAGCCTGCTCTGCGTAGTTTTGTGCCAGATCGTATTTGCCCTGACGTTGGTACATTTCCCCCAAGTCCGACAGCGCCCCGAGGATGAGTGGACTGTCGGGAGCCAGCACACGACGCTCGACCAGGAGGATTTGATTAACGAGTGCCTCGGCCTGGGCCTGTCTGCCTTGATACGCGTACGCGTCTGCCAGACAGTTCATGGAAAGCAGGGTATCGGGATGCTCCGGACCCAACACGCGGCGCCGGATCTCCAGAGTTTGACTGTGAAGTGCCTCAGCCTGCGCGTACTTGCCCTCGCTCGCATAGACGTTGGCCAGATTGAACATGGAACGCAGCGTATCGGGGTGCTCCGGGCCCAACACACGACGGCGGATCGCGATCGCCTGATTGAAGAGCACTTCCGCCTGTGAGTATTTCCCCTCGCCCGAGTAGACATTTGCCAGATTGTTTATGGACCAAACCGTCTCGGGATGATCGGCACCCAGCACACGACGCCGGATCTCCAGGGTTTGGGCCGCGAGCGCTTCGGCCTGCGGGTACTTGCCCTCAGCCCAGTAGACGTTCGCCAGATTGCCCATGGACCAAAGTGTTTCGGGATGATCGGGACCCAGCACACGACGGTCAATCTCCAAAGTCTGGTTGTCAAGCGTCTCAGCCTGCGCGTACTTGCCCTCGTACCAATAGACATGAGCGAGATTGTTCATGGAAACCAGGGTGTCAGCTTGCTCGGCACCCAGCACGCGCCGCCGGATCTCCAGCGCCAGCGTATAGAGCGCCTCGGCCTGCGGGTATTTACCCTCGTCGGAGTAGACCCAGGCGAGATTGTTCATGGAAACCAGTGTATCGGCATGCTCGGGACCCAATACGCGGCGCTCGATCTGCAGAGCCTCGTCATCAATCGCCTCAGCCTGCGGGTACTTGCCCTCGCGCCAGTAGACGTTGGCAAGGTTGTTCATGGAGCGCAGCGTCTCGGGATGCTCGCGACCAAACACGCGCCGCCGTAAATCCAGCGCTGCCTCAAGCTGCTTTGCCGCCTCTGGATAAAGTCCGAGACCGGTGTACGCTGTCCCCATGGTGTTTCGAATCGCGGCCTCGACTTGCGGCGCGTTTCCAAACTTACCCTGGATGCCCTGTGCTGCCCGGTCCAGGGCCGTGCGCACCTTCAAGTCCGGATCGGGCTTGGTCTTCGGCCCCGATTGCTTGGCAGCGCTGGCTTGTGCCAGCAGATCGTTCTGCAGAAAATCGTTGACCGCTTCAGCTACGGCGGCTTCGCGGTTGGCGCGAATGCTTTGGCGGATGCTGACGACCGATGCTGCAATCAGCACAAGCGCGAAGGCGCACGCCGTAGCCAGGGCAACCCGGTAGCGCCGAGCGAACTTGCGGGCGCGATAAGCCAGCGAAGGCGGAACGGCCAGCACCGGCTCGTTATTCAGATAGCGCCTGATGTCGGCTGCAAATTCGGAAGCGGAGCCATAGCGTCGCGAGCGGTCCTTTTCAATAGCCTTCATCGCGATCAAGTCGAGTTCGCCTCGCATCTGTCTGGCCAGTGCTGGCGGTTCGGTATGGCGCTTGTGCGCCACTTCCGTCGATGTGGCAGCATCCAGCGTCCGGACCTTTGTGCTCGGTTTCGAAGGTTCCTCTTCCCGCAACTTCCGCAGAAAATCCTCGAGCGCAGTGTTTCGAAGTTCGAAAGGCGGCGCCCCTGCCAACAGCTCGTAAAGAACGATGCCGAGCGAGTAGACATCCGTACGCGTATCGATATCTTCACCCGATGATCTGGCCTGCTCCGGACTCACGTATTCCGGAGTGCCAATCAGCGCTCCCACGCGTGTGAACATCGTATCCGCCATCAACTTCTCGGTCAGCGCCTTAGCCACACCAAAATCAATAATCTTCGGCACCGCATGCCCGTCCACTTCCGTCACCAGGATGTTTGAGGGTTTGAGATCACGGTGGATGATGGCTTTGTGATGCGCGTGCTGCACGCCCTCACAGACCTGAATTAAAAGTCCCAATCGTTCGCGAGTGTTCAGCTTATGGTTGTCGCAATAAGTCGTAATGGGAACGCCGGCGACGTACTCCATAACGAAGTATGGCGCGCCCTCCGGAGTAGAGCCGGCATCGAATACTTTGGCGATGGCGGGATGATCCATCAGCGCCAAAGCCTGGCGTTCAGAATCGAAACGCGCGATCGTCTCACGAGTGTCCGTCCCGGCTTTGATTAGCTTGAGTGCGACGCGACGACGGACGGGCTCTTTCTGCTCCGCCAACCAGACCTCGCCCATACCGCCTACGCCGAGCCTTCGCACCAGGTGGTAGCGCTCGATGACTCTCTGGGTGCCATCGGCGCCATCCATACTTGAGGTCGGCGAGAGCCCCGAGTCGGCGCTGGGGTCGACTACTTTCGGGATGTCGTCTTGAGGAGCCACTTGACCGAGCTCCATTTGTGAACTGCAATAACGGCGAGAGTATATACCAACCCGAACCGGCCTCCATTGCGCATGGGTGGCGCGCAAGGAACCGGTCCGTCACCAGATAGATTTTAGCTATGAATGGAGGCTGCGGAGTTCCCGTCCGAAACGAAACCCAGACTGGGTAGTGAGCTCGCCTTTAACCCGCCCTCATTCGATACAATCGTTCGACACTGGATGCCCTTGCGAGACTCTGTTGAAATTGGTACGGGCGTGTGGCTCAGTATGGCCCGGGAAAAGGGACCGGTTTCTGATTTCGAATCCCATGGCTGGAGGCTCTGGATGCAATCTCGGCTAACATGCGCCTTATCATTATTATTATTGTCGCTGGTCGCGTTGGAGGCTGTCCTTCTGGGGCTCGCCCCAATGGCAACGGCTCAGCAGACGAGTGGCGGGACAGCACTCACGGCGGCGGATTACCAGCGCGCCGAAAAGTTCCTTGCCTATAACACGCGGCCGCTTGTGTTCCATGAAGTGCGAGCCACGTGGCTACCTGGGGATCGATTCTGGTATCGGGACACGGGACCGAATGGAATCGAATTCGTGATTTATGACGCGGCGCGAAGCACGCGCCAGCCCGCATTCGATCACGCGAAGGTGGCTGCGGCGTTGTCAGCGGCGGCGGGGAGAAGCTACGACGCGGGCCATCTCCCCTTTATGACTTTCGAATTCTCCGCGGACGAAAAGGCGATCTCGTTCCAGCTGCTAGCACAAGCGTGGAAATGTGACCTGCAAGCCAATAGCTGCGTAGCGGAAGGAAAGCAGAACGATCCAGGACGCGGGCCGAACCCTAGCGCGAAATCTCCCGACGGCAAAAGCATCGCGTTCATTCGCGACTGGAATCTCTGGTTGCGCGACATTGCCACCGGCAAGGAGACCCAACTCACCACCGACGGCGTGAAGGATTTCGGCTACGCCACTGACAACGCAGGGTGGATTCATAGCGACAAGCCGATTCTGCTGTGGTCGCCCGACTCAAAAAAGATTGCGACATTCCAGCAGGACCAGCGGGGTGTAGGAGAGATGTATCTGGTGGAAACAAAAGTTGGCCATCCCAAGCTCGAGGCGTGGAAATATCCGCTGCCTGGCGACGAGGTGGTCACCACGATTCAACGTGTCGTCATCGATCTGGAGGGCCCGAAGGTGATTCGCTTGCAGCTCCCGCCCGATCAGCACCGCTCCACATTGTGCGACGACCTGGAGTGTCGTGGCGGCGATTGGGCTGACGTGCAGTGGAGCTCAGACGCCAAGCATCTGGCGTTTGTCTCGACCTCGCGCGATCACAAGCACGAGCAATTGCGAGTGGCCGACACCGAAACCGGCGCCGTGCGCGACGTGCTGGAAGAAACCGCAGCCACCCAATTCGAATCAGGCCAGGGCCGCTACAACTGGCATTACCTGCCGGCATCGAACGAGGTGATCTGGTGTTCAGAGCGCGACGGTTGGTCGCACCTGTATCTCTACGACCTCGGCACCGGCAAGCTGAAGAATCAAATTACATCGGGTGAATGGGCCGTGACGCAAGTGTTGAGGGTCGACGAAAAGAATCGTCTGATTTACTTTCTCGCAGACGGCCGCGAAAAGGGCAACCCGTACTTCAGCCATTTGTACCGTAGCGGATTCGATGGCAAGAATCTCGCACTGTTGACTCCGGAAGAGGGCAATCATCAAATCGAAATGTCGCCTTCCGGGTTATTCTTCGTCGACAGCTACTCAAAGCCGGAGGTACCGTCGGTCACGGTTGTTCGCAATGAGAGCGGCAAGGTGGTATCGACGGTTGAGAGCGAGGACATCTCGCGCCTGACCGCTACGGGGTGGAAGCCACCAATTCCAATCACGGTGAAGGCTCGGGACGGAGTCACGGATTTATACGGGCTGATGTACGAGCCAACCAATCTGGATCGCAGCCGCAAGTACCCGATCATCAACAGCATTTATCCCGGGCCGCAGGGCGGAAGCGTGGGGAGCTGGGCGTTCTCTGTGGCGAGGGGCGATTGCCAGGCGCTGGCTGAACTGGGATTTGTGGTCGTGCAAATTGAGGGAATGGGCAACCCACTGCGGTCCAAAAAATTTCACGACTTCTATTACGGCAATATGGGCGACAACACGCTGCCCGATCAAGTGGCGGGGATGAAAGAGTTGGCTGCGAAGTATCCGTGGATTGACATCGAACGCGTCGGGATTTGGGGCCACTCGGGCGGCGGTTTTGCCACAGCGGACGCAATGTTTCGCTATCCCGACTTCTTTAAGGTGGGAATTTCGGAATCTGGTAATCACGACAACCGTGAGTACGAGGACGACTGGGGCGAGCGCTATCAGGGATTGCTGGTGAAGAAAGCAGACGGAACCACGAACTATGACGACCAGGCCAATGAGAACCTGGCGAAAAATCTCAAGGGTCACTTGCTACTCGCGCACGGCACGATGGACGACAACGTACCGCCTTACAACACGCTGCTCGTTGTGGACGCCCTGATCAAAGCAAACAAGGACTTCGATCTCTTGCTGTTGCCGAATCAGCACCACGGCTACGGTGCGGAAAGCTACTACATGACGCGGCGCCGGTGGGACTATTTTGTGCGCTACCTGCTGGGTGTGGAACCTCCTCACGAATACGAACTGCATCCACCTGCGTCGGCACTCGGACCGCAGTAATAGAATCGCCAACCGCTCTTTCATTTTCGTCTGGCCCGCGCGCGGAAATGCGGCGTAGTTGCCGCAGCCAGATCATCGCGTGGAAGATGCGGAGATGAGCGGAGTATAAGGTACTGGCAGTGGCCAGAATTAGATTTGCGTTCACGGCCGGCAAACTGATCTGCTCGTCACTCGTCCACTTGGTTTGATAAACGGGCTGGGTGTTTGGGGTCGGTAAATTCGAGAAGTTCGATGGGCGCACCGTTCTCGACGATGAATGCGACGCGGACACCGTCGGATGGGCTGTTGGGGGGAATCAGGATTTCGCGGCCAACAAGCTCGGAGGAAAGGTCGGTCACTTCAAAGGCGACGTGCGGCACTTGCCGGACAAGATCGGGAACCGCCGCATCCGCCTCGAAGCGCATCCATTCCACGCCGAATTCGCTTTTCTGGTGACTGACGACAAAAAGTTTCAGGTGTTTCAAGTGGGTTTCCCCAGGCTTCGATTCAGTAGTGGGAATCCCGATGTGGTGATACCGGCGCATTGTTTTCTTTCCGCGAGGGCTAGCGTAAAATTCTACAGTATTCCTTACCGCGTTTGAAATCGCGCCGAGCTTTCCGAAAACACAACTAATCGCGGCGACCTTTGCCGTTCTTGGCATCTGGCTTCGGCCTCAAGCTAACAGCAAAACGGCAGACAATTGTTTTGAGAAGACGCCTGCGCTCGCACGAAAAACTACTCCCCCAAACGAATGATTTTTCTCTTCGCCGCCAAAATCATCCGAAAGGATGACGACAGAGACCCTCGCCTGATGCGATACGTTGAGCTGCTCAAAGGGAACGAAACATGAAGTCTTTGAAAAAAAGGAGCGAACATGAAGTCTATGAATTGGATCAATGTCTTTGTTGCGGGTAGCCTGTCGATCGGCTTGTTTTCAAGCGCTGCGCCCATTCGAGCAATGGCCCAAGAACTTCCCAGGGTTTTCGACGCGTCCATGCCACGTGAGCAGCAGATCGCACTCGCCGAAAGCGCTGCCCCGGCCGAAGTATCGAGCAAGGCCACAGTTTATGTTCTGGGCCCCAAAGGCTACGAGAAAGCGCGCGAAGGCAGCAACGGCTTTAGTTGCTTCGTTGGCCGGCATTTCCTGAAGCCCACAGAAACGACGATTGAGCCGGCGTGCTTCGACGCCGAAGGCAGCCGCACTCTTTTGCCTGTTTACATGCACGGTGAAGAGCTGCGCATAAGCGGTAAGTCGGAGGAAGAGATCAAGGCAGACTTCGTTAGTGGATATAAGGAAGGCCGCTACAAGTATCCCAGCAAGCCCGGATTCCTCTATATGATGTCGAGTGAGAACCGCTTGAGCGCCATCACTGACCAGCGCACCGGCATTTTTCCTCCGCACCTGATGTTTTATGCGCCGAACATGACGACCGAAGACATCGGGCTCGACAACGAATCCCTGGCGAAGCTGGACTACCTGGGGATGACGCACCCCGGAGCGGGCTATAACCTCATCGTGGTCATCCCAAAGACGTCGACGCCGCCGGCTAGCCCAGCTGTTCGCTAACACCTGATGAGCAAGTGGACATTGAAATGGCGAAAATGGATAAAAGCATTTAAGACATACGAGTATCAAGAGATCTATGAGAAAGACCGTACTAACCTTTGGGCTGATCTCTGGCGCGATTTCCTCGCTGATGATGGTGGCCACAATACCCGTCGCAGACAGGATCGGCATTGACCAGGGTGTGTTCCTCGGCTACACGAGCATTGTGGCCTCATTTTTGCTGGTATTCTTCGGCATCCGGTCATATCGCGACAACATCGGCAACGGCCAGATTACGTTCTTGAAAGCTTTTGCCGTTGGGATCTCCATTACTCTGATTTCGTGCATCTGCTATGTCGTGACGTGGGAGATTCTGTATTACAACGTCTTTCCTGATTTCTGGGATAAATATGGCGCTCATCTGGTCGAGAAGCTCACGGCGTCAGGCGCGAGCCCCGCGGCCATCCAGGCAAAACTTCAGCAGGTGAGAAAATACAAAGAGCTGTACAAAAACCCACTCCTCAACGCAGCGCTGACGTTCGTTGATCCCTTCCCGATTGGGCTCGTCGTCACGCTCATCTCCGCGTTGGTTCTGCGGCGAAAGCCGCAATCGCAACCGAAACAATCGGCTTTGCCGGCATCTTGAAGCTGTTCCGGCCCGTTCGCCCCAGGGGGCTTCATTTTGGCATTTATAACTACGCGATCTGACAGTTCGCCGAGCCTGTTTTCTTAACTTTCGCATCATGATTATCTGCACCATGGCCCAGAATCGAGTTCACAAGTTAGCGCAACCTACTGATCGCGCACGCAGCGGAAACCGATGTGATTGGTTGCCGTCTCCGGATCTCCCTTGCCACGAGATCCCGTGATGTAACGCTCACAATACTGATCGGTGCAAAGAAAAGACCCGCCCTTTTGCACACGCTTGGGAACGCCGAGTTCCTGTGGATCGAAGCTGTCAGACGGACCATGGGGATTGACTGTGACCGAACCCTGCCGCTGAAGCAGCGCGTAGTAATCGGGACGATACCAATCAGAGACCCACTGCCAGACATTGCCGGCCATGTCATACAGGCCGTAATCGTTGGGAGGAAAGGATGCTACCGGAGCTACGCCGGCGTGGCCATCTTCGGCAGTGTTGGCGTCGGGAAAGTGTCCCTGGAAGATGTTTGCCATCCACTGGCCTTTTGGCTGGAGCTCGTCGCCCCAGGGAAATTCCTGTCGATCACGTCCGCCGCGAGCAGCGAACTCCCACTCCGCCTCGGTGGGAAGACGCTTGCCGGCCCATTTCGCATATGCCACCGCATCCGGCCACGCAACTTGAACTACGGGATATTGTTCCTTTCCCCTTAGATCGCTGCCGGGGCCGTCCGGGTGACGCCAGTTTGCGCCTCTTATGAACTTCCACCATACCAGCGGATCATGCAGTGATACCGGATGATTCGGCGGAGTGAAGACGACCGAGCCCGGAGTCAGGTCTTCGGGAGCAAGGTTCGGAAATTCATTCGGATCCAGTGGACGTTCCGCAATCGTCACGTATGCGGTAGCTTCGACGAACCTACTAAACTCCTCGTTTGTGACATCGTTGCGATCCATCCAGAAGCTTTTTACTTCTACTTGATGGACCGGTCGAGCATCTTCCGTGTGCTCGGTTCCCATCCAAAAGCGGCCGCCGGGAATCCAGACCATGGCATCCGGAGCGCCGCTCGAATTGCCCTTGGCCGCGGAGAGAACAGAGCCGGTCGCGAGCCGGGAAGCCGCATGCAACGAACGACGAGAAACTCCCGTATCGCACTGGAGAGGGCTGCTCTGCGGAATCGCGCTTTGGCTTCCTCTTGCGCGATTTTGCGCGATCCCATAGAGACCAAGTGCAACCAGCAGGACGCGCCATGTCCAGGCCCATGTTCGGCGATTTGTGGATGCTGGTTTCATGCAATTTACCGTTTTAGATTCTCAGACTATGTCGATCGCCATAATTTGAGCGAAACTACTGGCCTTCGCCAGTCTTAGTTACGTCCTTCACGGCATCGCAAAACGGCTTGGAATCCTTGGTGCGGTGAATTCGTGCGGCATACACATCGTCCCAAGTGATGTAGGGATACAGATGATGAGCTTTTGCCTGCTCTTCGAAAAGATTCTTTAGCTCCGCCAGCTTCTCGGGATATTTCTTGGCCAAATCAATTCGCTCTGTGTAGTCTTCGTTCAGGTTGTAGAGCTCCCAGGCGTTTTCATCAAAAGGCTGCTTGCTTTGTGCATTGCCGGTAATGAAGCTGTTTGGGTAAGCCAACTCAGCCTTCCATCCATCGTGATAAATCGACCTCGCACCATAGATGTAGTAGTACTGCAGCGTGTGATGAGAAGGAGCCTTGGCATCGTCAATCGAATAAGCCAGGGACGTTCCTTCAATCGGCTGTTGTTGAATCCCTCTGATCTGTTCGGGGGCCTTGATCCCTACCAGATCGAGTGTTGTCGGAAGGATATCGATCACATGGCTATACTGCGTGCGGATTCCTCCTTTGTCCTTGATTCCTTTCGGCCAGAAAATGATGAGCGGGTTGCGTGTGCCGCCTTCGCTGTTCGCATCCTGCTTCCAGAACTTGAAGGGCGTGTTGGCCGCCTGTGCCCAGCCGAGCGGGTAGTTACCCTGAGTTGCGGATGGGGTGCCGATTTCACCGATCTTGTTCAAGTTGTAGGAAATCAGTTCCTGTTCCGTTAAATTCTTGGAGCAAAAGGAGCGATCAACGTCTCCATTCAAGGTGCCTTCTTTGCTGGCGCCGTTGTCGCCGATCATCACGAAGACAAGCGTATTGTCCAGCTGGTTGATCTCTTTCAAATGATTGATCAGACGGCCAACTTCAAAATCGGTGTATGTGAGATAACCCGCATAGATTTCCATGAAGCGCGCATAAAGCCTTTTCTCGTCGGCGGACAGTTGATCCCAGGCTTTGATGTCTGGGTTGCGATCGGGAAGTTTCGCATCGGCCGGGATAACGCCGAGCTTTTTCTGGCGTTCAAAAACCTCATCACGGTAAACGTCCCATCCTTTGTCGAACTTGCCCTTGTATTGATCGCTCCAGTATTTGTCGACCTGGTGCGGAGCATGAGTCGCGCCGGGAGCGTAATAAAGAAAGAAGGGCTTGTCGGGAGCGGCCTTTTTCTGGCGATCGATATAAAAGATGGCTTTGTCGGTGATCTGATCGCTGAGGTGACGACCATCGGGACGAACATGAGCCTGATCTTCCACCAGGTCCGGCTTGTATTGGTCGGTTTGCGACCCAAGAAATCCGAGGAAGTGGTCAAAACCTTTTCCGGTTGGCCAATGATCGAATGGGCCGGCATCGGTCGCCTCTTCGTCCGGAGTCACGCCATATTTTCCAACCGCGAATGTGTTGTATCCGTTGTCACGAAGAATTTCTGCAATGGTTCCAGCCGTCGCAGGCATCCTGCCGTCCCATCCGGGAAATCCGGCGGAGAGAACGGTGTGTGAGAATCCGGAGACGTGCACGGAAGCGCTGTTTCGGCCAGTCAATAGGGCTGAACGGGTTGGAGCACAAATGGCGGTCGTATGAAAGTTCGTGTACCGCAGACCGTTGGCGGCGAGAGCGTCGAAAGTGGGAGTATTGATAAGTCCGCCAAATGTTCCGGCTGCGCCAAAACCCACATCATCCAGGAGAATCCAAACTACGTTTGGAGCACCGGCAGGCGCCTTCACGGGCTCCGGCCACCATTCTTTTGATTGGGCCAGGGTTCTGCCGACCACTCCTTGATATGGCTGCGTCTCTTGCGCATGGAGCGCGAGCTTTGCACTCGGTGCGAGTAGTAATGCCAGTGTCAGTACCTTCAATATGCTGTTCTTTTTCATGACAGCTCCTATTTGGTTTCAGTCACTCAGCGATGGTTCGCTCTAAAATTTGTGATTCGCACAGCTATGCGGCAATGCCTTCATTCACGGCAAGAGGTTCAGAAGAATTTGAACGGACGATCGCGTCTGTTTTGACCATCGGTCCATTGGCTGCCAACTCGCTGCCCGGAACATTCGACTTGAAGACGGGCCAAAACAGTTGCGCGTACCACTCATCGCCCTGATAGTGCGAAATGCCATAAGCGGCGGGGTACTGGCGGGAGATGTGCGCCGTGCCGAACATTACGTCCCAGAGAAAGAACATGTTTCCGAAATTTCCCTTGTAGTAGCCGACACCGTCGTCCGTAGTCGAGGCGTGATGGGCGTGGTGCGTCGCCGGAGTGGAGATCAGACGTTCGAGTACCCAGGCAATCGGGTGAAGAACTCGATGCTGATAGAAAGGTTTGTCCCACGGAATGCTGGAATGGGCCAGAGTCGTGATCATGCTTTTTGTGGCGTGCACGACCAGCGCGGCTGGGCCCAAGCCAAAATAAACCAGCGCGGAGGTAACGTATGTTTGCGAGAAGAAGATCGTGTAGAACGCATTCTGCCGGCTCGCCATCGACATCCCCATATAGGGCGCCGAATGATGCGTGCGATGAAAACGCCACAGCCAGGGCAGTTGATGATGCAAACGGTGATACCAATATTGAGTCAGGTCGTCTCCGATGCAGAGAATGAAGAATCCCCACCAGAAAGGCACCCAGGAGAAAACATTCTTCGCGTGTGGGAAGAGGATTGGCAGTACTTTCAGGCTGAAGAACGTAAAGAACGGCCGAAAAACAAGGCGAGGAATGGCGAAGCACACAAGATCGGTGAGCTTTTCATTCCCGTTCCACCGATCACGGTCGTAGAGGCCCAGGACCAATTCGAACAAACCCAGGATCACCATAAAGCCCGTAATGCCCCAATCGTTCCATTGGCCGAGCCAACGGGCTTGACTGGCCGACAGCGGGTTGGTCCACGGGTGCTGGCCGCGAAAGAGAAAAGTCAGAAACAGCAGGGCAACTGGCAACGAATAAATCAACAGACTTAAGGAAACGCCTTTGTAGATGCTTTCGCGCACCTCTGAATCAATTTGCATGAGACGCCACCTTTCCCGATGAAGCTTGTTGCTTTTGCCTCTGACCATCTGCATGCCTGTGCGTAAGCCACAACCCTCCCGAGAGGATGGCCAACGGCACGACCGAGATGACAATTCCAAGCGCGATCTTCCTGGCGAGTAACCACATGTCAGTTAGCGTCATCGTCATGTTTTTCCCAAGCTAGAAAGTGAACTTTGCCGCGAGCTGGATCTCTCGCGAAATTCGTTGGAATGTTGTGGGTGAACCAGCGGAAGCGATCGTCCCATAGGCCGAACCAGCGGTGATGTTGGGAACAAGCGTTGTGCTACCCGCTGCGGGCTGTGGGGCAACCGCGGACGGATTATTGAATTGCGGAGTATTGAACAGATTGAAGAACTCGGCGCGGAATTGCAGATTCTTACCTTCAGTCACTGTGAAGTTTTTGAAGACGGAAAAGTCGATGTTCTTCGTACCGGGACCCTGGAGAATATTGCGACCCGAGTCGCCCCATTGTCCGTTTGCCAGTGATCCAGTCAGAGGAATGCTTACAAAGGCGGAGGTGTTGAACCACTCCTGCAAGGTGCGTTTGTTGGGGGGCAGCGCTCCATTGTCATATCCCGAGACCAGCTGAGCGCGCGGCGTAAGACCGTCCCCAACGCCGTTCGCGGAAACGATGGAAAACGGCAGGCCGTCGAAATAGTTGAAGATGGCGTTTACTTGCCATCCCTCAACGGCAGGCTTCAGTTTGCTCGATGTCTGAAAGGGCAACTGGTAATTCACGCTGCCCACGAAACGGTTGGGCACGTCGAGATCAGAATTTCCATATTCGGCGCGGAGATTGTAGGGATTCATCGCATCGCCGGTGGCGTTCTGCGAACCCGGGCTATTTGTGTTTTCATCGAGCGCATGACTGTAGCTGTAGGAAACCAGGAATGTCAGATCTCGCGCACGCCGCTCCGCCGTGACCTGCAAACCGTTGTAGCTGGAGATTTGGTTGGTCTGCAGCTGGAAGATCTGTGCGAAGAATGGATACGGGCGATTGACAGTTACATTCGTCGTGCCGGGCGAACCTGCGTTGATGTCGACCAGGTCGTCGAGATGGATTCCGCGAGTTCCGACGTAAGCGAAGCTCAGCGTGGTTTGGGGAAGGATTTCGCGCTGCACAGTTGCATGCCACTGCTCGCTGTAGGGCGTTTTGGCGCTTGGGTCCTGCGCGAAAACTGGCAGTCCTTCCGGAAGATTGTTCGCATTGGCCGCGGCCGTGTGAACGAAACCATCCGAGGCGTAGTTAAAAGGACTTCCATTGGCGGCATTGGCACCGTAAGTCGCCGAGTTGTTAAATGCCCAATAATCGATGGCTGGAGCGTTGTTTGAAAGCCCACTCGAGTTGGTAACGTTCGGTGCTGAATAGTAAAGTCCGAAGCCGGCGTGAAACACGGTTTTCTGTGTCACTTTGTAGGCAAATCCCACGCGTGGCATGAAGTTCAGGTTGTTGCCGTTTGCTCCGCTACGTGGAACGCCGTTGGTCCCTACCTGAAACAACTGGGTCGTCGAAAGCGAGGGAACGAAGTTGTACATGCGGTTCTCGACTTCGGTCCACGGCCAGCCGAGGAAGTTTTCGTAGCGCACGCCAAGGTTAAGAGTGAGACGGCTGCTGACTTTGAAGTTGTCCTGCGCGTAAAAGGAAAGGTCCGCCTGCCGGAAACCGAAACCATGAGCGCCGTTCGGGAACGCGTAGACGCCCGTTTTTGGCCCTCCAAAAAGCAGATCAGTCCAGGCCAGTCCGCTGTATACAGTTCCGAATGAAAAGTCGCCATGCTCGTCCGCGGTCTGAAAGATGTTGTACTGGAGGCGGACAAGTTCGACGCCGAGATCGAGCGAATGCTTGCCGCGGACGAGGTTGACGTTGTCGTCCAATTGATAGTTGTTGGTTCCAATGTTGGTGGGACTGTTACCCGCATCGCCGATCGCAGTGTCGCCGGCGAAGGTCATCACGGGCAGGCCATCTGAGGCTGGATTGCCGGCGACCTCGACTCCGGGAATCGCTAGCTGGGTAGGAAGATGCAACCCCGCATCCCAATTCTCTGCGTAGACGAAGAATCGCGACCAACCGAAGCGGGCAGAGTTGATCGTCGTCGGCGTGAAGATGTGGGTTTCGCTGAGCACCGCCTGGTGCGCAGGATCCTGGGCCGGGCCGCAGATCACGGTTCCGACCAGCGGCACAGGGAGCACACCGGGCTGCCCGATGTTGTCGCGTGCCTGACTGTAGCGGACGAAGGCGGTATCGGCATCAGAAAAATGATGATCTACTTTTACGTCGAAGGCGTCTTCCGTCACCGAGCGCGTCGGGTTGAAAAGAAAGTTGTTGGCAGTGGTCGCTCCGCTGATATTGGGAGACGCGTATTGCTGATAAAAGTTGAGAATATTGGCGCCGGTCTGGTTAATCGCAGGGTCGTTTAGCGGAATGAAGTTGTTGGCGTATGGAGTCCCGGTCAAGGGGCTCTTGATGGCCTGCGGATAAGCCGAGAAATCGTAACCTGTGCTGGTCGGCGTGAAATCGGGCACGGTGTCGACGTAAGTCAGCCCTTGCCGCGTGCGCTGGCCGGAGTAGTCGGCGAAGAAGAAAGTTCGCGGATCGTGGCGGGTGAACAACGGGCCGCCAAACGTGGCACCAAATTCGTTCATCCGGAAGCCCGGCTTGCCGGCCGTGTCGAAATAGTTGCGGGCATCGAGGTCAGAATTGCGGAGGAACTCGAAAAGCTCACCGTGAAACTTGTTGGTGCCGGATTTGTAGATCAGGTTGATGGTGCCCGCATTGCCGCGCCCATACCGCGCATCGGCATCGGTAGTTTCCTCAGAGAATTCCTGCACGGCGTCAATCGGCGGAAAGATCACGACGGCAAGTCCGTTGTGGTTCTCGTTGTCGCCGATACCGTCGAGGAGCAGACGGTTTTCCTGATAGCGCAGTCCATTAAATGCATAGGAGGACGGGCCACGCTGTTGCGTATAAGGAATGCTGACGATCTGGGTCTGTGCGGGTACGACACCGGCACCCAATCCCAGAAGTTCAGCGAAGTTGCGGCCATTCAAAGGAAGGTCTTTGACAGCTTCTTCCGTGCGCAGGTTGGAAACGGTAGAAGTCTCACTTTCCAACAACTCGTTTGTGGCTTCCACGGTGACAGTTTGCGTCGCCACCTGGCCGATGGCCAGAGCGGCATCGGCGGCGGCGCGCTGGCCCACTTCCAACCTGACGTGTTCCTGCACCTTGCCGAAGCCCGGGGCTTCAAACCCGACTGTGTAATCCCCGGGGTCGAGGGGTGGTGAGACATAAAGCCCCTGCGAATCGGTGACAGTATTGCTGGTGATGCCGGTTGCCGTGTTGCGAATGCTGACCTGCGCTCTGGCGATCACCGCACCCGAGTTATCGCGCACGACACCCGTGATGGTGCCGGTGTCGACAATCTGTGCGTGAAGGGCCGGATTCAACAAGATGAGCAATGCCGCCAGTAGCCCGCAAGGACGCCCCAATCGAGACATAAGAACCCTTTCTATTACAAGGTAGTCTATAGATGTACTAGTATTAAATGTTGTGCTTACCCCTCAAAACACGTTGACCTGCAACTCTTGCTGTGTCTGAAACTCCTCGGCGTCGTGGCCTGAGATGAAACTTACACACCCACCCATGCCGAACCGAGGCAAAGGGCAAGGTGTGATGCGGATCGTTTGCGAATGCGGGGGAGTGCCGCGGTTATGCCTGTCCCGGGTCGATGAAATCCCCCGAGACCATTCACAAGTATGTCTACCGGACTACTTGTATTTTGTCAATACCTTTAACGATAATTTTTTTAGTGCTCATTGTGGCGCAACTTGCCGTCTGGCGCGGCTTTTGGCTTGAGTCGTCGAAGCAGCGAGCCCAAAAGCATTATTTCTGCAGACTTAGAATACGGCGCCAGACGCTTGGGCGACATCGGAAACGATCTGTCTAAGCTGCTCGCACCGCGGGTCTCGCGGAGCCTCAGTCATAAATGCCGCAAATTCGTTGGCGGCATCCTGCCGACGCCCCATTTGCATCAAGACGTCGCCTCGCACCAAATGAACGTCGGCAAAATCAGTCTGCAGCGCGTCGAGTTCGTGCAGGGCAGCAATAAGTTGTTGCCGTCCGTACAGAGACTTGGCGAGTTCAAGACGGGCCTGCCACAAACTGGGCGTGACAGCCAGAGCCTTGCGCGCTGTTTGTTCAGCGCTTTCAAAGTTCTGGGTGACATTGTAAGCACTCGCAAGGGCAAGAAAAGCCTGAGCGTTGTTCGCATCGAGAGCGATGGCGTGCAACCCATCGGCTATCGCACCGGCCGGATTTTTCACCGCCAGGTCAATGAAAGCTCGCACAGTAAATGCATCGGTAGATGTTGGATCTTCGCGCAGGGCGCGGGCGACTTCCACCCGGGCCGCTTCCGTGTCGCCCTTCCGGAAATACCTTTCCGCGCGGGCAAGATGGCCGTGAACGCTGGACGCGACCTTTAGTTGTTGGACGGAGACGCTGTAGGCCTCCAGATTCTGGGGAGCTTGGGCCTGAGCAGCCGACACGCACGCTAACCAAAGGCAGAATCCCGCGACACGACCGGTAGCGTAAACACGAGCATCCCGATTTACTTGATTACTTTTAGAGACAGTCGAATCTGGAAGAGCGACGTGCCGACGATTATCGCGAGCGACCCAGGACCGCATGAAGCGCCCTCAGGTAGAAGTCTGCCATGAACATCCGCCTCGCTATGCAGCACAAAAGCATACTCCGGATGCCATCCTGACGCCAGACATAAGTTCACACGTGGTTTCGCGCTGCGTCCGCCCGGCGATCATTCGCACCAACAAGCAAACTGGACAGGAACTATGAGCTTTATGGGAGGAACTCGAATTCCTTTGCGGTGGCTGTCAGTTCATGCTTTTGCTAGTCCTCCTTCCCGCGACTGCTCTCCCGACACGAGCGGTACCGGAGGCATTGCTGAGAATGGATCTGAACCGCACATGCACCAATCACATACCGGATGCGAATACACTCGTGGTCCGCTTTTCTTCGGACGGGAAGGTGATTCTCTATGTCATCCCGGCGCGCGGCGGCGCAATCATTTACCGGATTCGGTGGCATGATGGCAAGTTGACTGGTCCGGTGGTACTGTCCTAACTTGCTCCGAAATTAGGAACAGCCCCAGAGACTCCCTCGGCCCACTTGTGCTACCCTAAGCGGCGACTTTCGGGCCCCTATTCCAGGATTCGAGTTGAGTCGCCGACTGATCCTGTTCAGAAAGGACCCTTCCATGAAAACCTGGATTTCCCGCGTGCTGGCAGTCATCCTGCTTGCCGCACCGCAACTAACGCTTCTCGCGCAAACTTCGCAAAAGCCCGAGGGCGAAAAAGGCCAGGAGTCGGCCGAGAAGAAGCCTGAACCCAAGAAAGCTTTTGCCGACGTGGTCAAAGACGCGAAAGTCAGCAAAGGACTTTTTACGTTCTACCGGACGGAAGAGCAAACTTATCTCGAGATTCTTCCCGACCAATTCGACAAGATGTACATGCTGTCGATGACCTGCGAATCCGGCATCGGCGAAGGCGGATTTTTTGCTTCCGGCATGTGTGGCGAGACGCCGATCGTGTTCCATAAAGAAGGACCGCTGGTTCAGTTGATCGCGAAGAACACGCGCTTCGTGGCCGAGCCCAACTCTCCGATGCAGCGGGCAGTGAGACGGTCCTTCAGCGACTCGATTCTGGGATCCACCAAAATTGAAAGCCTGCCGCAGCCCGACCGCAAGAGCGTGCTCGTGGACCTGGGCGCAATTCTGCTGGCGGATGTTCCGATGATGGGTTACAACCTGGAGTCGACTTTCCGCATTCCCTACCACTTCGACGGGAAGAACAGTTACTTCGGGATGTTGAAGTCGTTTGAGAAAAACGTCGAAATCGAAACGGTTGCGCATTACACGGCCGATCACCCGTCAATTCCTCCGATCCCTTCGCCGGAAGGGCCACCGCCGCCGAAAACACCTCCTCCTCCGCGCGACCTTCCCGACGTGCGCAGCATGCAATTTCACTTTCGCTACAGCATTTCGGAACTCCCGCAAACCGGTTATCGCCCCAGACTGGCCGACGACCGCGTCGGACATTTCATCACGCAGGTTGAGGATTTCAGCACCAGCGACGACAAATTCGAGACCAGCCGTCGCTACATTAATCGCTGGCACCTCGAAAAGCAGGATCCTAGCGCCTCACTCTCGCGCCCCAAACAACCGATCGTGTTCTGGATGGAAAACACAATCCCGGTGCAATACCGCGACGCAATTCGCGACGGGGTTCTGCTTTGGAATAAGGCTTTTGAACGCATCGGCTTCAAGGACGCAATCGAAGTCAGGCAACAGCCTGACGACGCTGATTGGGATGCCGCCGATGTGCGCTACAGCACACTGCGTTGGTTCAACGGATATCCCGACCCGGGTTTCGCGCAAGGACCGTCGCGCGCCGACCCGCTTACGGGCGAACTCTACGATGCCGACATCCGTTTCGATGCCGGCATGACGCGCTTCATGCACAGGCAAATGGATGAGTTTATCGCTCCTGTGGCCATGCCATGGTTGCAGCAGGCCCGCAAGCCATTTCTTGCGCCGTGGAATAGCGGGCCCGCCGATTTCTGCGACTTCGAGCAGGGCGCCGTGCTCGACGCGGAATTTGCCTTTGACCTACTGCTGGCGCGCGGAATGGACCCGCAGGGACCAGAAGGCCAAAAATTCGTTCACGATTTTTTAATGGAGATCGCGGCCCACGAAGTAGGCCACACCCTTGGTCTGCGCCACAATTTCCGAGCCAGCACCATTCACACGCTGGAGCAAGCACAGGATGCCGATCTGACGGAGCGCGAAGGCTTGACCGGCTCGGTGATGGATTACATCCCGACCAACATCGCCGAGCGCGGCTGGAAGCAGGGCCAATATCATCAGACGACACTCGGACCGTACGATTATTGGGCGATCGAGTACGCCTACAAGCCGATCGACGCACCTACGCCGGATGCGGAACGTCCCGAGCTGAACAAGATTGCTTCCCGTGGATCAGACCCGAAGCTCGCCTACGATACCGACGAAGATGCCGGGATCGGGGACGAAGGTTTTGATATGGACCCGCTGGTCAACCGCTTCGACTTTGGCACCGATCCACTGAAGTATTACGCACATCGCATGACACTGGCGGACGAAGTCTGGGCCAACATGGAAACCAAGCTGGAACAACCCGGCGAGGGGTATCAGATTCTGCGCCGCAGTTTTGACGTTGCCTTCAGCCAGGCTGGTTATGGCCTGACTCTGGCTTCAAAATACATCGGCGGCGTTTATCACTATCGCGACCACGTGGGAGATCCCGGCAATCGCGTGCCGTTCAGTCCGGTTCCGGCTGCCAAACAAAAGGAAGCTTTGGAACTGCTTCGCGAACATCTGTTTTCGCCCGCGGCTTTCCGGTTCTCGCCCGCATTGCTGAACAAGCTGGCCAACCCGCGCTTCACCGACTTTACGGATTTTCAGGAGACGGCCAACTCACGCTTCGATGTCCCAATCCATGAGATGGTGTTTTCTCTTCAAAACAGCGTGCTCAAGCGCTTGTATAACCCGGTCGTGCTCAGCCGGATACTGGACTCCGAAGTTGCCACGAAAGATCCGTCGGAGGCCTTCAGCATCGGAGTGCTGTTTGACGAGGTGCAGGATTCCATCTGGGCAGAAACCAAGTCGCCGGGAACATTGTTGACCATCGACAGCTACCGGCGCTCTTTGCAGCGCGCCCACTTGCGCAAGTTGGTTAGCCTCGTCTTGCACGAAACCGGAGTTCCGGAGGACGCGCAAACGATGGCCAGGCAGAACCTGGTAGCGTTGCGTGCTCAGTTGCAGACTGCCGTGGCCAAACCTGGGGTAAAGATGAGCCTTGAAACACGGGCTCATCTCAGTGAATCAATTTCGCGAATAGATAACGCCTTGAAGGCAAACATGCAACGAACGTCGTTCTAGTGCCCGCCTTCAGCTGCGTGCTGTTGAGGATGACAACTGATGAACCTCAAATCTGGCGGCATTTCGCACCAGCAATCCGTTGCGACCTCGCCTTGAACGATCGCCAGGTCAGAACATCAGCTTCAGACCCAACTGCATCTGCCGCGCCGACCCGAAATCGCCGTTCGCGAAGCGGGTGCTGGTGATGATGCCGAAACTCGACGACAGCACGTTGAGGTCGGGATTGCCGAAGTTAGGATGATTGAACACGTCGAAAGCATCGGCTCGGAACTGCAAATCTATTCTTTCGTGAAGCTTCGTATCTTTGATCAACGAAAAATCGGTGTCGATGGAATCAGATAAGCCCCAGCCGCGTCGGTACGTGTGGAACGTTCCACTTCCGTGGTCTGGTTCCGCACGGTCACGGTGGCGCCGCCCACCGCTGCGTTTGAAGGATCGGTCACCGTTCCTTGAATTGTGCCGACAGACTGGCCGACAGCTATTGAAGCGAGTAATATCCCTGTCGCACAGAGCACCCGGATGCATCGAACGAGGCAGGAATTCGAATCCCGGACGATGGGCATAGCTTCCCCCCGAGTATTCTTCGCCGCAGGGAGGCCAAGATCATTTGAGTTGTCGCAAATGAGCCGTCAACGCAAAATGCGCAAGGATGTTGGAACTTTCAACGATGCGTGGACCGAACAAGAATGAATCGTCTGCCGCGACTGCGGCATACCGCAAACGCTGTAGCCTGGTTTGGAAAAGTCCGTAGAAGACAAGGATTTGTGTTTGGAATTGGATTTTGCGATTCCGATTGAGCTTGGCCGAATGAATCCAGAACGCACGGAAAGCGATTTGTTAAGCACCCTTGGCCATTGCAGCCGCCATATAGGATTGGCAAAGTAGTACGAGGTGCTCTCGCATCTTGCGAAACATGGCTGGCGATGCACCCGCCTCAAGGGCCGATCGCATCGCTCCCGCCATTGCTGAGAGCATCAGGTCGATGGCGAATTTGTCGGGTGACAGCTTTACATCCGAAGCAGTCAGAAGCATCGACCCGATCGCCTTCCGCAACCGTTGTACGGTTTGCTTCACCAATGCCGGTCCACCCACGTCCGGCGCTACTTTGTAAAGGGCTACGGAAATGTCCGCCCGCTGCATCTTTACGTCGACGTATGCTTCCACTACCTGCCTGATCATCTCGGACAACGCCTTGTCGCGCGCGTCCTCACACGCGAGCTCCACCGTCCGCGAGACCTTGTTCAGATGATCTTCGAACACCGCAAACAGCAGCGACCGCTTGTTGGGATAGTACTGGTACAACGTTCCGACGGAGACGCCGGCACGTCCGGCAACGCGAGTGGTCGTCAATCGGTCTGCCCCGTGGGTGAGCAAAACCTGAATGGTAGCCTCAGAAATTGCTTTCACCGTGACCGTCGACCTCGCCTGAACAGGCGTTTTTCTTGGCTCGAATGCGGTTATCGTGTTTGTCGACATAATGCGAAGTCCAAACCTGAAGAATCCTTCATCCAATCGTCTTAGATGCACAGGAAAGCCAGGAGGAACCGAATGCTTCAACAAACTCAACTTGCCGGCAGTTTCACACTTCCTGGGACAGCGATGAGTGTGAATCGAATGGGCTATGGCGCCATGCAACTTGCCGGGCGAGACGGCGACAAATTGGTATGGGGCCCTCCCCGGGACAGAGAGGAGGCGATCGCTGTGCTGCAGGAGGCCGTTGCGAGTGGCGTGAATCATATCGACACCAGCGACTACTACGGTCCACATGTAACCAACCAGCTCATTAAGCAAGCTCTGCACCCCTATCCCGATGGCCTCGTGATCGTAACCAAGGTTGGTTCGCGCAGAGGCGAGGATGGGTCATGGATTCCGGCTTTCTCGCGCGAAGACCTGGTTGCGGCAATTCACGACAATCTCCGCAACCTCGAAGTGGATGCTCTCGACGTGGTCAACCTGCGCAGTATGTTCAGCGTTCATGGACCCGCGGAGGGGTCGATGGAGGAACAGATCACCGTTTTGGCCGAGCTGCAGCGAAAGGGACTGATCCGGCATATCGGGCTCAGCAATGTCACGCCAGCTCAGCTCGCCGAAGCACGCCGGATTGTGGCGATCGTCTGCGTACAGAATCACTACAACCTGGTGCATCGAGCTGATGATGGGCTCATCGACGATCTCGCTCGGGACGGAATTGCGTACGTGCCATTCTTCCCGCTCGGCGGGTTCACGCCGCTGCAATCGGCAGAGTTGTCTGATATCGCCGCGAGTCTCGGCGCAACGCCAATGCAGATTGCGCTGGCGTGGCTTCTGCAACGCTCACCGAACATTCTGCTGATTCCAGGAACATCTTCCCGCAAGCATCTTCGCGAGAATCTTCAGGCTGCACAACTGCGGATTCCTTCTGAGGTGCTTGCCAACCTCAACCCAATCGGTAAACCTGAAAAGGAGTTTTAATATGCGTGTTTTCATTACAGGTGCAACTGGATTCATCGGTACTTCCGTAGCGAAAGAACTGATCGCCGCCGGACATCGAGTCCTCGGCTTGGCTCGTTCCGACGCGGGATCAAAATCCTTGGCCGCTCTTGGTGCCGGCGTTCATCGTGGCTCACTGCAAGATCTCGATAGCTTGCGCAAAGGAGCCGCCTCTTCCGATGCGGTCATTCATCTGGGTTTTGTTCACGACTTTTCGAAATTCCAGCAGAACTGCGAGATCGACAAACGTGCCATCGAAACTCTGGGCTCCGTGCTTGCCGGTTCCGATCGGCCTCTCCTGGTCACATCGGGGCTGGCTGGATTAGCCGCGCCTGGTCAGCTTACCGTAGAAGACAACGTCATACCGCCGGACTTCCCATTCCCACGTGTTTCGGAGCAGACGGCTCTTGCTTTGGTATCCAAGGGCGTAAACGCTTCAGTCATGCGTCTCCCCCAGGTTCACGACCCGGTCAAGCAGGGCCTTATCAGTTACCTCATCGGTATGGCCCGGGAGAAAGGTGTGTCTGCGTATGTAGGGGAAGGAAGCAACCGGTGGGCCGCAGCTCATGTTCTGGATGTGGCACACCTCTACAGGCTCGCACTGGAAAAACATGAGACTGGTGCGAAGTATCACGCCGTCGCCGAAGAAGGCGTGGCCCTCAGGGATATCGCAGAAGCAATTGGCAAAGGATTGAAAGTGCCGGTGTTTTCTCTATCGGCAGAGAAGGCGCACGCCCATTTTGGATGGTTAGGCGTCTTCGCCGGAAGCGATCTCGCTGCCTCCAGCGCCAAAACACGCCAAAAACTTAGCTGGAACCCGACAGGTCCAAGCCTGATTGAAGATCTCCGGCGAATGCGGTACCCCGAGGTCCAGACCACAGTCGCATCTTGAGCGGCAGACATTGTTGATCTGAATAGAGGAGGTCGTCATGCAAGACAAACGTGTGGCGCTGGTCACGGGGGCAAATAAAGGAATCGGTCTTCAAATCGCGAGGGACCTTGCAGCTCATGGCTTCGTTGTGCTGGTCGGGTCGCGCAATTTGGAGCATGGGAAAACGGCGGCAGAGAGCGTGGGAGTGAATGCCCACGCTCTTCAGCTTGACGTGACCAATCACGCTTCCATCGCTGCCGCGGCAGAGCGCATCCGAAATGAATTCGGCCGTCTCGACGTGCTCGTGAACAATGCAGCGATTTCCCACACCGGAAAGCCTGGCGCGTCGCTCGAAGAGATGGTGAAGGCGGGCCGCGCGAGTGTCGCGTCTCTCGACGATTTGCGCGCGGTATTCGAGACGAATGTATTCGGCGTCATTGCTGTCACGCAAGCGATGCTGCCGCTGCTTCGTAAAGCTCCGGCGGCACGCATCGTCAACGTATCGAGTTCCGTCGGCTCGCTGGCGTTGAACTCGGACCCGGCAAACCGCTTTCGCGCGATGTACGGCACTTATCCTTTGTCGAAAACTGCGCTCAACGGGGTCACGATCGCCCTTGCAGCTGACCTTGAGTCGGCAGGCATCAAGGTCAACGCTGCGTGTCCAGGGTTTACAGCGACGGACCTTAACAACTTCCAGGGTACACGCACGGTTCAGCAGGCGGCACGAGAGCCGGTGCGCCTCGCGCTGCTCGACGCAAATGGTCCGACAGGAACGTTTTCGAACGAAGACGGACCGCTCCCCTGGTGATGTAGTCGGATTTCGAAAATCCGAAAAACATTCATCACCGAAGCAGCCTCAAAACCGAAGCGGCTTCAAAGGATGCGCATTGCTTCCACCTGAGCGAACGCCAGGTGGGCGGATAGCACCGCGACTCAACCCCACCTAACGATGCAGGCAAAGCGGGAATTCCATCCGCACCTCAGCTACAATTCACCGGACAGATTTAGAAATTCATCTCAACAAGGTCGAGAACGTACACATGTTGACGCTGGGCACCGTGAATGTAGCTGATTTCGATTTCCAGCCGGCCCACAGATGAGAGGAAGATGAAAACAATGTCTTCACATTTTTCACGCCGAGAATTTATCGACGGCGCTGGTGCGCTGGCCGCTTCGTCCATTTTCCCGACCCCGGCGTTTCAGGATGCGACTTCCGTCCGCGCTAATGGGCGATTGAAGCCTGAAGAGCTCCGAAGCAAACTTCGAGGTGTGATCGCGTTTCCAATCACACCTTTAAAGCCGGATTTTTCCTTAGATATTCTCGGCTTGCGAAAAAATCTCGAACGCCTGCTGGAAACCCCGATTGCTTCGATTGTCGCTGCGGGAGGGACCGGGGAAATGTATTCACTCACTCCTGCCGAGCATTTGGAAGTTGTAAAGGCCACGGCAGAAGAGGTGAACGGGCGGATTCCAGTCATCGCTGGTACAGGATTCAACGCTCCGATAGCGGTCGAGTTGGCTCGGCAATCAGCGCAGGCCGGGGCCGATGCCATCCTGGCGTTGCCACCGTATTATCCCAATGCCGACGAAGAAGGTCTGGCCAATTATTATGCGGAGATCGGTCGTGCCACTTCGCTTGGCCTGCTCGTTTACAGCCGCGATTGGGTAAATCCGAGCCCGGCATGGGTGGAACAACTGGCAGCACGTGTTCCCACGCTGGCGTGCTGGAAGGACGGCCAGGGCGACTTGCGGCGATATCAGCAGATTATCAACCGCGTGGGCGATCGACTGCATTGGATTGGCGGAGCCGGCGACGATTGTGTACCCGGCTACTACAGCATCGGCATTCGCGCTTACACTTCGAGCGTTGCAACGGTGGCACCAAAGCTTTCCGTAAAGCTCCATGAGACTGCTTCCGTGGGCGATTCTGTCTCCCTGATGCGCCTGATGAACACTTATGTCATCCCTCTTTATGAACTCCGCGCTCGTCGAAAGGGATACGAGGTTTCTGTCATGAAGGAAATGATGAACATCCTTGGCTACGCTGCGGGTCCCGTGCGCCCGCCACTTCCGCAGCTTCGCTCCGAGGATGCGGAGCAAGTGAAGGTCATAGTGGAACGATGGAAGCCCTTTCTTTCATAAACCAGGACCGCCGATGAAGAACTTTTCTTTGCTGGTCGCTTCCATTGTTCTCGCAGTATCGGTTTTCGTCTCGTGCCCGATTGTTCCCGCACAGGGTTTGGCGCCCGCCGACGAGCGAGCCGCTGCGGGAAGCGAACCTGACGATCCCGGTCCGCTCGCTACCGATCTTTCGCCGCGTCTGAAGCGTCGTGACATCCTCAGAGCGATGAAGAAGGTCGCGGATTGGCAGTTGCATGAGTCAGAAGGCAAGTACAACATCCAGTGGACCTACGCGGCTCTCTATGATGGTTTTCTCGCTGCCTCGAAAGCTACCGGCGACCCGCGATACCGCGACCGCGTCCTTCAGGTTGCCGCGCAGAATCATTGGAGTTTTGGCCCGCGCTTCGGTCATGCTGACGATGAAGCCATCGGTTTCACATATCTTTCCTTCTACGCCGAGAAGCATGACCCGGAGATGCTCGCGCCCACGCGCGATGGCATGAACAAACTCCTCGCCCGAGCCGACGATCCCCAGAACCTGCTGTGGTGGTGGTGCGATGCTCTCTACATGGCGAGCCCAGTTCTCGCTCAACTCACCGTCGCCACGGGCGACCCGCGCTATGTCGACTTCATGGATCATGAGTGGAGCCTGACCACCGCAGTTCTCTACGATCCTGCCGAGCACCTCTACTATCGCGATAAGCGCTTCCTCACTACACGCGAGCCTAACGGACAGAAAGTCTTCTGGTCGCGCGGCAATGGTTGGGTTCTCGCCAGTCTTGCTCTTGTGATCGAGCGGCTGCCAAGGGACTCGCCCCTGCGCGGAAAGTACCTCACCCTTTATCGCGACATGTCTGAACGGATCGCGGCGCTCCAGCCGCCCGATGGCCTATGGCGCGCCAGCCTTCTCGACCCCGACGCCTACCCCGCGCCAGAGATCTCCAGCACGGGTTTCTTCACTTACGGCCTTGCGTGGGGCATCCGTGAGCACATCCTCGACCGCAAGAAATATTTTCCCGTGGTGAGTCGGGCCTGGCGCGGCATGCTGACGCATATCTATGCCAGCGGTCGACTCGGCAACATCCAGCCCATCGGCGCCGAACCCGGCAAATACAAGCCGTCTTCCAGCTATGTTTACGGAGTGGGTGCATTTCTGATGGCAGGTTCCGAGCTCAGTAAAATCACAGGCGGCGCAAAACCAAACGGGCAGAACTCCGAATGAGTGATCGGCTGCTTGCGAGTTGGCCACGAAAATACTCCGAGTCACGCGCCGAATGTGTCATTCGCGTCGTGGTCGGTAACGAAAACGATCGCAGGAAGAGTAAGGGAGACATTCCCAAACAGACATTCTCTCCGTCAATACACAAAACACCTTATTTCCGAATTAGCCCGGTTTAACGCATCCTTACTATCGTCAACATTGGTGTTGCTCCCTCTGGCCACAGATGTTTAAAGGAGGGTCGCGCTATCTCAACGCGACTCGCTATTGTCGTGGTTACGTAATCGTTGGAAACAGAGTAGTCCTTAAAAAAATTGCTGACGTGGTCATCTCAAAAAAATGACATTGCGAATTCTCGTCGTTGACGATCATGAACCGGTGCGGCGTGCAATCACGTCGCTGCTTGCGAAGCGTGGCGATTGGCAAGTATGCGGCCAAGCCGCGGATGGCCTGGAAGCAGTGGAGCGAGCGAACGAGCTTCGTCCGGACGCCGTTCTGATGGATGTATCCATGCCAAACATGGACGGGTTGCAGGCAACCCACCTGGTGCGCCAACAGCTACCCGGAGCAAGAATAATCATCGTCAGTCAGAACGAAAGCGCGGTCGTCCGCGAACAAGCCGAGCAGGCCGGAGCGGATGGCTATGTTGGGAAAAATGTAATCGCAGAGGAGCTTATCCCTTCGATCGAGAAGCTTTTTGCCGCTAAAGCCAACGCTGAGGGCAATCCAAATCCCTCGGCATCCCGCAATGGCGAAGAAATCTCCACCTGGCTTTCCGCCGACGGGGAGATGGGCGAACTTATTCGGACGACGGATTGGTCGCGCACACCACTCGGTGCAACCACAACCTGGTCGCCGGCTCTGCGCATGATCGTCAAGTTTCTTCTGGCCAATCGATTTCCCCAACTGCTTTGGTGGGGACCGGAATTCTGCTCGATCTACAACGACGCCTACATTCCCATCCTCGGTAGCAAGCATCCGTGGGCTGTCGGTCGTCCGGTTCGTGAAGTCTGGAACGAAATCTGGCATGTTCTAAAGCCCTTGATTGAAGTTCCCTTTTCTGGTGGTCCCGCGACCTGGATGGAAGACATTCCACTCGAAATCAACCGAAAAGGTTTCTTCGAGGAGACGCATTTCACGATTGCGTACAGCCCGGTACCGGACGAAACAGTTTCCGGCGGCATCGGCGGTGTCTTAGCGACGGTTCACGAAATCACTGAAAAGGTTGTGGGGGAGCGCCGCGTCCGTGCTCTGCGCGATCTGGGTGCGCGCTCCGTTGAGCCGAAATCGGCGGAAGAAGCCTGCATCATTGTCCGGGAAACGCTCTCGCCACACTCCAAAGACATTCCTTTTCTTCTTCTCTATTTACTGGACGAAAATCGGCAGAATGCCAGATTGGGTTGCCGCATCGGTGCCGAAGCTGGCGATCGAGCTTGTCTGGAATCGGTAGACGTCAGTTCGCAAAGCGAAGAGTCGTGGCCGTTATTTGACGTGCTTGCTACCGAGGACATTGAGCTGGTGCGGGATCTTAACGATCGGTTCGATCGCGTTCCCCAAGGTCCATGGTCGGACGCGCCTACGAGCGCGGCCGTGCTACCAATTCGCTCCAACATCCCGCATCAACTTGCCGGATTCATAGTCGCTGGGCTGAGCTCTCGCATTCAGTTCGACAAGAGCTATCGCGATTTCCTGGAGCTGATGTCGACCCAGATTGCCACGACGATTGCGAACGCCCGTGCCTACGAGGAGGAGCGCAAGCGTGCCGAGGCACTGGCCGAGATTGATCGCGCGAAAACCCTTTTCTTCAGCAATGTCAGCCACGAATTCCGCACGCCGCTCACTCTCATGCTGGGCCCCCTGGAAGACGTGCTTTCCGAGCCGAATGGACTTGCGCCCCGCCAGCACGAGCGTTTGAACATCGCACATCGAAATTCAATGCGGTTGTTGAAATTGGTGAATACACTTTTGGATTTTTCCCGGATCGAAGCCGGGCGTTTCCAAACCAGCTATGAGCCCGTCGACCTTGCTCAACTGACCTCTGATCTGGCAAGTGTATTTCGCTCTGTGATTGAGAAGGCAGGCCTGCAGTTCATCGTTACCTGTCCCAAGCTGGAGCAACCCGTCTATGTTGACCGCGAATTGTGGGAAAAGATTGTTTTCAATCTGCTGTCGAATGCCTTCAAGTTCACGTTTGAGGGCGAAATCGAGATTTCCGTGCAGAAGAATGATGCGGCTGCGGAGCTTGCTGTCCGAGACACCGGTACCGGCATTCCTGCGGAAGATTTGCCACACCTGTTCAAGCGGTTCTATCGAGTCAAGAATGCCCATGGACGCACGTTCGAGGGAAGCGGCATCGGCCTGGCGCTCGTGCAGGAGCTGGCGAAACAGAATGGCGGCTCAGTCCGTGTAGAAAGCGAAATCGGAATCGGTAGTACGTTTACCGTAATCATTCCGATGGGCAAAGATCATCTGCCTGCCGAACGCATTGGCGCGCAGCGTTCGCTGGCATCAACCGCCCTGGGCGGCGAGACCTACGTTGAAGAAGCCTTGTATTGGCTCCCGGACCTGCCAAGTGGCAAGGAATCGCCGACTAAAGCTGTCTCGTCCGGCTATGTCTCGACCGTTCCGGGAGCGGAAGAGCGCCATCGAATTCTGCTCGCCGATGACAATGCTGATATGCGCGAATACGTTCGGAAACTTCTCTCACCCACTTTCGAGGTGGAAGTGGTCCCTGACGGTGAACGGGCGCTGGAGGCGATTCGCGCGCACCCGCCGGAACTCGTTCTGAGTGATGTCATGATGCCCAAGCTGGATGGATTCGGCCTATTGAAGGAATTACGGTCGGATCCTCGTACGGCCACGATACCGTTCATCATGCTTTCGGCGCGGGCTGGCGAGGAATCAAGAATTGAAGGAGTCGCCGCCGGGGCCAGCGATTACCTGTGCAAACCGTTCTCCGCACGCGAGCTGCTCGCACGTGTCAATTCGCATTTGAAGATGGCGCGCCTGCTGCGCGAAAGCAACGAACGAAACGAGCGACAACGCCGGCTCTATCAAACAATTCTGAGCAGTACGCCCGACCTGGTTTACGTCTTTGATCTGAACCATCGCTTCACCTATGCCAACGAAGCCTTGCTGAGGATGTGGGGCAAGACGTGGGATGATGCCATCGGCAGAAATTGCCTCGAGCTTGGATACGAACCGTGGCACGCCACCATGCACGACCAGGAAATCGAACAGGTCATTGCGACCAGAAAGCCCATCCGAGGCGAAGTTCCTTTTATCGGAACCAACGGCCGTCGCATTTACGACTACATCTTCGTTCCCGTGATTGGACCGGGCGGTGAAGTGGAGGCGATCGCCGGAACGACTCGAGATATCACGGAACTGAAGCAAACCCAGGACGCGTTAGGTCAGAGCGAAGCGCGGTTACGCGCCATTTACGATGGCACTCACGAATACATCGGTCTTCTCGCACCCGACGGAACTTTGCTCGATTGCAATCGCGCCTCACTCGATTTTGGGGATAACACGCGGGAGGATGTTGTCGGTCGACCTTTTTGGGAAACGGTTTGGTTCGTCCATACGCCTGGAGCGCCAGAAAAACTGCGCGAAGCCATTGCACGAGCGGCCACTGGTGAGTTTATTCGATATGAGGCGCCGCTGCGGCGGCCGGCGGGTGAAGTGGTCGTGTTTGACTTTTCGCTGCACCCGATCAGGGATGAGCACGGCAAGGTGACTTTCCTCGTGCCGGAAGGCAGGGAAATTACTGACCGGAAGCGGGCGGAGCGAGCTTTACTGGAGCAAGCTCGCCTCCTGGATCTCAGCAATGATGCCATCTTCACCCGGGACGCGGCCAACCGCGTTACCTATTGGAACCGGGCTGCGACCGAACTCTATGGCTTTACGCGCGAGGAAGCCTTCGGCCGCGTGACTCACGAGCTCCTGCACACCCAATTCCCCATGCCTCTGGATAAGATCGTTGAGCAGTTGCACCGCGACGAGCGTTGGAGCGGCGAACTAATTCATAAGACAAAGAACGGCGCGAAGGTCGTAGTGATCAGCCGGTGGGTGCTGGTTCGCGAAGCCACCGGCGCGTCATGGTCCGTTCTCGAGACTAACAACGACATCACGTTGCAAAAACACACCGAGCGAGCGATGCGCGAGAGCGAGGAACGGTTCCGTGCCCTCGTCAATGCGACTTCTTATGCGGTTTATCGCATGAGTCCAGACTGGACCGAGATGCGCCAACTGGAAGGCGGAGGATTTATCTCCGATACCGGAGAAACGCGAACGGATTGGTTGGAAGAATATATTCATCCCGATGATCGGCAATTGGTTTTGCGAACGATCCGCGATGCCGTGCGGTCCAGGAGTATGTTTGAGCTTGAGCATCGCGTCCGTCGCACTGACGGGAGCTTGGGATGGACGTATTCCCGTGCCATTCCTCGATTCGATGACGCCGGAGAGATCATCGAATGGTTCGGTGCGGCCAGCGACGTGACCGCTCGCAAAGACGCGGAGGAACGATATCGGAAATTGGCGGAAACGCTCGACGCGGAGGTGCGCGCTCGCACCCGGGACTTGGAGCAGCGAAACTCCGAAATGTTAAAGCAATCGGAACAGGTTCGAGAGCTTTCCTGGCGCTTGCTGCGAGCGCAAGACGAGGAACGCCGGCACATTGCGCGGGAACTGCACGACAGCGCCGGACAAACGTTAAGCGTATTGGGAATTAATCTCGCGCAGCTTGTTCAGAAAGCCGGTCGCAACAACCCTGAACTTGCCAATGATGCGGAAATCATCCAGGACATGGTGCAGCAATTGAATCACGATATCCGCACAACCTCTTACCTGCTTCATCCTCCACTCCTCGACGAAAGCGGGCTGCACTCCGCCTTGTCGTGGTACATCCAGGGTCTGCTAGAGCGTAGCGGCTTGCAGATCAGCCTCGATGTCTCGCAGGAATTCGAGAG
>JASHOT010000347.1 GCA_030040965.1 Candidatus Sulfotelmatobacter sp. | reverse complement strand
TGAACGTCTTGGTCGCATCCCTTTCCATCAGATCAATCAGCCACTTGGACGCGGCATCTTCAGTAAGGCGTTTTTCGGCAACCGCGTGGTGAACAACCACTCGCAAGTCGAGTAGCAGATCGGCAATCCCGAAACTGTGAACGTTGATGCTTTTCGTGTGTATCTGTTTGTCCTGTACTCCTGCTTCATCGAAGAGTGTCTGGAGATTCCGTCCCATCCAGCCGTTGCGGATGCCTGTGCAAGCGCGAGCGAGCACCACAGATGTGGTTGCGGTGTCGGCTGAATCAATCGACACCATTCCCCAATCCCGGTCGGTGACGACCACGTGACCACTCGACTTCGTGACTCTAAGCATCTCGTTCAATGCTCTTGCGGGGTTTCGCAAGTGTTGTAAAACACGATCCGCATGGCATGCGTCAAAGTAAGCAGAAGCCCACGGGAGGTCTTCGGCGGCAGCTACAGCAAACTGGACTGGGGCAACAAACGTCGCGCTGCGCCGACGCGCTTCTTCGATCATTGATTGGCTAACGTCAACGCCCGCTGCGCACCCGTTGGGAATGATCGACATTGCCATCCTGCGAACGTCGTCTCCGCAGCCACATCCCACGTCCAGCACTCGTTCACCGGGTTTGAGTCGAAGGTGGGACTGGGCAAATCGTTTTACAAGCTCGAAGTGGTCGGTCGCATGGTCGAGATAGTTGATGAAATCCACCGCATAGCCGCTTCCATCCACATTGCCGAAAGCTGCTCCGGAGAGATCAATATCGTTGGTCATTCGGTTACGTCCTACTCAAATCCCTTCCTAGATGGGCAACTGGCTGCTTTGCCGGAGCCAGTGCAACCAGCAGTACACCGACGATTGCGAAAACAGTCACGCCTGCGAGTTCCCGGCGTTCAATCACATTCCTGTATTCCTGCGCCGCCATTACCCAGCATGAGCAAGGTTCGCCCATCCAGCGAAGGCGATCAGGCTGCGGTTCGCGGCTGGGTTACGCACCGCCAGCAGCAGGAAGAGTCCGAGTGTGACATAGATGCTCATCATCATCGGCACTGCAGGTTCTCGCGAGAAAAACATCGTCAGGGGAATGACTCCCGCTGTGAACAACAATCCCACTACCAGAAGCACAATCTTCAGTACCCTTTCTTGACGCATGATGCCTCCTCTCAAGGGCTGACTTCGAGCTTTTGCTAACCCACGTTGATCAATAAATGCTCCATACGCCCGGTGTCACAACCTCCAGCAGATGACCGTCTGGGTCGCGGAAGTACAGCGCCTCGCCCCCATACTTCCACGTTTTTCGCGTTTCAATCGAGATGCCTTGTTCGTCCAGCCAGCGTTCCCAAGCAGCCAAATCAGGACGGGCAATCCCAAACGCAATGTGAATCGCACCACTGGCGTTCGTGTCAGGAGTAAGACCTTTCTTGAACAGCAGCAGCACACTGCGATCACCCGCACGCATTGGGCAGAGGCGCGTTTCATCGTTCAGCGGTTCACCGGGTTCCAGCAACTCAAAGCCAAACACTCGGCTGTAGAATTCGGCGGAACGAGCCGCGCTCTCAACGTAGAGCGATGTTTCCAGAATCCCGTTTACACGCGGCGGCATGGTCGGGAGTGTAGTCATTTTTGTGCTCCAGCCCTTCCTCGTGGGTTTTTAGTCTAGCGTTGTTGCAGCCTCGCGTAGTCGGCGTCAGAGCCAGAATCAGGCAGGTTTACGACGGTGCCGCGATGTCGGACGCCGTGCCGAGCCAGCGGTCACAAACTTGTGAGCCATGCCGAGCAAGTCCCGCAGTACATCAGGTGTGACGCGGGACAGGCGAACCAGCACTGCGGTGTAGTTGAGATAGTGGTCGGTCACGTAGTAAACGTCGGGAGCCGCTGCGAGCAGTTCGGCGCGGTCGTCGAAGTCAACCCGCATCGCAATTGAACCCGGTTCAGCCGAACGATTGACGGGCACACATGCCAAGAGTTTTCCCCGAACCTTGAGCGCGGGTGAACCGTAGGCTGTGCCCACCTCCACGCCGGGCAGCGCCAAGCCGATCTTCCGCACTGTGTCGAAGTTAATAGTGCTCCCGTGTTTCTTGTGGGTTTTGATCTGCTCCAGTGAGCTTCTAGCCGTTTTTGAGGACTTCGACGTTTTTCGTGCCCCCGGAACTTTGCCGATCCGAGGGTCGCCAGCCAGCACTAGCTCGCATGCCCGCAGCGCCGACGATTCAAAGTCAGGTGCATCCACGGGTAGAACCTGCCAACCTGTGACGGGTTTGCCCAATACTTGAATCGACCGCATGTTCGGGAACTCACGCCGCAAGCTCTGGTGGTATTCCTCGGTAGTGGCGAGCCAGACGCCGTTGTCCGCAGTATTCGCAGGCTTGTCCCTCAGGATCAGTACGATCTTGTCTTTCACATAGATGGCAAGGCAGCCGAACATCGGGCGCGTATACGGCGATAGCGCGGAGATCGCGTCTAGCACAAACGCATGGGGAATTGGCTTGCGCTGCTTGGGCAGCAAACTCGCATCCAGAGCTTCTGGAAGGATGCGTTTTCTGTTAGTCATGCCGATGCACCTCCAGCCTCGCCCGCACAACTGGTGGGAGTTTACACCCAAGAACTCGACTCAAACCAAGAGAGGGCTATTGCAGCCTCGCGTACTCGGCGTCTCGCTGGCTTCAGGATGGGAACCTTCGGGAGGCGAGCAGGTAGCGCACACTTGTGAATTTGCGTCACTTGACGACAAGGCTTGCTAGACTTTCACTTGTGAAACTCAACATTCTCCAAGTGAAACTCGACAAGTCTGCGGGTCCGTTTGGTCGCGCTCTGCGATTTGCATTCTACGACTGGACGCGAGACATGCCAGCGGACAGGCGGTGGCTAACCATGCTCGGATTGTTGATTCAGCTTGGTGCTCTTGTCCTCGCACTCTACGCTCGGGGAAGTAAGCCTTTCATGTTCCTGTCCCTTGTGATTTACATGGGTGGACTGTGCTTGCTAAACGGGATGCTGACCTCGGAATTTGTCCGCAAGATTCAACTAGAAGCCGATCAGATCGCTGCGGAAAAAATCCAGCGGACGCTGCATCCTCAGAAGCTGCAGGACTTGCCGGGCTATCGCGTCGAAACGTTTTACAAGCCCCTTCGAGGGGTGGGTGGTGACTACTTTGACGTCATAGAACTATCCAATGGTCGCACCCTTTTCGCTCTAGCTGATGTCTCCGGCAAGGGCATGCCAGCGGCTTTGTTGGCCGCAAACATTCAGGCATTGGTAAGGAGCATCTCAAACATCGTGTCCGACCCAGAGGGTCTCGCGAAGCAGGTCAACAATCACCTTTGCCGTTATACGCCGCCGGAACGATTCGCCACTGCGGTCTTTGCCGTCCTCTCGCCCGAAACAGGAGAGCTTAGATATGTCAATGCTGGCCAGAACCCGCCAATTTTGTCCGCCCCACATCGGACTACCTTGCTTGAATCGACGGGAATGCCATTAGGGCTTGTCCCTCAAGCCGTGTTTCAGAGTCAGACAGTCGTCATTCCGCCCACCGGCAAGTTGCTGTTGTTCACAGATGGACTGACTGACGGCATCGCAGGTGAAAACCCCGAAGAAAGCATCTGTGAGGCGATAGCTCGTCCTGAATCAACGATTTCAAATCTTCAGACCCTCCTGAGTCCGAAGTTCAACGACGACGACATAACGATGCTGCTGCTCACGCGTCTGGTTCCTGAATAGCAGACAATCGTAATTGGCAGTATCGTCATTACGCTCAAAATCTCAGGCGTCTGCCGCGGAAACTTGTCGTATTCTTACGTGAACGAAAGCTGGGGGCAGGTCAGCTGAATGCCCGCCGTCATTGTTCCGATTCGTGATTCCAATCGGCACAAATCCCGAGTCTCTTCACCGACGAGCGGGGTACAAATCCAATGGAATCAACTACTGGTCAGAAAGGGTTTCGCCGTGAGAGCCGCAAATCTTTTGCTGTCAACGCAGGCTTTTTACTTTTCGGCTGGTCAGCGAGTATACCTTCTGACCACCCGCTGCTGATGTTCACTGCGGCAGTCCCATCCTGCGCAGCAGGTCTGCATACCGTGGATCGGAACGCAATATGTCAAAACGCGGATCGATCTTAATCCAGATTGCTCGTGGGCAACGGAATCGTAGCCCGTCGTCCAAACGGGCGAACGCAGCCTCGTATTCGCCAAGTGCGGCGAGGGCGACGGCGACAGGTACAGGTGACACATACTTTTCTGCTGAGTATTGTTCGAGTTCACGTAGCACGGCGCGTGCATCATCCTGTCGTCCTGCAAAGGCAAACGTCCCGCTAAGCACGGCTCGAAGCAAAACACTTCCTCCCGATGCTCTCGACGCTTTCTCCAAGCTCTCAATGGCATGGGTGAATCGCCCTTCACGTTCGAGCACGAGTCCAGCAACCAAGTGTGCAGGAAAAAAATCAGGATCAATGTCGAGTGCTTTCCTGCACTGAATGAGAGCCTGAGCATACTGACGAGCACAGTACATGGTTAGACCCGCAGCAAAATACGCGGCAGGTGCGAGCGGATCGAGTTCGATTGCAAACTTAGCCTCGTTCGTAGCTCTATCGCACTCGCCGATGACTGTGAGGAGTTCGGCATATATCTGGTGTGCCCTCGGATTACTGGAGTTCAGTTCAATCGCTCGCCTCAGGTTGGTCTCGGCTCGCTCCCATCGCCAGTCAAAGCACATGTTCACGCCGCCCAGAACTGTATGTGCATCGGCGATTGTGCGATCGAGTTGCAGTGCTCTTTCAGCAGCGGCTTTGGCTTTTGGGAACGCATCCTGAGAAGCGAGAAAAGTCCAGTAACCGAGCGGCACATAGCAATCGGCAAGACCCGCACGGGCAAGCGCATACATTGGGTCAGTCTCGATGGCTTGGTTGAAAAGCGAAATCGCCTTGTGTAGAGCCTCCTCGGTTCTCTTATTCCAATAATGACGTCCCTTGAGGTACAGATGGAACGCTTCAAGATTCGCAGTATGTGCCCTATGTGTCGCTTCCGAACTGTCATTGGTCAATTCCCGTTGAAGGTGACCAACGATTTCCTTTGGAATCTCGTCTTCCACAAACAGAATCTCGTCCAGACTGCGCCTGTACTGTTCGCCCCATAGCTGCCAGCCGTCTCCGACATCAATCAATTCCACTCCGATCCTAATCGCGTTCCCACGCTGAAGCACCCTGCCAGTAACGACCGAACTTACGCCCAATTGTTTGCCGATACTGACGGCATCTCCAATTCGCCCTTTGTAATGGAACACAGTGCTTCGTGCCATGACCTTGAGACCGGGCTTGCGAGAAAGGCTGGAGATCAGGACTTCAGTAATGCCGTCGCTCAAGTATTCGAGTTCCGGGTGCGACCCAACATTTTCGAACGGCAGCACCGCGACTGAGATTGACTTATCTTCGTCGAGAAGCCTCAGAGATGCTGCCCGGCGTGGGTCTCCACGGTCTGATTCGATCATCCGCCTGACACGTTTCAGGTCGGCTTTAAGCTCTAGGGCGGACTGGCAACGCAGTTCGCGGTCTTTTTCCAAAGCCTTATTGATAGCGTCTTGCAACTGCGAAGGAAGATCGGGGTTGAGTCGAAGTGAGGGCACAGGGTGACGTTCCAGAATAGCGCGGAAGATAAGTGCAGCCGTATCGCCCCTAAATGGCAGCGTTCGTGTACACATCTCGTAGAGCACGGCTCCGAAAGAGAACAGGTCTGTCCGAGCATCCAGTTCCTTCCCGCTGATCTGCTCCGGCGACATGTAAGCGACTGTTCCCACCGCACTGCCGGGACTGGTCAGGTGTTCCTCCAAGTCTACGGTCGGCGCACTCAGAGCGATGCTCTCTGGCTTGATAGTGACCTTCGCCAGTCCGAAGTCTAGAATCTTTGCCTGACCCCGATTGGTGACAAAGATGTTCGCTGGCTTCATGTCTCGGTGAATCATTCCTTTCGAATGAGCAGCGTCCAGCGCGTCGGCGATCTGGATACCCAGATCGAGCACCGTTTTGATCTCCAGCGGCTTGGCAGCGATCAGGTGCCGGAGGGTCCGCCCTTCCAGCAATTCCATCGCAATGAACGTTCGTCCATCGGACTCGTCAATTTCGTAGATGGTGCAGATGTTCGGGTGGTTCAAAGAGGATGCAGCTTTGGCTTCTCGCTGAAAACGGCTGAGGGCTTGCGCGTCGTGGGCGAGTTCGTCGGGCAGGAATTTCAATGCTACATGGCGACCCAGCTTGAGGTCTTCGGCTTCGTACACCACGCCCATTCCCCCGACGCCGATCCTGTTAAGAATGCGGTAATGGGAGATGGTTTGTCCCACGGCTTGAGAGTCCGTAGCCACTGGATTGAAATGGTAGGCGGGGCTGAAGGATGAGGTCAATGCCTCACCTGCATCAAAGGGGATTGCGCTCACGGTTGCTTACAAGGGCAGGGCGCTGGGGAAACGCACCTGAAAGTCGAGCAGACCGACCCATTCCGGCGCAATCGTGATTCGAACCATGTCCTGAATCCTCGAAGAGAGTTGGGCGATCCACGCTTTTCCTTGTTCGCTTCCGAAATATCGTTCGGCAGCTAGCGCGTACTCAGGGACAATCCCATTTACGGGTTGCAGCCGGGCAGTGCCCCGCACCAGCAGGACCTTATGGGGAAAGGTGTTGTCATCAATCGTGAGCGCTACCTTGGGATTCTTCGCCAAAGCCTTGAGCTTCGGAGCCTTCGACGGCGTGCCCAGCACGAACTCGCGCTCATTCCACTGGAACCAGATCGGTACAACTCTTGGCGTGCCATCCGTCCAGACATAAGCCAGACGTGCAGGAATCTTCGATTGCAGAAGCTCCTTGGATGCGGGGTGCTGCAACAGTTCAACACTTCCTTGCTTCACTGGCATGGTTCCTCCTGCCGTTGTCGCAAATCTCGAATAGGTTCGCCCGAAATTGTAATCCGGCTCAACTGTGTGCGGCGATAGCGGCATCTGGCGGAAATGGTTTAGGATCGTTCTCTGTTTCACGGGTGAGGTCAGCCAGCCAGAGGAATCCATGGCATCGAACAGGAAGCCGTTCAGCGTTGGCGAAATTAAATGCACGGCGATCAGCGACGGCACATTCTCCTATCCGGCTGACTGGTTTTTTTCAAACGTGCCGAAAGAACAACTGGAAGACAGCCTCCGGGATCACGACCTTCCCTTGAATCAAATCGTCAGCCCCTACACCTGCCTTATCGTGAAGACTGGGAAACACAATGTGCTCATCGACACTGGAGCGGACGGTCTTGCCCCCACCACGGGCGACCTGCTGCAAAACTTGAAGGCTGAAGGCATAACTCCCGAAGAGATCACCACCGTCATCCTGACGCACGCCCATCCCGACCATATCGGTGGCGTGCTCGACACGAATAGCAAACCAGCTTTCCCTTATGCCCGTTATATCATGTCGAGAACGGAGTGGCATTTCTGGACATCCCACCCCGACTTGCGCAGCACGGGCATGGATAACCACGTGAAAGACCTGCTGGTCACGTGTGCGCGGAAGAGTCTCCCACCGCTCACAGGGTGTGTAGAGTTGCTCGACGGCGAGAAGGAAGTTGTGCCCGGAGTGCATGCCATCCCTGCGCCGGGGCATACTCCGGGGCATATCGCAGTAATGGTGTCATCGGCAAATGCACAACTGCTACACATAGCTGACGCGGTGCTGCACCCGATGCACCTTGAGTATCCTGCTTGGCGGAATGTTTTTGACCTAAGTGAGGAAGACGCCGCGACTACACGGCAGCGATTGCTCGACCGTGCTGCCGCCGATCACACGAATGTCCTTGCCTATCACTTCCCGTTCCCCAGCCTTGGGCAGGTTGTGAAACGCGGCAACGCTTGGAGATGGGAACCGCTTCCGTTTGACCCACTCCCACCTCGTACTGGATGATTGAGACCCATGGACGTTGAACGCATCATCAACGACATCGAGCAGCTACGGGAAATATTTGAAGCGCCGGGCGTTAGACCACTTAGCGCGAGCGACATCTCTGCCGCCAATCGAAGACATGACGAGATGCTTGCCCATAGCCCTTGGTTCCGGTTGTGGCAGCATTTTGGCGTCTGCTGCCGAGCGAAGTCCTCAGAAGTTCGATTAGGCGAACTGGAGACCTAAGATGAAAGGTCTCTAGTGATTGATTTTACCCAACGTCCCGATGAGGCGGCAGAGAGAAAGGGATGACTCTTCCCCTTGGAGCTCCTGCTGCGGCGGGAGCAGCTTTCATGATTCGGATTGCATAGTCGTGCAATTCTCGAAGCTGCCTTACCAATTCCAGGGTGTCGTTGGCGAGTGCGATATTTTCTCTCACGAGTTCTCGCATCAGTTCGGCTTGAACGACGAAAGAGGAGATCGCTTTGGGTTTTTTCTTGGGCACATTCTTCATGTAGCCTTCACCTTCCGAATTGCCATGCAAGCTGGGTAATACGTTTCATCGAAAGGCATAGTCGCTGAAACCGAGAACGCTCAGACTAGACCTCTGGGTGTAGACAACAAAGCGCCAATTCGCGCCAAGCGGGTGCGAGCTGCCGACACTTTGTACCGGGGGCGCAGAGGCGGCGCGATGCCCCGTTCCGAGCAACAATTCCGGAGTTCAGCGTCTAAATGGTTCACTGTATTTCGATAGGTAACGCCTGTGTGGCAAGCTGTCACGCTGCGCCGCTTCGTTCAGAAATCCCTCGTCGCGAATTCGGGGCGATACAGGAAGACCTTGAAGAGAGAATCTCAAAACTCAAGACGAGTCTTGAGCCGAAGTCTAGGCTTACCCTCTTGCGCGAAGTGAAAGCCTTGCTCGAAGAAGCCGATCTCGTCCTTCAATCAGAACAAGACTAAGGCACTATGCAACGCCGCTGAAGATCGCCTCGACTTGTATACCCCACACTTCAAGCAGCCACTCAGGAACGTACACCCGATTCCGGTTGTGCTCACACCAGCGTTTTAGCTCAGGTGAAGAGACGTACTCCGGCTTGGTGAGTCCTAAGCGTTTGACCAATATTTCGAACTCGGTCGGAAGAGCACGAAGCGGCAGCGGAGGCTGACCCCAGTTCGGATTTCCGCGTCTGCGTTTGGCTGGCAGGGCGAGAGATTTGAGCATGGCTCACATCATACGCCGCGCAGAGCTAGCTAAAGCCTGTCGTAAAAATTACACGTTGCAGAACCCCGATTTTTGCGGGAGCCTCGTTTTTCGCGGGTTCGGAGGGTAGTTCCCCCGTCCTGGGGCCGCCGGCGGGCCTTGCAGCTTCAACCGCGGAGCCGCTCGAACCAGCACTGGGGGCCCGGAGAGATCGATCCAAGGCGGACCGGTATCGTTGGCGCGCAGCAGCGCATGCTCAAAGGAGAAGTTGGAACGTAGAGGAAGAGATTCGTCGGGGCCGGCCCGACTCCGTCTTGCTTCCAGGTGCAACCAGAACTTACCCGGCTCGACAGCAGGAACCATAACTGCGACTGCAGGAACTAAGAGGCGAGATACGTCCAAGTAAGATGCTCGCCCGATCGGCGAGTCGAGCAATCCACGCGTAGGTCGATTCGCACCGAGGCCCAGAGTGAGGAGGAGGGCAAGGAGGAGTGCGACCCATGGGGGGTAGCGCGTCATGAGGCGTCGCCCTCGCGCGCTTGCTGCAAGTTGCGCTCTTTGTTCATCTCCGCCAATTCGCGCAAGCAGGATTGCAGTTTCTGCCAGGCCACTACTCCTTCTCGCGTGGCCGCTTCGGCCTCTTTGGGCACATAGTAGCCGGTGGTCTTGCCTTTCTCGCCGCGGTAGCTGATCTGCAGGTGGGGCCCATGCTTGGGCCCTCCGCTCTGGCAATGGCAGCCGGCGCGGCCGCAGGTGCGATAGGTTTCTGACAACGTGCCGAAGATGGCGATTTCGGCCAAGCGCGCGATCTGGCTTTGCAAGCGGCGCCGTTGCGCTGCCGATCCTGTTGACTGGGACATGCTGCCTGCTCCTTCGCGGCCGGTTTTCGCTTCTGGCATTCCTGGTAACGCGCGATCGAGAATAAATTCTTGCTGATGACGCACCAGCCCACGTAGCGCTTGAAACCGCGCTCACCTTTATACATGGCGCGCAGTTAAGGGAGCTTACGGCTTCGTTTCTCGGATCAGAACTACCGCTGCTTCTGAGTGTCTGCGCAGGACAGCGAGCTTCTTCCCATCGGGCGACCAGTGGAACCAGTTGATTTGGTCAGACTTGAAGTTTGTAATCTGATGTCCAGCGGAACCATTGAGGGGCTGCACCCAGAGGTTATCCACGCCATTCTCACGGATCGGATACGTAACCGCCTCCTTATCGGGCGTGAATTGCACGCTGCCCGAAATTTGTGGGTGGACATCGATTAGCCGGGGCGATGTTGGCGATTCAAGATTTAACAATGCGATCTTTCGCGTACCCCCCTCCGTCTCTTTATTTACAACCTCGACCACGTAAGCTAACGACGTTCCGTCAGTGGACATCTCCATGTTCCCCCATACAATGAAGCCTTGGAAGTCGCTGCTATGCGGAAGTGCTTCAGGTTTGCCTGAGCCGTCCAACAACACACGGTTAAGCCCCTGAGCGGACGCGTCGTAGTAATACACCCATTTTTGATCCAGCGAGCAAACCGGATGAAGGTTACGTTTGCCGCTCGTTAGCCGCACCGCGTTTGAGCCATCTGGATTTGCACGCCAAATGTTTGCATCTGTGCCCTCATGGAACGGCCAATCAAAAACAAGATAGCGGCTTCCGCAGGTCGATGGATAGGTGATCAACGCATTCGGGTCAGCGAGTAACTGCGTTGCGCTCTTTCCGTCAGGTTCCATTCTCCACAGCCGAGACCCGTCACTCGCTAGCAGGTCGCCATCCGCAGTCCAGTTCAACCAATGAATATCGTGCACTTGCGAAAGCAGAGGCTCCACTTGTGTGGATTGACTCCCGGTTCCGGGAAGAAGATAAGTGCTGTTCGTAGTCTTGGTCTGAACGGTAGCCAGAGTTCTACCATCGGCGGAAGTAGTTAAGCTGTCGTAGCGGTTCGTATCACGAGTGATAGGGTGGATGTCCCCTCCCGTGCTTGAGAGCCATCCAATCTGTCCGCGATAAGTATTGGGTCTTGTCCAGTAGTTGACGAGGATATGCCGTCCATCCGGCAACCAACTCAGTCCAGTGACGTACTCGTCGTCGAAAGTGGCAAGGCGTCGGGCGTTGCCCGCTTCAAGATCGAAAAGATCAATTCCGCCCAAGGCGGCACCGGGGGTACCGGGCTGAGTCAAACTATAAGCGATTTGGTTGCCGCTCGGAGACCATGCCAAGTGAGTTTCAGTCGAGATCCCGATCTGGGCGATCTGCAAAACCTTTTCGTCGTTCCCGTCCAACGTTGCGGTGAGCAAACGATATTTGCCGACTTCAGGATCGTTCGCACGAACATAGGCGATTCGATGCCCATCGGGAGAAAATGTGATGTCACTGTGGACGTTCCGCATGATGATTTGCGGGTTGCCGCCAAGTACCGGAGCGCGGTATAGGTCGCGGTGGCTCAGGGCACTTGCAGCTCTAGAGAAATAGAAGTAGTTTCCGTCTGGCGAAAAGGTCAGATTGGCGTAGTCGCTGGATGTGGGAGCGATCACTTGGGTATCGCTGCCAGTAGGCACGTTGCGGAGCCATAGGCTTTGAACCCTGCCGTCGTCAGCGACGCTGAGCACGAACTTGCTATCCGGCGAAATACCAGCCGATAGCAGTTTCCCTGCGTGGGTGAGTTGCAGATCGGTAACCTGCGTAATGGTGAAGTTCTGGAAGGGAGCAGAAGCAGTACGGCTCAAGGCAGAATAAATCCCAACACCAACCGCGCCGAGCACAATCGCCACGGCAATCACGCTGAACGTGATTCTCCAGTTATGCTGCTTGGCGACCGTGACAAGGGTACTGCCACTTTGAGTGGATTGAACCTCCGGCTTCGACCCCGCGCTCACCGCCGAGACATGGCGGCTGGAATCGGTGTCGCGCTTCAGTCGCAATAGTTCAGAACGCATCTCCGAGGCATGCTGATAACGAAGGTCACGATCTTTCTCAAGGGCACGGTGGATGATGTCTTCCAGCTTCGGTGGAAGGTCTGGATTCAGCCGCAGTGGCGGAGCAGGGGCTTTGTTCAGGATGCAATCGAAGATTACGCCCGAACTTTCCCCTCGAAAAGGCAATGTCCCGGTTGTCATCTCATACAAAACGACTCCAAACGAGAACAGGTCGCTCCGTGCATCGAGTTCTTTGGCGCGTACCTGTTCTGGCGACATGTAAGAAATCGTTCCCAACGCAGCGCCCGGACTCGTCAAATGTTCGGCGCTTGATTCGAGCGTTGGCTGCGACATCCCAATCGCAGTGCTTGCCAGAGGAGCAACCTTCGCCAGTCCGAAATCCAAAATCTTCGCGTGCCCGCGCTTTGTCACAAAGATATTCGCGGGCTTAATGTCGCGATGGACTATTCCAGCGGAGTGGGCGGCGTCAAGCGCGTCAGCGATCTCGATTCCGAGTGACAATACCTCCTCAATCTCCATCGGCTTACCGCCGATCCGATGCTTCAGGGTCAACCCGTCCAAATACTCCATGACGATGAAGTGCCGACCATCGCGCTCGTCGATCTCGAAGACCATGCAAATGTTTGGATGGTTCAGTGCGGAAGCCGCCTGCGCCTCGCGCTGGAAGCGAGCGAGGGCTTCTGCATCCTTGGCTACGTCATCAGGCAGGAACTTCAGGGCGACGAAGCGATGCAGCTTCACGTCCTCAGCTTTGTAGACGACACCCATCCCGCCGCCGCCAAGCTTCTCGACGATGCGGTAGTGCGAGATGGTCTGCCCGATGAGTTGGGTGGATGCGCCCATTGGCTGGAATGGTAGGTCGTGGGACTAGAAGAGGTCAATCACGGAACATTTTACGGAGGCTACTGTTTCTCTGCGACGAACTGCTGGACGGTTTGCGTGAGTTTGTTGTCCATCACGACCTGCATCGTCTTGCCGTTTGTCGTTACCGTCGAGCGGAAGACAATGGTCACTTTCCCGCTGTGCTTATCCGTCTCTTCGATAGTATTTTCGTCGATTCGCTTGACTGAGACGCTGGTCGTGCCCGGATCGCCCTTGAATGGAGCCTCCGTCCCGTCCATCCTTGCAGTAAAGGACTGCCCAGTTGGGGTTGTCATGGTCAGGACGTCACCCGCAACTTTGTATGTGACCATCAGGGCGTTGTCCGAAACCTGCGCTTTGGTCGTTCGCCACGAGCCGGAGACTGCGTGAGCACCGGGCGGTCCCTGTTCCACTCGTACCCACTCACGCTTGCCGCTAACCAGACTTCCATTTGTGCCTGCGCTGTTGTTGAGTTCTAGGACGGCTGTCTTTCCATCAGGAGCAACCGTTGTGGTTTCGTCGATTACGACTTTACCGTCCTTCTTGTCGGTCTCCACAATCGTGCGGTCATCGACAACCCTGATGTTTGCAGTGTCGTAATACGGATTTGGCGGCACGGGGTGATCCTTGCCGTCAGCTCTGACCTCGAATGGAAACTGGCAGGTTTTGCAGGCGTAAATTCCATTTTGCAGCAAGTAAACGTCCGTTTTGGTGGAAGGTTGGCTCTTACTGATGTTCACCTTCCACGTTCCGTCGAAGGCACTCTGGGACAGAGCGGGAACAGAACTGAGTAACGCAAAGAGCGCGAGTGAAAGCGATTTCTGCATGGCTTCCCCCACTGGCCAGAGATGCTATGCCCGCAGTCGTGGGCAGGTCAATGAAAGGGAGCGCAGAGGCAAAGAAGGTGACAAAGAGTGTCGCTCGCATTGTTTTCTTGGGCTTGCAAGCTGGTGGTCAAAAAGGGATTCGCCGCAGCAGCCCAAACTCGATTCTCTTCAACGCCGAAATTTTCGCTTTTGATGGTTCGTCGGGTATACCTTTTGGCATGGAGATCACTGCGGCAGCCCCACCTTCCGCACCAACTCAGCGAACCGTGGATCGGAACGTATGGGGTCGAGTGCGAAGTCAGTCTTCAATGAAAGAAGAAGACTGTCATGTTCTTGATAAGCGGTGTTGAACCACTGGAAAGCTCGATCTTTCTCCCCTAATTCGGCATAGAATCCTGCAATGATGTAGGCAGACCCAGACTCTGACGAAGGCTGAGTCTTACGCCGCGCTTGCGAGAATTCGAGCCCTTTAGTGAGAGCGCCCTTCCAGCTTCCCGAACCATATCCCTGTATCAGAGCAGATTCGAACTCAGCACGGCTTGGGTCTTCGGAAAGCCGAACTACCACTTTGTATTCCTCAATCACCTGAGGGTACATCTTCTTTCCCCGGTAGGCATCGGCTAAACAGGCGTGTGCTGGGGCGTATGTCGGGTTCTCGATTGACAGCTTTTTGCACACCGCAATAGCCTCGTCGTACCGACGCGCAAAGAGGTGAATGCTTCCGACATCGTAGCTGATGATGAGCGATAGCGGATCAAGCTGATGGGCATGGTTAATTTCCGCGAGGGCTTCCTGCTCCCGTCCCCCGATCATACCAAGGTCCCACCCATACCACTGGTGTGCCGTGGCGTCGTTGGGATCAAGTTCCAGAGCCTTCTTGATCTCAGCTTCTCCTCCCGCAAAATCCCAGTCGTACTCTATCTCGTTGCTACCCAGCACGGCATGAGGATGGGCTAAGGTCGCGTCCAGTTCCAGCGCCTTACGTGCAGCGGCGTTGGATTTCGGATAGTTTTCACTTGCCCTGCCACCATAGGTAGGCAATACGCTATAGGCGTCAGCCAGCCCCGCATACGCCATGGCGTAGCCGGGGTCTTTGGCGATGGCTTGATTGAAATACGAAATTGCAGTGGCAAGGTCAGAAGGCGTCCGTTTGTTCCATGAGTATCGCCCCTTCAAATACAACTCGTAAGCCTCGGGACTGTGTGTGCCTTGCTTGGACACGATCTGCTTTTCTGAAGTACTTAGGGTGGAATGCAACTGTTCTGCAAGCTCACCCGCGATCTGTTGTTCGAGGGAGATTATCTCCGTGCTCTTGCCACTGTACTGCTTCCCCCAGATTTCGGTGTTATCTCGAACATTGGTAAGCTCGGCACTCACTTCGATGCTGTCCCCTCGCGGCACGACCCGCCCGCTCACCAGTGCGGCAACGCCCAACTCGCTGCCGACTTTCTGCATGTCAACGTCTTTTCCCTTGTAGTGGAATACGGAGTTGCGCGATTTCACCTTCAACTCAGGTACATGCGCCAGATTTCCGATCAGGGACTCGGTGATGCCATCGCTAAGATAGTCAGTATTGACATCTCCGCTCACATTTGTGAAGGGCAGTACGGCAATCGAATCAATCTGGGCTGTCCTGCCAGATCGCAGGTGCCAAGCGCCAGCAAAAGCCAAGCCTGCAACGGCGATGCAGACGGCTACGATGAACCAGAGCTTGCCACGTTGGAGCGAGTGGTCGGGCAATGCTGGTGTCGCCGAGGTCTTGCCACTATCGGTTTCCCGCTTCAGCCGCTTCAGATCGGCTCTTAGCTCGGCGGCTGACTGGCACCGAACGTCGCGGTCTTTCTCCAGAGCCTTGTTGACGATCCGTTCCAGTTCGGCTGGCAAGTCAGGATTTAGGCGCACCGCCGACGTTGGTGTCCCATCGAGAATGGCTTTGAAGATCACGCCCGATGTGTCACCGCGAAACGGGAGCGTGCCCGTACACATTTCGTACAGAACAGCCCCGAACGAGAAGAGGTCACTGCGAGCATCGAGTTCCTTACCCCTAACCTGTTCTGGCGACATGTAAGCGACTGTTCCTAACGCGCTGCCGGGACTTGTGAGATGTTCCTCGGATTCAATAGTTGGGGCGTTGAGGGCAACGCTATCTCGCTTGGCGATCACCTTAGCTAATCCGAAATCAAGAATCTTCGCCTGACCTCGGTTCGTTATGAAGATGTTTGCTGGCTTGATGTCGCGGTGAATGATTCCCTTCGAGTGCGCTGCATCCAACGCATCGGCGACCTGTATGCCGAGGTCGAGCACGGTCTCGATCTCTAGCGACTTGCCCGCGATCATGTGGCGAAGGGTCTGTCCCTCCAACAGTTCCATCGCGATGAAGGTTCGCCCATCGGCTTCGTCGATCTCGTAAATCGTACAGATGTTCGGGTGGTTCAGGGCTGAAGCAGCTTTGGCTTCCCGCTGGAAGCGGCTGAGAGCCTGTGCGTCGTTGGCTAGTTCGTCGGGAAGGAACTTCAGCGCAACGTGGCGACCGAGCTTGAGGTCTTCCGCCTCATACACCACACCCATGCCCCCGCCGCCGATCTTGCGAAGGATGCGGTAATGGGAAACCGTCTGCCCCACAGGTTGGGACGATGTAGCCATTGGCTGACATGGTAGGGATGCGGGGAAGGTGAAGTCAACGAGCGCACAGACCTACCTTCAGCCGCTCCTGCCGCTCTCCGAGCCATGCAGAACGGCGTATCATCAGGTAACTATGGCTAGAACCATCGCGCTAACAGGTGTGAGACGCAGGCGCGGCAATCCGAACTGGGGTCATCCGCCGTTGCCACTTCGTGCTCTGCCGACCGAGTTCGAAATACTAGTCAAACGACTTGGACTCACCAAGCCGCAGTACGTTTCGTCCGCCGAGCTAAAGCGATGGTGTGAGCACAACCGGAACAGGGTCTATGTTCCTGAGTGGCTGCTTGAAGCGTGGGGTATAGAAGTCGAGGCGATCTTCAGCGGCGTGGCTTGAATTCCAGCATCAGAGGCACCACGCTTCCAGTTCGGGTCAGTTGCGTGAAAAAGACGACCCGCGCCTCAAGGAGCCATCCGAAAGGCGCGTGCGCGTCGAAGCCACTCTACTGGCGCTCCAAAATGATCGAAGTCTAACCTTCGGCGCTCTAAGAAAACAAGGCTGTCGGAACGCGCTTTCCGCGTTAAACGCCCCCTTGCACATTGCCCTTGGGGTAAGCTTTACCGTATTCCGAGGCGAACCATGAGACAGGCACTCAGCATCTCAGCCCTCGCAAAAAGCAGAGGGGTCACATCAAAAACGCTGCGGTACTGGGAACGGATTGGATTGCTGCCAAAAGCGAACCGAACTCACACCGGGTATCGCATCTTTGTTCCCGAAGTCGTGCGTTACATTGACTTCATCCTGAAAGCGAAGACTGTTGGGTTGACGCTTTCAGAGATGAGAAGGGTCATCGAAGTCGCGCACGATGGCGCGAATCCATGCCCCGAAATGATGCAGTGGGTTGATGACAAAGACAAAGCACTTGGGCGGCAAATTCACTCACTCCGTGCCTTGCAACGAAGACTGCGGCGGTTTCGCGACCTTTGCTCGACAAACGATGTCTTGACGTGTGCGCGGGAAAAGGAACTGTGCTGCCTGATCGAGGACTTGCCGAATCCACGATTGATGAAAGGAAATGCTGATGAGAAAACTGTACTCGCTTGCGCTAGTGCTGTTGGTCGCACTCGGAGCTAAGGCAGCAACAGTCATAGCAGCTACGTGTTGTTGCCCGTCTTGTCCATTGTGCAAATGATTAAGGTACGGGGCTGCGCTGATTCGCAGCCCCTTTTCTGAAAAGAGATTCTACTTAGCGTTTCAACTCAACTTGGATGACTTCGAACGACTTCTTGCTGGTGTTTTCCGGCAGGTGAGTAAAGGCGTCCATGTGCTGCACCGACCCAGCCTTTGCCTTGATGTCCTCGTTCTTTCCGTCCGGGTAGGTGAACTTGGCATGAGCGTCCGTTAGAAACACTGCAATGGATTCCGGGTGGCTGTGCATCACTGATTTCTCACGCGCCTTGTACTTGATCCGAACCACCCGGACTCGATCATTCTCGAACTCAACCTTGTAATGCTTTGGGTCGACTTTCACGGGGTCATCGGTTATCGGTTGGGGTACTCTTGCAGTTGCCATCATCCCCTCCTTTGATTTGGTGAGATGCCGAGAAGTCTAGTGCGCGGATCGGCGAAAGTACAGCCGCACCAGTCAAAGATCGCATCGCCACTGCGATGCACTAATAAAGGAACCACCCAGTCGCTACTGCGGCGATGACCAGCTTTATCAACCATCCCGTTGCGTGGGAAGCCACAAACACGCGATGCAGCTTCATGAATGCTGCGTTGGTGAGGATCATTGGCAACGGGCCGATCAGCCACACGGCGACAGCCAGTTTAGCAGCGCCCGCGATGGAGTGAATACCCAGCCGGGCGATGACATAGGCAAAGACGCCGCACGTCAGGAAAGGCAGCGGACTGGTCAGGGCAATCGCTCTACTCTCGTTTCCCTGACGCCAAATCTCTGGGTACGTGTACCGCCGATGGAGCCAGTCGCCAGTGAAAAACCAATCAGTAAGCGACGAGACGATACCAGAGGCGACAACGATCAACACAAACCGTGTCCAGTTCATGACACCCCTCGGCGAATGCAGGCAAACGTGTTCGTGATTATATCTCTCGGATTTAAACCCGAATGCGTTCCGATTCATAGTCTTCAGTACAATTGGTCGCCGACAACCTGCGGAGGGTGTTATGAACAAAATGCTGCTTGCGACGGTCTCGATCGCACTAGCTGCCGTGTCGTCATTCGCCCAGCAAGCAACGACTGACAACGAACTTGTCGGGACGTGGAAGGTCGTCACACTCAAAGCCACGAGTGAGGGTAAGGTCAGCTATCCGCTCGGGGATCAGGTTGGGGGTTGCGTCAGCATCACTCCCAGTCGGATTTGGTTGTTGTTCGTTGACGCGACACGAAAGCCGCCAGCCGCACCGTCACTGACCGATGCTGAAGCCATCGCCATGATGAAGTCCCATGTGGCTTGGACAGGTGGATACTCAATTGGCGCTCAGACGCCTGAGGGCATCAAATTGACCGCCCACGTTGACGCCGCATCAAGTCAGGCAATTACAGGCACCGACCGTGTGTACTTTATGAGGGTCGAAGGCGCCAAATTGACGATGAAGTCGCCGGGTGTCATTGTTCCGATGACTGGTAAAACAAGTGTCGTTGAGATTGAACTCGTAAAAGCTGACTAGCAGGTGAACTCCAAGTGACCGACGAACTTCTCTTCCAACACAGAACCACGACAGTGCGTCGTCTGCGCCTTGCTCCCGGCGAGGCTATGCCGTGGTATCGCGATCCGCTCCATCGGGTCGCAGTGGTGCTAAGCGGCGATGTTCTCTCAATCGAATATCGTGACGGCGGCGAGAGCCAGCGTGTCGAGGTCACGCTGGGACAGGTTGATTGGGAGGAACCGAGTGCTCGCGTGCATCGGGCGGTGAATGTCGGCAAACAGCCCTATGAGCAAGTCACAGTTTTCCTTCTCGACCGTCCAGATGCCGAGGCGCAGCCGACTGAGGAATAGGTTTCGAATCTCAACAATCCTCGCGCTGCGATATGATCCCTGCATGATTGCCGCTTCCTACAAAGCCAAGAAGAAGTTTATGCAGTTGGCAATCGCGGAAGCTAAGCGTGCCCGTGACCGAGGGGATTATGCCATCGGCGCTGTCATTACCCGCGTAACGGAGGGGTGCGAAGTAGTCATTGCCAGCGCGGGGAACCGGGTAAAGACTTCAGGGTCAAGCATCAAGCATGTCGAGCTAGAGACGCTCAAATACGTATCGAGCGGTTACAGGCGCTACCTGACCGAGTTCGTGCTCTACACCACGCACGAACCCTGCGCGATGTGTGCGGGTGCCTGCGTGTGGGCGAGAATCGGTGCCGTCGTATACGGGGTCTCGCAGGAAGACATCGCCGCTTATGGACGAAGGCGCGGGACGGAAGAATACAAGTGGCGAGCCTGCCTCATTCCCTGCCGATTCGTGTTCGAGAAAGGGAATCACCCTATTCCCGTCATCGGCGATTTTCTGCGTGACGAATGCAAGAAACTATTCGGCTACAGGGCATGATAGGATCGCAAGCCAATGTGAAGCCCACTGATTCAGCGGGACGGGTTCCTACCAAACGCGGACAAAATCAGCCCCGTGATCCCAACCAACACTAGGAGGATGAATGTGTGGCAGCCGTGCTGGTGTGGGTTAAGGACAGCGAGGCAGCGAGCATCCGTGGTAATCCGAACTGTGAGAAGTATGGCGAAAGTGACGAGGCAAGTCCAAATTGCCCATTTTTCGCCTCGGCGCACCGGAATTGTGGCAAGCACGACGCCAGTCAGGGCAAAAACCGAAGTCATCGCAACAGGCCACGGGGCAGCGTATGCCGCGAGCATTGCCGGATCAAGATGGAAGTGCGAGCGTGCGTATGCTGGTGCTGCCAGCGCACCGTACAGGAGCAGTAGGTATGCAGCGACGGTGAGCCATACTCCAATGCGAAATCGCATGCGAAAACCTAACACACATTAAAGAAGCCATTGTCATTAGGCGATGGCATACCACTCCGAATGCGGCGACCATCGACTGCACGAGAGGCACTGGGCTTCAGTCCCTTGACTGACGCACGATTTGACGGTCTACGGCTGGTTTAAGGGATATAATCAAACTTTTTGTGTCAGGGCCGGTGATAAAGGGAACCATTTTAGCCGATGTAAGGCGGAGCCAGTGATCCAGTGGAAAGCTCCGTTGGCGAGGACGCGGTAGGAACTCTACAGCAGTTTCTAAATTCGTTTTCCGCAGCCTTGCGAACCGCACGAGGTTTCGATTCTCCTCAGGGATTCATCCCATGATCCTCTGAGGAGTCGGCTTGAGCCTGCCCCGCCGTTGTCCTTACTGTCATAGTTTTTTTCTACCCTCCGTTTATCGTCCCCAACAAAGCGTGTGCAGTCGACCGGAGTGCCAACGTCGGCGCCGCACCGACTATCACCGCAAGAAGCTTGCCAGCGATGCCGAGTATCACCAGGTCGCCTTGGAAAGTCAGAAGCAGTGGCGCGAGGAACATCCCGACTATCAGAAACAGTGGCGACGGCAGAATCCGCAGCAGGTGGAGAACAACCGGGAACGGCAGCGGCAGCGGGATCAGAAGCGCCGCCTGCGGCAACGTCTTCTTGACAAGAACAACGTAGCTCTGGATTTAAAGCATTCTGTTTCAGAGGTTTGACGGTTGGGACCAAAACTGTGCGATCTTGACAAGAACACCCTCAGCGATCAGGCAAATCCGGCCAATCAAGATCACCTCAAAAGCGGCCAACGAAAAGACCGGGACGTTGACAGCGACGTAGGGGTTTGTACCCTTCGTCGGCATGGGAAACGTCTTGAGCGAAGAGAAACGGCAGCAAGTGATCGCGTTGGGGCGGCTGGGCTGGGCCTTACGACGCATTGAGCAAGAAACCGGCGTGCGCCGGGAGACGGTCAGCGGCTACCTGAAGGCCGCTGGCATCGGAGTGCGACCGCCAAGGGCGTGGGGACGGCGACCGCCGGCAAATCCGGCCAAACAAGTGATCACCGGGTCAGCCGAAGAACGGACGACCACAAACGACAACCCCGAACCCCTTTCTGGGGAAGGAAAAAGCCAAAGTTCAAAACCGGCCAAACAGGTGATCACCGGGTTTGGCGTAGGGTTGAGCAGTGCCGGTTCGAAGAATCAGTCGCCTACTTCGGCCAGCGAGCCATTCCAAGAGGCCATTGAATTCGGCCTGAGTCAGGGCCACAATGCCATGGCGATCTGGCAGGATCTGGTGGCCGATCACGGCTTCCAGGCGGGCTATCTCTCCGTGCAACGCTTTGTTCGCCGGCTGCGCGGAAACCGGCCGGTGCAGGCGCGCGCCGTGATCTGCACCCCGGCGGGCAAAGAAGCGCAAGTCGATTGCGGAAATAAAGGTCCGATGGTCCGTGATGAGCGGACGGGAAAGTATCGACGCACGCGACTGTTCGTTCTGACCCTGGGCTATAGCCGCAAGGCGGTCCGCCTTCTGACGTTTCAGTCCAGTTCGCGGATCTGGGCCGAACTCCACGAGAAAGCGTTCCGTCGACTGGGCGGCACTCCGCGCGTGGTTGTACTGGATAACTTAAAAGAAGGTGTACTCACTCCCGACTTCTACGAACCAACACTGAATCCGCTCTATCGCGACGTTCTCGCTCATTACGACGTTACGCCCTTGCCGTGCCGCATCCACGATCCCGACCGCAAAGGTAAAGTTGAATCCGGAGTCGCCCATGCGCAGAAAACTGCGCTCAAGGGAAAACGCTTCGAGAGTTTGGAAGAAGCCCATGCGTATCTGGATCGTTGGGAGGCAACCTGCGCCGATACGCGCATCCACGGCACCCTGTACTACAGCCACACGCACCGCGCTGCCAAGCGTGCAGAGCGGGAAAAGGTGCTTCAGCATTTGGTTCCTGAGGAGATGCGGGCACAAATGCGGGTGCAGGAAACGATTCAGTGAGAACCAAGTGGATCGGGAACTTGTGTGTTAACATCACTTTACCGCAAATCCGTGGGCGCTTAACTCAGCGGTAGAGTGCCATCTTCACACGGTGGAAGTCATAGGTTCGAATCCTATAGCGCCCACCATTAACCAACTGGAAAGACAAGGGTTGCTGAATCGCCCATGTCCAGAAATGTCCAGTTGGCTC
>JASHOT010000346.1 GCA_030040965.1 Candidatus Sulfotelmatobacter sp. | reverse complement strand
CCTACGCTGCTGGTCTTCAAGGGCGGACAGGTCGTCGAGCAATTCGTCGGCTACAAACCGAAGGAAATCCTCACGCAAGCTCTCAACAAGCACATCGGATAAGTTAGCTTCACGTTTTCGGGAGCCGGTTCTGAACGACCGGCTCATTTTTTTCGCCAGCTGAGTCGAAAGCGGGTTCTCGCTTAACGCTTCCATTCGAGCATATTTTCTTCCGGCAACCCTCGCCTTTACAATGACTCTGCATGACGATTCCGTTTGCCGACCATTGCTCCAGACTGCAGGAGCACATCGAGAGGGACTACGGCATTCGCGTCGTGACGCGGGATATCCCTGACCCGCTGACCGGCGACTTGAATGGCGCCGAAATTCATGTCGACTTCAATCTGACGTCGGAGCAGAAGCTGTTTCTGCTGGGGCATCTTTTCGGACACACCGTGCAATGGAACACAGAGCCGGATGCGTTTTTGATTGGGCAGAATTACCGGCCTCCAGTGGATGAGAAATTATTTCCGGCTGTGCTCGCCTATGAAGGCGAAGCCGCCGCGTACGGCCTCGCTCTGATGCACGAAATCGGTATTACCGATGTGGACCAGTGGTTTTCGAATTACACGGCATGCGATCAGAGATATCTGCTGCATTTCTATCGCACCGGAGATAAGGGCGAGTTCCACGAATTCTGGCGAGAGCACGCGAAGCTGGTCGAGCCAAAGGCGATACCGAAGTTTGTGGCGAAGAAGCGAGTCTTTCGGATGGATGGCGTGGTGATCTGAGGCGGCAAGCTGCGTTAGAGGACAGCGAGCCACGGCGAGCCGCGATTTAGCCTTCGCCCCTGCGCGACTGCATCAGCAGTTCATTCGTGCGCCGGATGAGTTCAGCGCGTTCGATGTCCCGATACTGCTTCGGCAAAAGGCTCTTGCTCGTGCATTCGAGAACGGCCACTAGATTCTGCAAGTCGATCTCTGTCGGATAGTACGGTGGAATGAAATCGTCAATGGCGGCTTCAAGATCCTGCGCGTCGATTGCGGACTTATTTTGCAGGCAGCTTCGCATGTGAGCGCGGACCAGCACCGCTTCGATGTCCGCTCCCGATAAACTTCCGGCGCGATCCAGAAAAAACTTCTCGATATCCGCAGGAAAAGCTTTCATTCCGATTTTTCGTTGCATAGCGCGAAGCAGCGCCAGGCGCTCGTCGGGCGTGTCGGGATAGAACAGCGCGATGTGCTCTTCGGCGCGCCCCTGGCGCTTGAGATCGACGGGAAGAAGATCGGGACGGCAGGTCAGCAGGAACCAGATAACTTTGCCGCGATACTCGGTGTTGCCCATGAATTGCGCGATCTGCGCGAAGACTCGATTGCCGACGCCGCTGTCGCCAGAGCTGGACCGGTCGCCGAGCTGCGCGTCCGCTTCATCGACGATCACTGCGATCGGGCTCATGGCTTTGAGCAGATTGAGGACGCGCTCCAGATTGCCTTCAGTCACGCCTTGCCACATGCTGCGAAAATTCTTGAGCGTGACCGCGGGGATACCGACTTCGCCGGCGAAACAGGTCGTGATGAAAGTCTTGCCCGTACCGACCGGCCCGCAGATCACGTAGCCCATGGGAAGAACGTCGGTATTACCGGCGTGGATGGCGCTGGCAGCGTCCTGCAACTTGCGTTTGGCCTGATCGTTGCCGGCCACGAACGAAAGATCGAACCGGCTCTGCACGAATTCGAGCAATCCGCCGCTCTCTGATTCAATCAAGTCCTTCTTTCTTAACCCCAAGAACTTTTGCGTCAACGGCTGGTGATTTTCGATGGCGTGCGCAATGAGTCCCTGAATCTGCATGCGCTTCAACCCCGCACTGAGTTTCGCGAGTGACTCGTCGTTCACTTCACTGCCAGCAGGAAGTTCGCGCGACTTTAGCTGTGCGCGTATAAATTCGAGACGATCTGTATAGTCGGGTAGCGGAATTCCGATCGCGGCGACGCCGGGATTTTGCACGATCCCTTGGTTGAGCTCGACCTGATTTTCGGAGATAAGGCAAATGGTCACGTCCGCGGCGAGGAACGTGGCATTGCGCGCCCATCGCTTAAGAATGACAAGCGAATTGCGGTCTTCGGCCGACATGCTCGAGACATCGCCGGCGGGCGCGATCGTTTCGGCAAAGTCGATGATAAGCGCAATCTTTTTCCCATCGGCAATGCGCAGCCGAAGATAGTTGTCGAGCAAATTTAGAACGGCGTCGGGATTGCGTGGCAGTCCGCCCTGCGAGTAACTCGTGCCGTGGAAGCTGTCATACCCTTCGAGCGCGCGCCGGAAATCGGATTGCGTGGCCGATGAACCGAAGGCGAGGCCGCCTCGGTCGTAGTGCAGAACAAGATCGCGCTGGCCGAAGAGAGCATGCGAGAGGAAGTCGTCGAGAGAAACAAAAGTGGCGCTGCCGTCTTGTGCCCGGGTTGAAATCAGATCGCGGACGTTGCCATAGAGCACAAACATCGCGTACGAGCGCGAATAGTATTTCTCGGAGAGTTCGCGCGCCCATGGCGGCAGCCCATCAAGATATTTTCCGGTCGGAGTGGCAGGCGTGGTCATATATTCGTCAATCCAAAATCCGAAACTGCAAGATTCGAGAATCTAAGATTGGACAATCCGGAATTCGACAATTCAGGCTTCGCCATTCTAGTTCGGCACTCGCGTGCGCGTATGGCCCGAAGACGTTGAAGTGTCGTCCAGCGACATAAGGCCGTCGAGATCCGGAGAAAGATCGCTGAAGATGCTCTCGACCTGTTGCACGGTCTGTTCAGTCTGCTCGACGTCGTGAACGAGCGAGTCAAGGCGGTCGCTGACTTGCTGCGGGTCGCGCATGGTGACGGACTGATCGCGGACCAGCATGAGAACGTCTTCCACGGCGGCAATCTGGGCGTCGACGACTTTGCGGTTCTCGGTGATTTTGGCGAATTTTTCCAGTCGCTTGTTGAGAATTTCGACGCGTTTCTGATTGATCTCCTGGACCCGCTGCGGTTCGCTGGGGAGAGATTTTTGTAATGCCGCGATTTCGCGTTTGATGTCGTCCTGCGTCGTGCTCTTCAGATACTGTTGTTGCTGCGAAAGCGCCACGAGGAGACGGGCGTAGCCGGTGAGCAGTCCCTGCAGGCTGGTATCGATTTGCTGAAGAAAAATCTGCGACTGCGACGAGAGCTGCGCGAAATTCGACCGAACCGATCCGCAGATTTGCGCGCAATGGACGTAGCGGCTCTGCATCTCGGGCGAAAGATTGCGCAGCATCTCATTGAGTGTCTGCTGATGTTTCAACTGTTGTTCGGCAAAAGCGCGCGAACGAACCAGCCGGCGAAAGCGCGCGTTCTGCGGGATAACCGCGAGATACATGAGTTCCAGTCCGGCCGCGAGAAGAACGGGCAGCGCGGTTCCGCTGACGAGCGCAAAAACTCCGGCGCCCGCCAGAGCGATGATGTTGTATTGCCAGTGGAACGCAGCCTTCAGGTAATTCGTGTTGTCTTCCGGCGGCGTGGTTGGCGGTTGATCCAATCCGAGAGTCATTTACACGCTCACGCGCACCTGTCCGTTGCCCGGAGCTTTTCGCAGCCGGCTAAGAACGTAATTCTGCAGGTTGTGAAATTCCTCGCGCTGCTTCAGGCCGAGGTCGCGCGGACGATCGAACGGCACCTGCACATCCTCAACAATGGTGCCGGGATGCGCGCTCATGATGAAAATGCGGTCGGCGAGATAGATTGCTTCCTCCACGTCGTGGGTCACGAAAAGGATCGTGCTCGCGGTTTCATCCCAGACTTTCAGCAGGAGTTGCTGCATCTCGCTGCGCGTCTGCGCGTCGAGTGCGCCAAAAGGCTCGTCCATCAGGATCACCGACGGTCGAAGCGCCAGCGTGCGCGCGATGGCAACGCGCTGTTGCATGCCGCCTGAAAGTGTTTCGGGATATGCGTTTTCAAACCCGCTGAGCCCGATAGCCTCGACGAGCTGCGCGACCGTTTCCTTCAACTTCGAGTCGGCAACGCCGTTGATCTTGAGGCCGTACGCTATGTTACCAGCCACCGTAAGCCAGGGGAATGAAGTGTATTTCTGAAAAACCATACCCCGATCTTTGCCCGGTCCCTGCACGGCCGCTGCGTTGACGAGGATCTCGCCAGAGTCGGGACGATCGAGGCCGGCGATGAGACGTAGCAGAGTGGACTTGCCACAACCCGAGGGTCCAAGCAGAACACGGAATTCGCCGATGTCGCGTCCGGCGGGCGAAAAGGCGTCTTCGATCTCGAAGTTGATGTTTTCGAGCGCGTGGACGGTTTCACCGTTCGCAGAGGCAAAAGAGCGGGCGACATTGCGGACCGTGATTTTGGATTTGTGGTGGTCGCTCATGGTCTGTCGCGCGTCTCAAGAATGCGTCATCCCGAAGCGCCGCGTTTTCACAAGCGCGGCGAGGGATCTCCCATTCACCATCATCTGCGATCGCTCCTCGTTTCTCCCGGCACCTTTCTACGCCTCGCTTTTTTGGGCGGCCGCATGTTTCGTTGCTTTCAAATGTGTCGTGGCACTCGCCACAGCCGCGCCGCTGCCCGAAAAAGTCCCGGCGGCTTTGCGCCAGGGGAACAACCAGCCTTCCAACAATGTCAGCAGAAATCGGAATAAGAATGCCGCGATGCCGATGGCGATAATTCCGGCGTAAACGCGATCGAAGTCGAGCACTTTGCGCGCGGCCTCGACCATGTATCCAACCCCTTTGCGGGCGTTCAGCATCTCGGCGAGGATGACATATGTCCAGCCGATGTCGTAAAGGATTCGGAACGAAGAAAAAACCGCCGGAAAAGACGCCCGAAACAACAGCCACAAGGCCTGCCGTTGGCTCGCCCCGAGCGTGTAAGCAGTTTCCAGCAACGCGTTGTCGACGCGGTTGACTTCTTCAACAACGACCGCCAGCAGATAGAAAAACATCCCGAACCAGAGGAAAGCGATTTTTTCCGTTTCGTCAATGCCAAACAGCGCGATGAATGCGGGAAGAAACGCTGTCAGCGGCATGGCCCGCATCGGTGCGGCAACGGGATTGATGAGCTCGAAGAGCCATCGGTAGCTCGACATCAGTATGCCAAGCGGGATCGCGACCACAGCGCACCAGAAAAACGCCTGTGCGATCCGCCACCAGCTCATGAACACGTTGCCGAGCAGGTTGTAGTCGGTCCAAAGCATGCTGAAGGCGCGAATCACGCCCATTGGACGCGGAAACAGCGAGACGTGCGGCCCTTGCCAGTAGGGGACGAGAATCCACAGCAGAATGATGGCGCCCCACGTAATGAGCGGCGACGCCCATCGGACCCAGGGCTGAACTTCTTTGCGGATGATGAACCAGTTGGTCATGACGTTCTAGAATGAAGCAAGCGCAACCCGTATTTTACTGCGTCGCCAACAACGCATTTGCGCGCCCCGCTCGGTCGACCCGGCAGAAGCGCGTCACTCGGGATGACAATGTTTCATCAATTCCCTCAGCTCGGATTCGCGTACACCTTGATATCCGTGCGGCGATTCTTTTCTCGTCCTTCGGGAGTTGCATTCGAATCGATCGGCTTATCCGGGCCGTTCCCTGCGGTGCGCAAACGAGCAGCCGGAAAGCTGTACTTGTCCATGAGATAGTTCTTCACTTCGTCGGCGCGAGCGTGCGAGAGCTGAATGTTGTACTGCCGTGAGCCGGTCGAATCGGTGTTGCCTTCAATATCCACAACGGTGTTTTCATACGCGCGCATCGTTCCGGCAAGCTCATCGACAATGGCACGCGAATCCATACTCATGCGCGAAGAGTTCGGATCGAAGTAGATCGAGCGATGTTGCGTGGCGATTGGCGTGGCACTCGCCGCCGGCTGTTTGTATTCGATGGGCGCTTCACTCGAAGCCATCGAGAAGCTGTCCGACAATTTTTCAATGTAACGGCGATCCAGGCTGTCTTCCGGATTGTAAGTGTGCTTGATGATGCGCAGGTCACGATACATATCCTGCGCCATGCTGAGAATGTTGTCGTAGTCCGGGTTCGATCCCGCCGAGCCCATGAACGAGCGATTGTCCGCGTAGTCGGCGAGTTTGACGCCGCCGAGCATAGTTTTCGCGAGGTCCGAGGGAATGTTGAAGTCTTTCACAGTGCCGATCAGGTTATAAGCGCGATCGGGCTGCGTCTTGATGAACTCCACGCCCTCGAGCCATCCCTGGGCAAATTTCAACACGGTCTGCGGATGCCTGGCGGAAAAGTCGTCGCTGACCACCAGAATGTCGGCGATGAGCCGATTGGCAATTCTCGTGTCGTAAATTTTTTTCGATCCAGCGCGCTTGGAAACCGCGTCGCTCATATCGGGATCCCAGGCGACCGCCGCGTCAACTTTTTCCTGCGCGAACAAAGTCGCGGGCTCGATCCCGTCTTTCGTATGGACAGCTTTGTTGAAAATCTCGTTGCGTTGTTCCGTGCTCAGGCCTGAGGCTTTCAGACCGTTGTAGAGAAGGAAGTGCGACGGAGTGTAAGGAGCGAACGCGACCGTTTTGCCGGCGAGATCTTCTATGCTGTTGATGCCTTGCTTGCCGATGACTCCGTCCGCGCCGCGTGACCAATCAACCATGAGGAATGCGTGCGAACCGAATCCCTTGTCTTTGAACTGGGCATAATCTTTCGCGTAGACGTCGGCGGTTGTGAGCATGACATCGACATTGCCGGTGGCAAGCGCAGCCGCGCCTTCGGTCCAGTCATCAATAATCTTGAAAGAAACCTTCAGGCCTTTCTTGCCAAAGATCGAATCGGGCTGCGTGTCGAGACCGCCGTTGGCCACGAGTCCGCCGGCGCAGCCGACCCACACGTTCACGCGAACCCGCACTTCAGGATCGGAATCGGACGAGGACGCCGGAATCAGCAGGGGCTTGGAAGCGTCGACCGGCTCGCCAGACTTGACGGTCGCTTTGTTGCCACCGGGCATGAAGTTACCCAGATCGATGAGACCATAATGATTGAGGCCGTAGCCGAGGATGGCCACGCCGATGAGAAACATCAGGACATATCCACCACGTTCAATTTTGACTGCCATAAGTTCCTCCCCCCGAGGGCCGACCCTCGGCGGCCAAAGCCGCGGCCTTTTCAAACGAAATTACGAAGTTTTCTGCGGTTCCTTCGCGGCGATGGTTTTTTCCGCTGCGCCGCCGGCCTCCGGTGCCGCAAGTCCCATTTCAATTTTGAATTGCTTGACCAGTTCATTAGCCTGCATCTTTTCCGCTTCGTCTTCGATCTTCACGCGCTGCTGGTCGACGTTGCTCATCGCCATATCCATGCGGGCTTCGTTGACCGCGGTCTGCTCTTCGATCTTGCGGACCATCTCGTCGTGCGTCTGGCTGATGCCGGCCACGTCGAACTGCTCCATGGCGTCGGCAACTTTCTTCTGCCACTGCGCGCGGCGATAGTCGGCGATGGCGTTGAGAGCTTCCTGCGTCTTGCGATCTTTTTCGCGCATGAAGGCCTGTTTTACCGTCATGGCCTTGTCGAACGCCACGCGGGCGGTCTGAAGCTGGCCCTGTGTGCGGGCCAGCGCGCCCTTGACCTGTTCGAGTTGCTGGGCGAAGGCGCCGGCTAGATCGTCACGATTGTTCTGGATGGCAGCTTTGACTTTCGCCGTCAGATTCGCCATATCGGTCTTATATTTCGCTTCTTCCTTCTCGAGCAGCGTCACATTGGCTTTCACCATCGCGATGCTCTCGTTCATGCGCGGCACCTGATCGTTCATATCGCGGATGTTTTGCTGCAGGATCAGTTCCGGATCCTCGGCGACGGAGATGAAAAAGCCTACGAACGATCGGATCATTCTTGAAAACCGGTTCCACATAAAGGCCTCCTCAATCAGGCAAACGACCAGCTCAGTTGCGCTGCGTTACTTTCGGTTGCGCCGGTGCTGCTGTCACTTCGCCGGTGGTAATGGGATTTTCGGCTACAAAATAACCAACTGCTTCTGCAATCTTTTTTTCTTCCTGCTGCTTTTTCAGCCGCCATCCGGTAAACCGCTCCTTCTCGCGGCTCACGGCGTCATTGTTCGCCTGAATTTTGGCGCGCTGCTCAGTGACATATTTATCGATCTGCGCTTGAATGTCGGTATTTTCCTTGCTTTTGCGGCCTTCGAGCTCCTCGACAGCGCGCTGCTGCACGCGTTCGTAAGTATCAAGCGCGCGATCGCGGCGAATCGCGTCCTGGATCACGTCTTTGATTTCCACTCCCGCGGCATCGAGCGCCACCAGCACAGACGATTTCTTCACGTCCGACGGCAAATTGCGTATGTGTTCGCTTTCCAGCATCTGCGCAATTTTTAAAATCGAGTATCCCTTCGCTGCCGGAGGAATCTCCGCCGCCTTGTAAATTTCGTCAAACGATGTGGGATCCGAAACTGGCGTGGTGAACTGGGGTTCGACGGCGATGGTAGAAGCAATTTCCGCAACGCTCTGCGCCGCAGACTTGGCCGGAGACGGCGATTTTCCCTGGGCGGCATTCGGCTGCGGCACCGAGGCATCGTCGATGGAAATGATGTAGTTGTACCACTTCTTCGACATGGAAAACTCCTTACCGCGCAGTCATTTTCCGGCCGACTGGGTTTTTCAGCGCACAGACGGTGTAACTCTGTGACCCTGAAAGGTAATTCCCGCCTTCCGCCTTGTCAAATTCTCTTCCTGGAGTTTGCAAGTGCCAGTCTTGAACGGCTGACGGCGCGGGCGTTTTCAATTGAAATGTGGTCCAGCGTGCTGAAACGCCTTGATCGCTCACAACCGACATCACTTATGTAATCAGGAAAATCGCTCGCAATCAATTCAGCTAGAATGGGCATCTTTACCGTTCAAAATGAACGCGGATTTTGAACGGCTGAGGTAAGCCCGTTTCACTATGACCACATTCTGCGCATGGAAGGAATACACCCTTGCCGGTTGATGAACTCGCAGCATTGCTAAGCCGAGTAGTCGAAAACAAAGCCGAGTACGACGTGCGACTTCTGGCTCAACAACTGGGGACCAACTACCGCTCGCTTATGTATTGGCTGCGCGGCGACCGTCACTTGCCCGCACACCTGCTTCCTCGGATCTGTGTGTTGCTCAATAACTATGACGCGCTGGATCTTCTGGAAAGCCAGGCTGGACGTGTGGCCTTTCACCTGCCTGGGCCCGACACCTCGCCCGAGAAGGAACTGGTTGCGGTGTCGAACCTCATCAAGGAAGTTGGCGAAGCATTGCAGAGCGTCGGTGAAGCGCTGGCCGATGGTGTGGTCGAAGATAGCGAACTGCGAACAACAATCCCTAAGCTGGAGGCCGTAATTCGCGACTCTGCCTCGCTCAGGTATCTGCTGGAAGAATTATCGCAGAGAAGGAAAAGGAAGAAATCTCGCTAAGACCAACGAAGCGCAGCACCGCAACGGGGCGAGTATTCCGCTTAAAAAGGAGGCGGGACGACCGTGAGGGTCGGAATGCTGACTTGCGATTCAGCGCTAACCCATGATCGTCCCGGAATCACGAACCACCGGGCAAAAGGGGTTCGGAGGGCTTATGCCTTTCACTATTTACCTGGCGCCGCGCATGAACAATACAGCAAAAACTGTAGGGTAGACTGAGATGCCCTGTATCCGTCACTTCTTCGGTAGTACCACGAGTAGTGGGTCACTGAATCTACAGAGAGTTGCTGATTGCATCCCCACGTCCGGAATGAAAAATTGTGGTTGGTTTTAATCCCAACGGTTTTTATGACCAACATACCCATCCAGCAAAATTAACAAGCATGTAGTCGCGCGAGGCAAGCAAGTGCAGCTCCTGAAGCGGACCTTCGAAGCGTGGCCCTACGTTTTCATGGTGATTTCGCTGGTTGGACTGGTCTATATCGGCCTCACAGTCGCCCGATAAAGGTATGGGGATTCCAGAAGTCTGTACTGGCGTGGGGGTGCGCCCACCTGGTCAGCCCGCCTTGCGGTTTTCCCGGAGGACTTCATCGAGCGCGTCGGCAAGAATGTGGGCCCGCTTCTGATAATCCGTGGCGCCGCTTTCCTGCCTTTTCTTCAGCAGATGATATTCATCAGCAATATTGAGCGCGGCCAGCACTGCGAGCCGAACCGTGTCAATCGTATTGGTGGCCTCGGCCACGGCCCGCATCTTGGAGTCGACGTACTCCGCGAGCTTCAGGATGTATTCCGGATCGGAGCCGCGCAGATTATAGGCCTGGTCGAAAATCTCCACTCGCACGCTGGCGTTCGGCGCATCTTTGAGCGTTTGATCCTTCGTCGCCGTAGCCATAAGTGGTCCCTGCAACACGAGAGTGCGAAATGCTTGTCGGCTAGCTGGCTTCCGCCATCGACTCGATCTGCTGCAACATTTTTTCGACTCGACCGCGAATGTCTTCGCGTTCCTTCTTCAACTGCACGGACTCACGACGCAGCGTGACCAGCTCCGCATCCCGGTCTTCCAGTTGCTGGCGCAAACGCTGCGCGTCCCGCTCCGCCGTAGCTTGCGCCTGCCGCGCTGCCTTGTACATTTCTATGGTGCGATAAATTTTCTCTTCCAGCGCCTGAAAATCATCCGCCGGAACCTGCTCTGCCACCGGTTCGACCGCATTCAACGCCATGATTGCACTTACTCCATCCCCGTTTTCTTACTCTTTTCCGCAGTATACTCCAGATCGTTGTGAAAGAATTCACCGGTTTTTCCGCATTCCTGTCGCGCGAAAGCGGATTCAAGTCGATTACAGGGACTGATGCGTAGCATTAATCGGTCGGGAAACTCCTCTGCACGGCGCGCTTCAGCCCCTCAGTTTTCCGAGTCTTCGCGTCGCCTCATCCAGCGTCTCGGGCTTCTTGCAGAATGCGAAGCGCACCTGCTGCGCACCGTCGTGCGGATCGCGATAGAAACTCGATCCCGGCACCGTCGCAATGCCGACTTCCCGCACCAGGTATTTCGCGAACTCAACATCATCCTTGAATCCGAACGCAGAAATATCCGTCATCACGTAATACGCGCCGCGCGGCCGGAAGCATTTGAAGCCTGCCGAAGTGAGTGCCGGGATCAGCCGGTCGCGGCGCACGCGATATCCCTCAGCCAAACGCGAGTAATAATCTTCGGGCATCGTGAGCGCGGCCGCTCCCGCTTCCTGTAAAGGCGCCGGCGCACCGACGGTGAGAAAGTCATGCACCTTGCGGATGGCGCCGGTGATCTTCTCCGGTGCAACCGCCCATCCCACGCGCCATCCCGTCACGCTGTAGGTTTTCGACATGCCGTTGATCGTGACCGTACGGTCGCGCATGCCGTCCAGTGAGACCATCGAAATATGCTTCGTTCCATCGTAAAGAATGTGCTCGTAGATCTCGTCTGTGATGGCCAGCACGTCGAACTCGAGGCAGAGATCGCGAATTAATTCCAGCTCTGCACGCGTGAAAACCTTGCCCGTCGGGTTGTTCGGAGTGTTAAGGATGATTGCCTTCGTACGATTGCCGAACGCACGGCGCAACTCTTTTTCATCGAACGTCCATTCGCCGCCATCCTCTTTTGGTGCATGCAATTTCACGAATCTCGGGCGCGCACCACTCAGCACTGAGTCGGGCCCGTAATTCTCATAGAACGGCTCGAAGATCACGATCTCGTCGCCCGCGTTGCATAACGCCAGCAATGTCGAAATCATCGCCTCGGTCGAGCCGCAGCAAACGGTGATTTCCTTTTCCGGATCAATCTCAATGCCTTGCCACAGCCCCATTTGTCGGGCGATGGCGTTGCGCAAACTTTTCGCGCCCCACGTAATCGCGTATTGATTTACGTCCGCCGCGATCGCCTTCTGGGCAGCCTGTTTGATCTCCGCCGGAGCCGGAAAATCAGGAAACCCTTGGGCAAGATTCACCGCGCCATACAACATGGCCTGTCGCGTCATCTCGCGGATGACTGACTCGGTAAAATGCTCAACTTTGTCACTGAGGAAATGCTTCCCCGCGACGGTGTGCACTTCAGCCATAACTGGCAGACTAGCACACCGGCAGATCAAGCACTACGTCGGTTGAACGGCGAACTATCAGGGTTTGAATCCCACGCTGCGCCAAAGTTCCGCCGTGTGATACATCGTTCCATTCGTGATCACGTATTCGACGTTGCGTGTGTTGTGAATGCCCTCGAGCGGATTGCCATCGATCACAATCACGTCGCCGCGCTTTCCCTTTTCCACCGTGCCCGACTCTTTATCGAGGCCCATGGCCCGCGCCGACACAATGCTTGCGGCCTGAATCGCCTCCATCGGCGTGAATCCGGCCTGCGCGTACAATTCAATTTCGCGATGCAGGCTATATCCGGGAACCGCCTGATCCGTTCCCGCGACAATCGGAATTCCTGCCCGATGCAGTGCTCCGACGATCGCCACTTCCTTTTCAAAAGCTTTCTCCCCGATCTCTGAGCGCTCACTCGGCGGCCCAACATCCGTGAGTTGCTCCGCCAGTTCCGGCGCAACTTTGTTGACACCCGGCTCAAAACTCGCAGAAGGTTTCGCCGTCGTGGCCGTATACAGTTCAAACAGAGCCATCGTCGGATCCACCACCGTGTGACGATCCTTGAGGAAAGCCAGCGCCTTGCGGGCCTCCGGAGAATCGAGATCCAGATTCGCCACTGCCTTCGCGCGATCGATGCGGCTCACGTTCGACGGAAACGGTGCGTGCATGATGTCGGCGATATATTGAATGTGATTGATCTGGTCCTGTCCGGCTTCGATCGTCTGATAGGCATTCAATCCATTCGGCACGTGTCCGGTCACGGTCATGCCCAATTTGTGCGCTTCCTCCGCAACCGCCTTGACCTCTTCCAGCTTTACCGAACTGTAAATCTTCATCTGCTGGAAGCCGGCTGCGTGGTAGCGATCTACCCAATCCCGCGCCTGTTCCGGCGTATCGACTCGCTCTACTCCGATGGTCATCGGTCCGCTGCCATCGACAATGCCGGCAGCCAAAATACGCGGTCCCAACCCGCGCCCTTGCGCAATCGCATCCCGGACCGAGGTGATGAATTCGAATTCATTTCCGCAGTCGCGCACGGTCGTTACTCCCGCCGCCAGATAAATCGGCCCCCACTCGACTTGCTCGAAGTGCGCATGCATGTCCCATAGGCCGGGCAAAATAAATTTGCCGCGCGCATCAACCACGCTCGCGTGTTTCGGAATTTTAACTTCCGACTTCGGTCCCGCCGCGACGATGCGCCCCTTGTGAATAACCACAACCGCATCGGAAACCGGGGCCGCGCCAGTGCCATCGATGAGCGTTCCTCCAACAATGGCAAGCGTCTGCGCTCGACTTCCAGGAATCCCTTTTGAAATGTCGGCGAGCGCGCTCATGTTGTCGGCGCCCGCGCGGCTCACAAAATCGCCCAACGCGCCTTCGTAGCCGTCACGAATCGCTTCAAAGTGATCGAACTCGGCGTCGGTCGTGACCGCAGCGACGAGATTCCGTTTCGCATCGAACCACAGCGTCTCCCGTCCCCAGATCAGGCCTTCGACGGTAAAACGGTCGAGTTTCTCGTCCCTGTTGCCTTCTTTCGCGACGATGTGAATCGTATCCTTCCCGCGCGGCTCAATTTTGACCGTTCCGCTTGGCAGCGTCGGCAATTGTGCCGGCGATCCGTGACTTGCCCAGTAACGCACCATCAGCATTTGCATGGTGGTCGGCGCATATCCTGCAATCGCAAAAAACGGTCCGCTCGGCATATTGAGATCGCTCTGCTTGTCGCGAGTGCGAAAGTGCACTTTACCGCCATCGATTGTCACCGACTCATCGATCTCGACCGGACGCGCCGTCCGGCCCTTGATCTCAAAAAACTCAGGCGTCAGATCCTGCGCCGCGCGGAACGTGGTCGAAAGCGGGACGGTGGAGCCGCGGTCGGTAAACTTGAAATCGATCTTCGCGTTCAGAGTGTCGCCGTCGCGCCGGATTTCGTACGTCTCCTCGCCAATCGCCTGCTCGAATTTGTGCAGCGTGAATTTGCCCTGCTCGACAAGCGTTCCGGAGCTGGACTGCTGAGCGATTACGGGTTGGAGTGAAAAGATGCAAGCGGTCGCGAGGATTACCGGCAAGATGACCGGCAAAGAGAAACGTAATTTATGCATTACGGAAGGTTCCCCATTCTTTGGAACGGCGCGGATTTTGTGAATTCGAATTGCGGTGCTAGCTCTTCTTCACCTGAATTCCCAGCTCCTTCAATTGCCGCTCGCTCACCGGCGTCGGCGCATCCACCATCAGATCCACCGCACGCGCCGTTTTCGGGAAGGGAATCACTTCGCGCAGACTTTCCGCACCCGCAAGAATCATGACGATCCGGTCGAGGCCAAGCGCGATCCCGCCGTGCGGAGGCGTTCCATATTCCAGCGCTTCCAGGAAAAATCCAAAGCGCGATTTCGCCTCCTCTTCACTCATGCCCAGTGCGCGGAAAATCTTGCGCTGAATATCCTGCCGATGAATACGAATCGATCCCGAGCCAAGCTCTGTGCCATTCAACACAACATCGTATGCGAGCGCCCGCACCGCGCTCAGCGGCGATTGCGGATCATTGACTGACTCAACGCCCGCCTCAAGCAGGCTCATGTCCTCCTCATGTGGCGACGTAAACGGATGGTGCGCGGCCATCCACTGCTTCTCCGCCTCGTCCCACTCGAACATGGGAAAGTTCGTCACCCACAAAAACCTAAAATCCTTCGCAGCGTCGCCAGTCTTCTTGAAAATTTCGTGGCGATCGGCATATTTCTGCGCCAGCGCGAGCCGCAGCAATCCCGCCGAGGCATAGATCGCCAGCTCCGCCGGTGTCACCTTGCGATGCGCTGGCATCGCGGTCTGCGGTCCGGCCTGCGCCGATCCCGCCACCAGCACGATCAGATCGCCTTCTTCCATCGCTGCCTTCTTCGCAATGGCAGCCGCGGCATCGGGATACTTGTTCGCAATCCGTTTGAAATCTTCGTAGACCCGCGCGCCGCCTTTGGCGTGGAACATCGGCTTGATGTCGTCCCGTTCTTTGCGCGAAAGCTCGCCAACTTTCGGCGTGCGGATCGCGATCACCGGCAGGTTCGCGTTGATCGCCAGTTCGTGCAGATTCGCGTCACTGAAGCAGTCGCGCACATCCGTGAACGGAGGCAGCCGCAGATCCGGCTTGTCGATTCCATAAAGGCGAATCGCCTCGTCATAATCCATGCGTAGAAAATTCGTCTCGATCTCGAATCCTGCCGCGTGAAAAGCGGCTTTCAGAAATCCCTCCACCACTTCCCACACGCGTTCGGCCTGAGGGTAGGACATCTCAAGATCGATCTGCGTAAATTCCGG
>JASHOT010000345.1 GCA_030040965.1 Candidatus Sulfotelmatobacter sp. | reverse complement strand
CTCGACGAGCGCTGATTCGTCCGGCGAAGATTTTTCTTGTTGCGACTCCGCTTGCACAACTTCGTTTGGCGCAACCTGACTTGGCGCGGAATGTTCGGGAGCGGCTTCGATTTGCCCAGCCTGATTTGCTGCAGCTTGATCTGATGCAGGTTGGTCTGACATCACGGCGTCGGGCGAAGTTGAAGTTGGCGTCGTCTCAGCCGGCGCAGTCTGGTTGTCCGCAAACGCGAACGTCGCAGCATCGCTCACCTCAGGCTGATCCAGCGGAGCCGCGTACAACGCAAGCTGAATCGGCGCAGCTTGATTCAACGCGACTTCATTCAAAGAAGTCTCGTTCAGCGCAGCTTCACTCGCCGCGCTGTCATCGGCTGCCGGCTTGGCCTGCTCATCCATCTGTCGCAAGTATGCCAGCGCTCGTCACCCGCGCGAAGTTACCAAAGCTCAAGCACAACCTGTTTTCCCTGGGTTGAATTGGCCGAACGGCGCGTCGAGGCTGACTCATGAGGAATGGGCCTCCAGCTCCCGCGCAATTACTTCCGATTGGTATGCTTTTCTGCGCCTTCGGAAAACAGATTGTAGGGCCAGCTCTTCTTGTTCACATTCAGCGCAGGCTCGCTCCCTGCAGCTTTGAGCGCGCTGGGAGCCGGCACATTCTGCTCGGCCGCGACTTTCCAATCCTCAGGCGGATTGGCAATGCCCCAAACATTTCCATGCGTATAAAGTGACGCGCCAATCAAAAAGGCTTTGCCATCGCTACCCAGCGGCACGCAGTTCACTACCTTTGCAGTGACGCTGCGCCCTCCGGGCAGATCGTTGAGCATGATCGGAGTTTCCAGTTGCAGAGCGCGCGAGCTGCGCAGACCGCATCCTTGCGCGCTCACCACCAGGGTCGTGCATCGTTCGGCGAACGGGCGCATGCGATCGAGACTCGTCACGTTGACGGCAATCTCCACTCGCAGCCGCGTGCTGCGTCGCGTCGTTTTCGGTGTCAGGACTTCCATATTCTGGCGCACCACATGGCGGTGCACTGAGACTACTCGCGGGCCAACGTCTAAGGAGGGAATCGTCGCCGCTCACTATTCTTACAGATCCAGACAGGCCCGGCTGATGACGAAGGTAACTCACTCCTGTCATCCTGAAACGAGCGCCGTTCTTGCGCGAGTAAAGAGCCTGCCCTGAGGGAGCGCAGCGACCGAACGGGCGCGTTGGCTCGCAACCTTACCGGCTGGCCAGGCCGCCGGCGGTCTCGCCGCCATCGAGCGCATAGACGTGGCCGGTGGCGTAGGCCGCGTCGTCTGAGGCGAGATAAGCGAACAGCCCCGCAATCTCTTGCGGCGTGGCGTGACGTCCGAGAGGAATCTTGCGATTCACTTCCTCGAGCATGGCGTCAGAGTACTCGGCGCGCTGCATGGGTGTGAGCACGTATCCGGGTGCGACGGCGCAGACGCGCACCCGGGGCGCGAGTTCGAGCGCCATGGTCTTCGTCAGCTCAATCACGCCTGCCTTGGTCGCGTTGTAGTCAGCGTAGAGAGGCTGTCCCACGATGCCATTGGTCGAGGCAGTTTGCAGGATCACTCCGCTACCTCGCTCTTCGGAATAACGTTCGTACATGTGGCGAGCCGCAGTCTGGGCCACGTAGAAGACGCCGGTCAGGTTCGTGGCGAGGACGCGCTCCCACTCCTCCGGAGTGATGTCGAGGAACTTGTGACGGATGCTTATGCCGGCGTTGTTGATGAGCACGTCGACGCCATCCATCAGGCGGATGGCCTCGGCGAAGGCGGCTTCGACCTGCATGAGGTCGGTCACGTCGGCGATGATGGCTTCGCCTAGAGCAGGCAGCTCGTGCTTGATGCGGGCACCGGCCGAGGCGTCGCGATCAAGGACGCAGACGCGCGATCCTTCTTCGAGAAACCGCGCAGCAGTGGCTGCGCCGATGCCGCTCGCTCCACCGGTTATCAATACGCGCTTGTCTTTTAATCCACGCATAGGCTCTCTTTCTTCCAAGCATGTCATTCCGAACCGGCGCGTAGCGTCGGTGAGGAACCTGCTTCGTTGTCAGGCAAACAGGATCGACAAAGGATTATCGCAAATAAAGGACTTAGGCGGGGCGAAGTGTTCCTATAGGAACATATCTGCGGTTTGTAAAAGTGTTCCTATACTTTACATTCTGCAATACAGTGCTGTATTGACAGTGTTGTGCATAAATGGTAACTAGCTGTGGATTGTTGAGGTTGCGGAGGGGTCACATGGCACCGGGGCACTCCGCTCAGGGGCAGGGGCGGACGACGTCCGGCCCCTGCGTGAGCACGCACGCTCCACACTCCACTCTAAGCGGACAGAGCGCGCTTGGAATAGGGCAGGCTCCCACGACTCGCTCCACCCCCAACTTCTGCCAAAGACTGGCAGCAGTGGGGCACCCCTCCGAGTTGGTCTTCTTCCTTTGACGACTGGGGCGTCACGGTGTATCTGTATTGAGGTCACTCGTCATGCGTCTTCGTTCTCTATTTCTGCTCGCGGTTTGCGCCTGCGCGACGGCACAGACGCCGGTCCAGAGCGGCTCGTGGCTGCAGGTTCAGACGCCGCATTTCCAAATCGTGAGCAACGCCTCGGAAACCGACGCGCGGCGTGCGGCTCACCAGTTCGAAGGCATGCGTTCGGTGTTCCAACGCGTCTTTCCCGACGCGGACCTCGACACCACCTCGCCCGTGCTCGTCCTCGCGGTGCAGGGCAAAAAGGATATGCAGGCTCTCGAGCCCATGGTCTATCTTGGTCAGGGCCAGCTCACGCTTCTCGGTCTGTTTGTCGCCGCACCGGAAAGGAATTACGTTCTCGTACTCCTGAATGCGCCCACCACTCATCCCTACGGGCCGATTTATCACGAGTATGCGCATTTCGTTTTCAGCCGTAGGCATGAGTGGATGCCGCTTTGGCTCACCGAGGGTATCGCCGAGTTCTATCAGTACACCGAAATCCTCGACGACAAGGTGCGAATCGGCAAGGGAGATCCTTATATTCAGGCCGTTCTCGACCGCAACCCGCTGCTGCCGCTCTCTACACTCTTCGCCGTCGATCCGCATTCGCCCTATTATCACGAGCAAGACAAAGGTTCCATCTTCTACGCCGAATCCTGGGCACTCACGCACTATCTGAAAGATAAGGACGGTCTGGACGGCGCTCACCGGCTCAACGATTTCCTCGAACTGCTGCAGAAGAATGTCGATCCGACTTCGGCGGCGACACAGGCGTTCGGCGATCTGGATCAGCTGGAACTCGACTTTCGTAAATACGTCGCGACCACTCAGTTCGCCGTCACCGAGATTTCGGGCTCGACTGAGGTCGACGAGTCCTCCTTTGTCGTACGAACGCTCACCCAGCCACAGGCCGATACGTACCGCGCCGAGATGCTCGCCCACGACGAGCGTCTCAACGATGCACGCGTGCTGCTCGATGGAGTTCTACGCGACGACCCGTCCAGCGCCACGGCTCGAGAAATCCTTGGCTTTATCGCCTATCGCCAGGATTATTACGACGAGGCACGCAGGTGGTGCCAGGAAGCGCTCAAGCTCGATGCCAATAACTACCTTGCCCATTACTTTTTCGCCGCGGCCTCCATCCGCAAAGGCGCTGCCGATAAGGCTTCCCGCACGGCCATTGAAGAAAGTCTTCGCTCGACCATCCGCATCACCCCAACTTTCGCTCCCGCCTACGACGCTCTCGCGATGTTCTACGCCAACAGCGGCGCCAATTTCACCGAAGCACATGATCTGATCGAACATGCGGTGCAACTCGAACCGGGCGTTCCCGAACTGCGGGTCGACGAGGCACAGATCCTCGACCTGCTGCACAAAGAGAAAGACGCCCTGGCCGTGCTCGACCTTGCGCTCAAGATGTCGCACACGCCCGAGCAGATCGCGGCCATCGAGAATGTGCGCCAAAACCTGCTCAAGGTTGACGCCGAGCGCACTAAGCAGAAAGATCAAAAACTCGTCTTCTACCCGCCGAGCACACAGAAATCAGGTCAAAACACAGCGTTCACCAATGCTGCGAGGGCGAGTCAGCTGCCAAACGAAACTCCTCCCCGCGCGACCTACGCCCCAGAGGTCGAGTACACCGAGGAAGCGCGTGCCGCCCGACTCGAAGGCATCTGCACCGTCGAGCTCATTGTTGGTATCGATGGCAATCCCAGCAACGTGGTAGTCACGAAAAAACTTGGCATGGGACTTGACGATCGCGCCCTAGAAACGGTCCGCCGATGGAAGTTCGAGCCCGGCCGCAGAAACGGGCGCCCAGTTCCGAGTCGGTTGACCCTCAACCTGCAGTTCAAACTCGTGGGTGATCCGCAGAAGTTTTTCGATCTCTCCGAGAAGGCGCAAGCCGGTGATGCCGACGCCGAATTCCGGCTCGCGACGGCCTTCTTTGAAGGCCGTGACATCCCCAAAGATGAGGCTCAGGGGATGGCACTACTCGAACGCTCCGCCAGAAGCGGTCATCCTCAGGCGCAATTTGAAATGGGAAACCGCACTTACGGCGACGGTACCGACTCGACCAGTTATGTCACCGCCTATCTTTGGTACTCCGTCGCGCAGCGCAACGGTGCCGCGCAAGCCGAAGCCAAGGTGCAGGAACTCGAATCGCGGATGACGCCCGATCAGCTCTCCGACGCTCGCAAGCGGCTGGAAACGTGGCCGGCGTCGGTATCGAAATAATCCCTCGAATGGGATCGGGTCGGCGCGGGTGACGCCGCGCCCTTTCAAAGCGAATCACTAGCGCCGGTGCGGCGCTCGCTCAGGATGACAATCTAGACCGGGTGGCCTTTGAAGAAGTAGATGAGTTCGATGATCAGAATGACGACCACCATCAGTTCGAGAACGAAGGCGCGGGACTGGTTGAATTGCTCGACCATGAATCGGTAGAGGTCTTCGGCGGTCTCGAGCTTCTGGCGGACGAGGTCTTTGTAGTCGGGGACGCCGACTTTCTGGGCGCAGAGCTTGTAAAGGCGGGCGCTGAACATGTCGCTGAGGAACTTGATGGCGTTGTCGGCGCGCTCGGTGAGTTCGTTCACGTCGAGCAGCACGGTGTGCAGTTTCGAGGCGGCGCGGGCGGTGCGCCAGCGCGACCAGAGGCCGGTGCCTCCGCGGTCGAGGAAGGCGTAAACGTTTTCGAGCTCGCGGGTGAGGAATTCGTCGTAGTGGCGGAACTCGAGCAGCTGCGAGTTGGCGTACTGCAGGAGCTGGATGGCGGTTTCGGCGCCGGCGGCGGTGTCGTAGATGAAGGCGGCGTTCCATCCGATGACGGCGAGATCGTTGGGATAGTAGGAAATGCGCGACTGCAGGACTTCCTGGCGCTCGCCTTCGGAGAGCTGGGCGGTCTCGCCGCGGACGACCTGGGCGATGCGGTCTCCGCGGGCGGCGAGAAGGTCGGCAGCGGAGGGCGGGCCTTCGATCCCGGGGAGCGCGATTTCGCGAATCTGGAAGACGAAGTAGTCTTCCTGCAGCCAGTCGCCTTTATAAGGTTTGATCAGCGCAGGGGCGGCGCGCTCCAGTTTCTGGCGCGCGATGCGCGAGGCCACCGCGTCGAAGCTGGTGTCGGAGGTCCAGCGGCAGGAGAGCTGGATGAGG
>JASHOT010000344.1 GCA_030040965.1 Candidatus Sulfotelmatobacter sp. | reverse complement strand
ATGAAATTACGACGGCAATCGGCGAATGAAAGCGGCTGAGCAGTTGCACTGGATCCCAGATGGCGGCGCCGTAGATCACAACCGTGGCGGACGTGACGACGATTCCGACGAAAGCATAAAGCGTCATCGTCGTGGGCAGAGCGAGCGCCTGGCCGATCATCTGTTCACGCTGATTGCGGGCGAAGCGAGTGAAGTCGGGAATATTCAGCGACACGGTCGCCCAGAAACCGACTGTGCCGTTGAGCGCGGGAACGAGAAATTTCAGAAAATCAGAAAAGTTCGTGAACTTCGAAGGAACCGAGAGCATGGGACCGAATCCGCCGGCAGTTCGATAAGCCCACGCGAGCAGAAGCAATCCGACTCCGAGCAGAATCGGCGCGCTGATGCCTTGCAACATGCGAATGTATTCGATCCCTTTCAGCACCACGGCCAGATTGACCAACCAGAAAATGAGAAAACAAATGGCCGGGCCGTACGCGAAATTTTTCCAGGAAGGGATCAGCGTCGCCAGCAGCGTGCTGATGGCTTCGCCGCCGATCCAGGCCTGAATGCCGAACCATCCGCAGGCGACGAGCGCTCGCAGAACCGCAGCGACGTTGGCCCCGAGCACGCCGAACGATGCCCGAGCGAGAACCGGGAAGGGAATTCCATATTTCGCGCCGGGATGCGAATTCAGCAACATGGGCGCGAGCACGATGACGTTGCCAAGGAAAATCGTGAAGACTGCCTGACGCCAGTTCATCCCGCCCTGAATCAAACTCGCCGCCAGCATGTAGGTCAGGATGTTGACCGACATCGAGACCCACAGCGCAGCAAAGTTGTAGGTGCCCCAGTGGCGTTGCTTCGCGTCGGCGGGCGCGAGGTCGTGATTGTAAAGCGGGCTCGATTCGATGCGCGTATTCATGCGTGAGGGGAGCATGATAGATTAACTCGCAATCGAAAATAAAACCCGATTTACACGGGAGGCGGAATTGGCGGGAGAGAGGCCCACGCAAAAGGAGGCTGCGAGGGCGTTAGTAGAAGTCGCGTTTATCGTGTTCCTCTTTTACTCCAACCTCTTGATGAGCGAGTTCACGCGCTCGGGCGCGGGACGCGGCCACAGCCTCGAGTGGGCGATTCGCGACGTCGTAACTCCGGAAAATCTTTTGATTGGCATCATCGCCGGATTGATCGGGCATCTGGTGTTCCAATTCTTGCGCGGCCGTTTTTGAGAATCAGTCTGCGGCTACCGGTTTGGCTGAATACGACGTGCTCTGCATGGTCAGCGCGCCGTAACTGTCGGGCCGGCGATCTCGGAAAAACTGCCACACCTTGCGGACTTCGGCAATCATGTCCAGATCAAGATCGGCAACGACGATTTCATCTTTATCGCGGCTGGCCTGCGCGATGATCTTTCCGCGCGGATTGCAGAAATAGCTCTTGCCGTAAAACTCACCGATGCTCCACGGCTTTTCTGTTCCTACGCGGTTGATGGCGCCGACAAAATATCCGTTGGCGACGGCGTGGGCGGGTTGCTCAAGCTCCCAAAGATATTCGGAAAGTCCGGCAACCGTCGCCGATGGATTGAAAACAATTTCTGCGCCGTTGAGGCCGAGAATACGCGCGCCCTCGGGAAAATGGCGGTCGTAGCAGATGTACACGCCAACCTTCGCGTATTTTGTTTCGAAGACGGGATAGCCCAGGTCACCGGGCGTGAAATAGAACTTCTCCCAGAATCCCGGATGGCAGTGCGGGATGTGATGCTTGCGATATTTGCCGAGATATTTCCCGTCGGCGTCGATCACGGCCGCGGTGTTGAAGTAAACCCCGGGCATCTGCTCCTCGTAGACGGGAACGACGATCGCCATGCGATGTTTGGCGGCAACTTTCTGCATGAGTTTCGTGGTCGGCCCGTCCGGAACGGCCTCCGTCAGTTCATACCAGCGCGCATTCTGCTCGGCGCAAAAATAGGGGCCGTAGAAAAGTTCCTGCAGGCACAGAATTTGCGCTTTCTTCTTCGCGGCCTGCTCGATCAGCTTGAGATGTTTATTGATCATGGCCTTGCGAATTTGTTCGAGCGGACGATCGGTGGGAATGGCGTTCGAGGCTTGTATGAGGGCGCAGCGGACATTGCGGGGCATGGGACCTCCCTAGAGTGCAGTGTCGAACTATAGCAAACTTCCTTGCCGCGGATTTACGCGGATGAACGCGGATCAATTCACAGATCCATCATCCGTTTAATGGCGTAAATCCGCGGCCACGAAGTTGCATTCGTTGACATCTACTATGACACTCACTAGACTCGGCGTTCGTCGCGAACCTTCTATGTCCAAACGCCCACGCATCGCGGTAGTTGGCAGCGCGAATATCGATCTCACAACTTTCACGGACAAATTTCCCAAGCCTGGTGAGACGATGTTCGCTCCTAAATTCGATCTTGGATTTGGCGGGAAAGGCGCGAATCAGGCGGTGGCGGCGCGGCTTTGCGGCGCGGAAGTTTTCATGGTGGCGCGTGTGGGCGATGACCTGTTTGGACCAGCAACCATTGAAAATTTTCACCGGCAGGGAATCGATCCTACGCATGTGAAGCAGGTACCGGGGCTTTCCAGCGGCGTGGCGCCGATTTTCGTCGAGCCCAGCGGGCAGAACCGCATCCTTGTAGTCAAAGGCGCCAACGATGCGCTCAAGCCAGCCGACGTGGATGAAGCGACTGACGTGCTCAAGTCGGCCGATTGCATCGTGTTGCAATTCGAGATTCCTATCGAGACGGTGTATCACACGGTCGCGATTGCCAGGAAACATGGCATTCGCTGCATCGTAAATCCGGCTCCCGCGCAAGCCGTCGATATGACGGAACTCAAGGGCCTCGACTACTTCGTTCCCAACGAAAGCGAAGCGGAGACAATCTCAGGCCTGCCGGTGAAGGACGTGGAAGAGGCAAACAGAGTCGCGCGGAAATTTCTGCACGGGGGCGTGCAGCGCGCGATCATCACACTGGGGTCGAACGGATCGCTGCTGGCCAGCCGCGACGCCATCGAACATATCCCGGCGTTTCCCGTGAAGAGCATCGACAGCACCGGCGCCGGAGACGCGTTCATTGGCAGCTTTGCCGTCTTTCTGGGCGAAGGCTTGCCAGAGAAGGAAGCGGTTCGCCGTGCCAACTTGTATGCGGGCTTGTCGACCACCGGGGTCGGCACGCAGAAATCTTTCTACGACCGGGCGCGGTTCGAAGCAGAATGGGCGGCACGGGCGTGAGATCGGTCTCACACAACAAATCGAAACAATACTTCGTTTCGGCAACCGCGTGAATCGATCCACGTTTTCCACTGCGAAACTTCTTGACTAACCGATAGTTAGCGATTTATAAGCGCTATCTTACGAAACTATCGTGCGGAACTGTGGACCTCCCTTCCTAGAAGCGGAGGGTCTTTTTCTTTGGGGCGGGGCAACATTCGAAAGGGAAGAAAGAATGTCGACAAAAAGAGTAGTGTGCGCGGTGGCGTTGTGTTCGCTGATCGGTCTGGTATCCCCATTGCTGTACGGCCAGGCCAACGGGAGTTTTTCCGGCACGGTGACGGATAACTCGGGAGCAGTGGTGGCGGGGGCAAAGGTGAGCGTCATCAATCAGGCCACCAACGTTGCCCGCGAAGGCATCACCGACCAGACGGGGCATTACGTTGTTCCGTTGCTGGGTGTCGGCGACTACACGCTACGCGTCGAAGCTTCAGGTTTCAAGGCGTCGGAGGCGAAGGACGTCCGCCTGCAAGTCGACGAGCAGCGCGAACTCGATTTCAAGCTGGTTCCCGCTTCCGTGAGCACCAGCGTGGAAGTGAATGCCACAGAAGTTGCGGTCGAAACTTCGAACCCGACGCTCGGCCAGGTCATCACCTCGCAGGAAGTGGCGGAACTGCCGTTGAACGGGCGAAACTTTGTCCAGTTGGCCACGTTAACGCCGGGCACAACCCAATCCACCAGTCCCGTGAGCTTCTTTACCAACGCGGCCAGCAGCGAAGCGGCCACACGCGGAGCGTTCTCGCTTTCCGTCGGCGGATCACGCGAACAGGAAACCGACTGGCTTCTCGACGGCAATGACAATAACCAGCTGGATGAAGGCGGTATTGCCATTTTCCCGGATATCGATGACATTCAGGAATTCAAGGTCTTGACCTACAACTACTCCGCCGAATATGGCGAGCGCGCCGGCCCGACCGTGCTGGTGACGACGAAGTCTGGGTCGAATCAGTTTCACGGGACGCTGTTTGAATTCTTCCGCAACACCAAGCTCGATGCCGCTCCCTACTTTTCGACGACAGGAGCGTTGAAATTCAATTTGAATCAATTTGGCGGGTCGCTCGGTGGCCCGATCAAGAAAGACAAGACTTTCTTCTTCTTCGATTATCAGGCCAAGATGCAGCGCGAAGGCGTGACATTCACGGGGTATGTGCCGACGCCGAATATGACAGCTCCGGACTCCAATGGCGATTACGATTTCACGACGAATCCGCTGAACATCAGCATCGTCAATCCTTATGCGGGATTTACGTCGTTTCAATGCCAGCCGGGTACTAATATTCCTGAGCCGGTTGCCTCCAACGGGACCCAACCCGCCGGAGCAGCCTGCAACGTGATTCCAGCGGCACTGATCAATCCGATCGCGGCGACAATGCTGTCTTACCCGGTTTATCCCACGCCGAATGCCCCGGCAGGAGCCGTCGGCTACAACTATGTGAACACTCCAGTGCGTAAGCTCAACGAAGGCACGGGCGACATCCGTGTCGACCACAACTTTTCCAGCAAGGACTCTGCCTTCGGGCGCTTCAGCTACGATCAGGCTACCAATTTCGTTCCCGGCGGGTCGCCCACGTACTCAGAAGCCAACGCTTTCGGCAGCAATCAGTTCATCAACAATCACGGGCGAAATGCCGTGCTGACGGAAACCCACGTCTTTTCCCCCAACATGATCAATCAGTTCACCGCCGGATATAACCGCATCTTCAACCACATTCTTTCGTTCGCGACTGGAACATGTTTAGGGGCGCAGTTTGGCATTCTCGGTTCCGATCTCGGCAGCAAGTGCGATGCGATCACCGGCTATCCACCGAGCATCAATCAGTCAACCAAAGATTGCGAAAGCTGCGGCCTCACATCCTTCCAGATGTCCAGTTATTTCTCTTTTGGGGACCGTGGTTATGCGCCCTACCAGGGTGGAACCAACGTGTACTCGTTGTCGGATAAACTCGATCTGATCCGCGGAAAGCACAACGTCAGCGTCGGCCTGGTCTATCGCGCCGAGGAGATGAACGTAAGAAACAACTCGTTCCAGGATGGCTATGTGGTCGAGTCTGGCACGGCAACAGGCGATGACATTGCCGACCTGCTGATGGGAAGTATGGGAATCTTCGCCGCGCACGACCAGACCTTCCTGGGTGCCACGACTGGACGACGCTGGAAATTGTTTCGTCCGTTTGTGGAGGACGACTGGCGGGTCAGCAACAATCTGACTCTGAATCTCGGTTTCGCCTGGGCCTTGGCGACGCCCGAAACCGAAGTAGAAAATCGCATGGCGAATTTCAATATCGCCAACCTGATGTGGTACGTCCCGACAGGTAGTCCGACGCTGAGCAGTTGCACGGCGTGCATCGCCTCGAACGGCGCCGCTGGGCTGCAATTCGATAAGACCGCTGTGGAGCCGCGTATCGGATTCGCGTGGAAGCCAACCAGCAGCGATAAAACTGTGGTGCGCGGGGGATACGGCATCTTCCATGATTCTGCATGGAACCAGGGCGGCCAGGGACTCTGGCAGAACCCGCCTTATTACGCCGAGATTGATCCCGACAACTTCTCCAATATCCTGTTGAATCCGTTCTTCCTGTCGACCGGCCTCTGCGCAACTCCGGGATTGCCGCAGTGCGGCCTGTCGTATGGCTTCCAGGAAGAAACGCCGTCCAATCCGGCCTGTCCGCCCGCAGGCATTCTTACGGGACCGGTGAATCCGACCTGCTATACCGGAAGCATTCAATCGGCGAATCTCAACTTCAAGCAGGGCCAGATTCAGCAATTCAATCTGAACGTCGAACACCAACTGCCGGCGAATGTAGTGTTGACGCTCGGCTACGCAGGGTCGCGCAGCCATCACATCCTGGTCAGTCAGTTGAACGAAAACCTGAACTCGCCAAGTGCCTGCGGCGTCATCTCTGGCTACTCACTTGGCTGCGGATTCGATTTCCCCTATGCCGCTCCTTTCCAGGCCGTGGACAGCAACAACAGTGTTGGCGCGGCGCGTTACGATTCATTGCAAGTCAAGGCGGAGACCAAGAGCGCGCGCCACGGTCTCTACGCGTTGATCGGATACACCTACTCGCGCACCTTCGACTCGGGCATGCCGGATGGCTTGGGCACCAACCCTGGCGCTCTGTATTATCCCCTGCCGGGCACCGCGAAACTCGACTGGGGTTTGTCGGAGCTGAACCTCAACAACAGTTTTACCGCCAGCATTATTTATGACTTGCCGTTTGGCAAAGGCAAGGCCGTTGGCAGCAACTGGAACTCAGCCACTAACGCCCTTCTGGGTAACTGGCAACTGAATTTGATCGAGCGCGCTACCTCAGGATTCCCGCTTTACGTGGTGGACAGCGCCGATGAATCCGGAACGTACTTTTCGTACAATGGATTCACCCTGCAGCGGCCAAACCAGGTGGGCAATCCGAATCAGGCTGGCCCGGTTGCCGGCAATCCGAACTGCAACGCTCCGACGAAAATCCATACGTTGCAGAACTGGTTCAATCCCTGTGCATTTGAGGCCGCGCCAACGTTTGTGATCAACCCCGGCACTCCGCAGCAATTTACCGTTGGAGAACTCGGCACTGCCACCCGCGCCCCCGTCTACGGACCGCGCTTCGTGAACACAGATTTCTCTGTAATCAAGGACTTCGCCTTCCCCTTCCACGAGGGCATGGGGTTACAGTTCCGTGCGGAATTCTTCAACTTGCTCAATCACCCCCAGTTCTTCATGACTGGTATCGGGGATAGCGGCATGCAAGACATCAACACGCCGTCCACGTTCGGGGTGCTCAACAACACGGTCAACAACCCACGGTTGGTGCAGTTTGCGCTGAAACTCAAATTCTGAACCGATGTGTTTCCCACGTTCTGGCAGGCCGACAATATTCGGTCTGCCTTTCATTTTTTGTCGGAGTTTTTGTCGCAGTCTTCTGCTCTTCGAAAAACAGAATCCTATGATCACGCATCCGAAAATCTCGTTCCGCCTTGTGCTCGTCGTTCTCGCATTCAGTTCTCTCTGCCTCGCCCAGCCTCGCCGTAAGATCATCATCAACGAAGACTGCTCCGGACCGGGCGGCAGCAACATGCAGACGCTCGCCGTGCTGATTCAGTCTCCGCAGGTCGAGGTTCTCGGCATTACCGTCGTCAGCGGCGATCAGTGGCGCGACGAAGAGGTCGCGCACACGTTGCGCCTGCTTGAAATCATGGGGCGCACCGACATTCCAGTCGTGCCCGGCGCGGAGTTTCCGCTGGTACGCACGCGCGAAGAAGCGCAGATGTGGCAGCAGGAATATGGCAAGGTCGCATACGCCGGTGCGTGGGACGATCGCTGGTGGCACGAAGCTTCGGTCATTCCACCGCTGGCGGAAGGTACACCGACGGCCAAGCCGCTCGATGAAGACGCCGCGCATTTTCTGGTCCGCATGGTGCGCAAGTATCCCCATGAAGTCACGATTTATGAGGGTGGGCCGATGACCAATCTCGCGCTCGCGATCTCTCTTGATCCTGACTTTCCCACGCTGGCGCAGGAGCTGGTTTTCATGGGCGGGAGCCTGAGTCCGCAGACGGACAATCCCGAGTTTGCCAGCAATCCGCGGCATGAATTCAATTTCTGGTTCGATCCGGAAGCGGCCACGGTTGTGCTTCGCGCGCCGTGGAAAAAGATTGTGTGCACGCCCACCGATATTTCGATCAAGACGCAAATGACGCCTGCCATGGTGAAGCAGATCGGAGCCAGCGGGACTCCGCTGGGGAAGTATCTCAGCAAATTCGCGCAGCTCTGGCCGGGCGCCGACATCATGTGGGACGAGTTAGCCGCTGCCGCGTGGATCGATCCCACGATCATTACCAGGAGCGAGATGCGGTATATGTCGGTTGATCTGGACCATGGCGCCGGCTACGGCAATACGCTGACGTGGAGCACGACCGAGAAAGTTCATCCCGCGACCCAGATTGTCGAGATTCAGGACGACCTCGCCACAGCCAAGTTTTATCGCATGTTCATGGAGTTGATGACGGGGCCGACACCGGGGCCGTGAATCCTTTCCCCTGACGACCCTATTGCTTCGTCATCCTGAGCGAAGCCGTCTTTCCGGCGGAGCGCAGGATCTCCCTAACCTCGGCGCTTTACTTTCAGGAGATTCCTCGGCCCGCCGGTGAAAACGCGGGCCTTCGGAATGACGCCGCATCGGTTCGATTCAGAGCGGAGCGCACCCAAACTGGCAACCAATCGGCGAATCAGCATACAATTGAATCTTCCAACATGTCTCCTATTCCAGACGATCTCTCGACCATCAAAGACGACATGATTGCCTTCATCGAAGGCCACGGCATGCGCCGCTTCCACGGCTATGTGGACTACGAAGAAGTGCAATGCGTCATGTGGGAGATGGGAGAAAATCCCGATGGCTGGAAGGATTTTGTCGAACTGGCGAAGGCTTCCGGAGCGCCGTTTCTCACCATGCACTCGTGGACTTTGCAGCGTACCGAACTCGATGAGATGGTCGAACGGCTGACCAATTCCGAGTTCAGCGATGGCGACGATGTGGAAGACGCGCGCTGGCTGCGGGCTTACGTCGGCAAGATCGGATTTCTGCAACTCGGCTGGGCCTATCAGGGATCGATGTTCCTCTGCGAGATTTCCACCGAGTGGTACGACCGCTACCAGCGCCTGCTCGAAGTTTCCGACGAGTTCGGCGGCCTGACCATGGACGAGCCGGATCAGGACGAAGAGAATTAGGCCTACCTCCGCGACGTTGTCATCCTGAAGGAAGCCGTTTTGGTAGCCCCCGGCTTTTAGCCAGGGGCCAGGGCAGCGAGGCGGAGTGAAGGATCTCCCGGTGCAATGGCCGTTGTCGGGGCAGATTCCTCGGCCCGCGGGTAAAAGGCGCAGGCCTCCGGAATGACGCAATGGAGAATTGCGATTTCGCGGAGTCCAACTTCGCACCTCATCGCCTGGAGTAGTAGACTGGCTGCTTCACCGGAATGCAGTGGATCCCCAAAAATCCAGATCAGGCTGCGGTTGCATCTCTGGCTTCAGCTCTGCGCAGTGATGGAGTCCTGCGTGGCAAATCTGCCTCCGCCATTCTTGCGCCCTTGCTGGTAGCGCGCGGAGTTTCGGATTTTGAATCCGCGCAGAGATTTCTCTCGCCATCTCTTTCTCACCTTCACGCTCCCGAATTAATGACCGGCCTGCACTCAGCTGTGGAGCGAATCCACGCTGCCATCGAGCGCAAGGAGCCGATCCTCATCTATGGCGACTACGATGTCGACGGCACGATGGCCGTCATCATTCTGAAGACTGCGATCGAACTTTGCGGCGGATCGGCCGACTTTCACGTACCGCATCGCATTCGCGAAGGCTATGACATGCGCGACGACGTGATCGAGCGCGCGGCCGCGGCGGGAATTCGGCTGATCATTAGCGTCGATATGGGGATTCGCGCCTTTGCCCCGGCGGAAACCGCGCGCCGCCTGGGAGTTGATCTCATCGTGACCGATCATCATCTGCCCGGTCCCGATGGCGTGCCGAAGGCGCTCGCCGTGGTGAATCCGAATCAGCCGGGATGCGAATATCCGTGCAAACAACTGTGTGGCGCGGGTGTCGCATTCAAGCTGGCGCAGGGACTGATGCAGCGCCGGCTCGACTCCAATGATCAAAACAAACTCTTACTCTCGTTTATGAAAGTTGTCGCCATCGCGACCGTTGCCGACGCCGTCCCGCTGAGGGGAGAAAATCGTGTATTCGCGTCGCTCGGTCTCGATGCGTTGCGCCGCGCAGTCAATCCCGGTCTGAAAGCGTTGCTCGAAGTGGCGCAGATTTCGCCGCAACGTCCGCCGACTTCGGGCGAAGTTGGATTCCGCATCGCGCCCCGCATCAACGCAGCTGGACGCATGGATGTTGCGCGCGACGTCATCGAACTGTTCAGCGCAAAAGATCCCGCTCGCGCCCGAGAGTTGGCGGCGAAACTCGATCAGCTCAATACCGACCGGCAGGAAGAAGAGCGCCGCATCCTGCAGGCGGTCGACGAACGCTTCAGCGGCGATCCTGGCCTGTGCGATGCCTTCTGCATCGTTATTGATGGCGACGGCTGGCATCGCGGCGTGATCGGCATTACAGCAACGCGGATCGTCGAACGCTACAACCGCCCCACTGTCGTGATCTCGCGCGAAGGAGAGGAAGCCTTTGGATCGGGGCGATCGATTCGCGCATTTCATCTGCTGAAAGCGATCGAGTCTTGCAGTCATCTTTTTACGCGCTACGGTGGTCACGCGCACGCCTGCGGCTTCGCCATGTCGGCTGCAAATGTTGCCGAGTTGCGCTCGCGGCTGGACGCGTTTGCGCGCAACCGCCTGACACTCGCGGATTTCGTTCCCGCGCTGGACGTGGAGGCGGAATTGCAGTTGCGCGACGTCACTCCCGAATTATTTCGCGCACTCGAATTGCTGGAGCCCTACGGTGTGGGAAATCCCGAGCCGGTCTTTGCCGCGCGGGACGTGCAGTTGACCGCGCCGCCGCGCATTCTCAAAGACAAGCACGTGAAGTTGAAAGTGCGCGAGGGATTGCCGGTGCACATCTCACGGATCGTGTCAGCGTCGCCATCTAAGGAATCGCCGGAACTCTCCACCGCAGCCATTCTAGCCACCCCACGGTGCCATCCCGATGGCGCCGCCATCTCCCGCTCGGACAAAGCCGCCGCTTTTGCCGAGCGCGACCAACTGGGAACTGAGAACCGAGAACTGAGAAATGGGTTGCGGATTACCTTCGATGCCTTGGGCTGGCACATGGCCGAGCGGCTGGCGCAAACGCCGCTTCTGGCCGGGGATACGCTCGATATCGCTTTCAGCGTCGGCCACAACGACCATCCCGAATACGGCGGACTGGAACTTGCCCTGCGCGATTTCAAGATACCGTCGATCTGAATAACCGCATCATCCTCCGCGCTTGTACAGACAACCCTGCGCATGCACCAGGCTTCTGTAGAATCAGCAGTCCTCAGTTGGAGGTGCGCATGCGTCACTCTCGGCTGTTCACGCTGCTTTTCCTGTCTCTGGCTGTCACACTGATTGCTCAGAGCAAACCTTCTCCGCCTTCCAATCCATCAAAGGCGCAATCGGCGCAGCCGGTCGCTTCGTCGCCAGAAGACTCGGTATCCCGTCTGCCGGTGAAACGCGTCGTGCTCTACAAAAACGGCGTGGGATATTTCGAGCACACGGCTCGGGTTCAGGGCACGCAGGATCTCAGCATCGATTTCACGACGGCCCAGTTGAACGACGTGTTGAAGTCACTGACCGCCGTCGATCTCGGCGAGGGGCACGTGTCTTCAGTTCGCTACAACTCGATCGCCCCGCTTGATGAGCGATTGAAATCGCTGCGCCTTCCTTTTGGCGAGCAAGTAACGCAGGCTGAATATCTGACGGCGTTGCGGGGAGCGCGTGTCGAAGTGCGCAGTGGCTCGATGACGGCCACCGGACGCTTGCTCAGCGTGGAAAAGCTCCGCCGCCAGCGCGGCAAGGACGACTTTGAAGACGTCACCAGTTTTTCCATCGTCACCGACGCCGGAGAAATGCGCAACTTCGAACTCGGCGCCGGAACTTCCGTCCGCATCGCCGACCGCGAGCTAAGCGACGAAGTGGGCCGCTATTTGAGCCTGGTCTCATCTTCTCGCGCGCGCGATGTGCGGCGCATGAGCTTCACCGCCTCCGGATCGGGGGATCGCGACGTCTTCGTGAGTTACATCAGCGAAGTGCCCATCTGGAAGAGCACATATCGGATTCTCTTTTCCAACAAGCCGGGCGAGAAGCCGCTGCTGCAGGGGTGGGCGATCGTCGACAATACCATTGGCGAAGACTGGAAAGACGTGCAACTTTCGCTGGTCGCGGGCGCGCCGCAGTCGTTTATTCAGGATATTTCGCAGCCGTTCTATGCGCGTCGACCCGAAATTCCCCTGCCCGCTTCGGTGATGCTGACGCCGCAATCGCACGAAGCAACGGTAGAAAACTTCGCCCTCCAGCTGCGGGGCGGACTGACGAGCAATGAACGCGCGATCAACGGTCTCCCGAACGCGACCACCGGTCTCTTCGGCACGGTAAAAGATCCCGCGGGAGCGGTGATCGCGAATGCGCGAGTCACGGTGCGCAATGAGGAAACTGGCGCCTCCCAGGTCGCGACCACCGACGCGCAGGGCCACTATCACTTTAACGACGTACAGGCAGGCAACTCGGCGCTGTTCGTGAGTTCTCCAGGATTCAAGAGCTATAACCTGACCAATCTCTATCTCGGCATCGGCCGCAACAACGAGATCGACGCGAGCCTCAGCGTAGGGGCTGCCGCCACCACGGTCGAAGTGTCTGGCGAGGCTCCGGTGCTGAACACGGAAAGCGCAGAGATCGCAACCCTGGCCGGACAGCAAGCCATTGAAGCCGAGGGCAAATCCGCCGGTGATTTCTTCGAATACAAGATTTCGCAGAAGATCACGATCGGCAAAAATCAATCGGCGCTGGTGCCCATATTGCAGTCGCATATTGAGGCCGAAAAAGTAACGCTCTGGAACCGCGAGTCGGCGCCCCTGCGCGCGCTGTGGATCAAAAACACGAGCGGTCAGGTGCTCGACGCAGGATCGTTCAACGTGCTCGAGGCTGACACGTTCGCCGGCGAAGGCGTGCTCGAGACCATTCATCCCAACGAGCGCCGGCTGCTCTCTTATGCCGGCGACGCAGCCGTGCGCGTGAAGTATGTGGATGAATCGAGCGAGCGCCCCTACACTCGCATTCGCATCGCAAAAGGCGTGATGACGATGACGAAGCAGCAGCGCTCGGCGACGAAATACACGATTCGCAACAGTGATACCGAACCGCGCCAGGCGATCGTTGAATATCCCGTGCAGGAAGGATGGAAGCTTGCGCCGGGAACGCCGCAGCCGGAGGAGTCGAGTGAATCGTTTTACCGGTTCCGAGTGCCCGTCGACGCCGGCAAGACGGCAGAGTTGAATGTGGAGAGCGTTCATCCCATCCAGGAAACTTTCGAACTGACCAATCTCGACGACGATGAGATCAAGCTGCTCGTTCAGCAGCAACGCATGACTCCGGCCATGCAGCAGGCCTTTGACCGCATCACCAAGCAGCAGGAGAAGGTTGCCGGAATCGGCGCGGAGATCAACAAGCGCAATGCGGAATCGACGCAGATCACGCAGGATCAGAACCGCATTCGCGAAAACATGAAGGCGTTGAAAGGAAGTTCCGAAGAGAAGGCTCTGCTCGAGCGCTACGTTGGACAACTCGACTCCCAGGAAAACCGGCTGGCAACGTTGCGCAAAGAGACGGCTGATCTGACCGTACAGCAGACGGCAGCCAACGATGAACTGGAGAAGATGATCGAGGACGTAAATCTGGACGAGAGCTTCTAAGGGCTTGGGGGTCTTACCACAGATGATAATGTCCATCCCGCCGCGCCATCTCCACGGTGACGCCGAACAACGCCGACAATCGTTCGACCTGCAGAATCTCTTCCTTCGCGCCGTCGGCCACAACTCGTCCGCGGCTCATCAACACCACCCGCTGAATTTCGGGCACGATGTCGGCGAGCTCATGCGTCACCAGAATGATCGCAGTGCCCGAGTTGGCCAGTTCGCTCATGGTGCGTCGCAGGCTCTGCTGGGCCGCCAGATCCAGTGAGTTGCAGGGCTCATCAAATAAGAGCGCGCGGGGTTTGTGAACCAGGGCGCGGGCAATCAGCACGCGTCGCGCTTCCCCCGATGACATTTCGCAGACCGGCCGCTCGGCCAAATGAGCGATTTTCAGCGTGGCGAGTGCGGCCTCGGCCTGCTCCCGCTGCTCTCGATCGACAGAATGATTCGGATAAATCGCGGTGCTGCTGAAAAAGCCGGAGAGAACTACGTCGCGCCCGCTCGCCGCGCCGGTGCACGAGAGCATCAGGTCGTTCGAGACGATGCCCAGCCGCGAGCGCAAATCGAACACATTCCAAGACTCTTCTCCCAGGATCGCCATGGAAGAGTTCTCGCGCACGACCGGATAGCATTCCCGCGTGATGGTCTTGATCAAGGTGGATTTCCCGCAGCCGTTCGGGCCAAGAATCGCGACATGCTCCTCGGCGCCGACGCAAAGCGTGAAGTCGTCCAGGCCGATTTTCTGGCCGCGCATGACCCGCAGGTTGCGGAAGTCGAGCAATGGAGAAAGCTCTTCCGGGTTCACGTCATTCAGTGTAGACGAGAGACAGAAGGGCGTCGTTGGTCGTTCGTCGTTAGTCGGTTTCGCTTGCTCTGCTGCCGTTGAGGCAATAGCGAAGGATCAAAGCTAAAGACTAACGACCGACGACCAACGTACTTGCATTACACTGAACTCAGATGCCGCTGCCCATCTACCGTTTACGAGTCCTGCTGGCCATGACCGCAGCCGTGTTGCTGGTCGCCGTGACCGCCATGTATATCTATGCGCGTCTGCGCGTACGTGACGTGCGAAAAGACGTCGGCAACAAGCTCGGGATTGAGATCAGCAAGACGGCCAACGGTTTTCAGATTTCCAAGTCCGACGGCAAGCGCACGCAGTTCACCGTGCAGGCCAGCGACGTCAAGCAGTTCAAGCTCAACGGCAACGCGGAGCTGCACAATGTGAACATCGTGCTCTACGGGCGCGATTCCAGCCGCTTCGATCAGGTCTACGGCGACGATTTTTCCCTCGACCAGAAAAGCGGCGACATTACCGCCAAGGGTGAAGTGCAGATCGACCTGCTGGCGAATCCGGAGGGAAGCGCCAGCCCCGACCAGTCGGCGCCGAAAGAAGTGAAGAACCCCATTCACTTGAGGACGCGCGACCTGATCTTCAACAAAAACTCCGGCGACGCCGCCACCGACGCTCGCGTCGACTTCTCTACGCCCCAAGCTACCGGGTGGGCTGTTGGAGTGCGCTACGCCGGCAAAAGCAACACCCTGACTTTGCTCTCTCATGTGCACGTCAGGATGAACGGTCCGAACGGCGCGGTGATTGAAGCCGAGCATGGTCTCGTGACCAACGATCCTCGTGTAATTGTGCTGGATCATCCTCGTCTCGACCGCGAGAATCAAACGGAAAATCAGGTAATGACGGCCGACCGCGCCACTTTGTATCTCGGTCAAGACAACAACGTCGAGCGCATCATCGCGACCGATCACGTCGAAGCGGAAGCGCGGGCTGCGGCAAAAGAAGGCGAGGCTGCGAGAGCGCCAATTCATGCCCGAGCCGACGAGGCCGAATTTCTCTTCACTGACCAGCGAGACCGTCTGCGGACGGGCATCCTGACCGGCCACGTGCACGTGGAGCAGGCATCGCCCCAGCCGGTGGAAGGCGATGCCGGACGCGTCATTCTCGACTATGCGGGCGAGAACGAATTGCAGATGGTGCATGCGCTCGATGGCGCGCGACTATTCGAAAAAGGCGTTCAGCGAGATGGGTTAGCCGCCAGCAACAAGAGTTCGGGGGCACAGAACCCGGCAATGACCTCCGGCCCGCAGGATTTCGAATTAACGGCTCCCGTGATCGACTTCAAGGTGATTGGAGGAAATGCTCTAGCGAGCGCGGTCACGTCTGGGCCGCCGCAGATTACGATCTCGCCGGCAACGCACCAAGCTGACGCACCCGGTGAGAAGGCCCTCAACGAGGGAACTCTCGGCCAGAAAACCGTGGTTATGGCGGGAAAGTTTACCGCGCAGTTTGCACAATTCGACGGAAAGAGTTCACTCAAGACAGTGCACGGAGCCCCCGATGCCCGCATTGTCAATTCGAATCCGGGACAGCCGGACCGCGTGAGCACTAGCGAGATGCTAGACGCCATTTTTCTTCCCCAGGGCGGGATCGATTCTTTAACCCAACAGGGCGACGTCGCGTTCACCGACAATCAGCCCACCGACAAACGTACGCAGGCTTGGGCCGATAAGGGCCGGTACACACCAGCCGATCAGATGCTGGTCCTGACCGGAAATCCACGGGTCGCCAGCGGCAGCATGACAACCACGGCCGACATTGTCCGTATGAATCGAGCCACAGACGATGCCTCTGCCGAAAGCAATGTGAAAAGCACATACAGCGATTTGAAAGAACAGCCCGATGGCGCCCTGCTGGCGTCTTCGTCGCCGATCCACGTCACCGCCCGCAGCATGACTGCTCACAAGACGCCGGGAATTGCTCTTTACACCGGAAACGCCCGACTTTGGCAAGACGCTAACATTGTGGAAGCGCCTTCCATCCATTTCGATCGCGATCGCCGCTTTGTGACTGCCCAGGGTACGGCTGCGCAGCCGGCGAAGACGGTTCTGGTTCAAGCCGACAAAGCTCAAACCGAAAAAGCTCAAACCGACAAAACTCAAACCGACAAAACTCAAACCGACAAAACTCAACCGGCGAAGGAAGCTGCAAATCCGGGAGCACAGACCGCATCGAAGAACAGCGCCGCCTCGAAACCGCAAGCGAACAAAGGAACAGTCGGCAAGTCGAGGAGCGAAAGTGCTAATGAGAATCCATTAGACCAAGCGAGCCCGATCGCCATTACGGCCCTCAAGCTTACCTATGCTGATGCCGAACGCAAAGTGCATTACGAAGGAGGCGTTTTCGCCAAAGGTGCGGATTTTGAAGCCCGCTCGCAGACGGCTGACGCCTATCTCGTGCCACGAAGCCAATCCGCGCAGAATCAAAGCCTTGCCGGCCCCAGCCAGCTTGATCACATCGTGGCCGACGGAGATGTGGTCATCACCCAACCGAAGCGTCGAGCGGACGGACAAAAGCTGGTCTATACAGCAGCGGACGACAAGTTCGTGCTGACCGGCAGCCCTGGGGGCCAACTCCCTAGCATTTTTGATGCCGAACAAGGCAAGATTACGGGGGTTTCGTTGACTTTCTTCAGGACCGATGATAGGGTGCTCGTAGAAGGCGAAGCTAGTACTCCTGTGGTAACTCCAACGCGAGTGGCTCAATAACGCCCGTGAGTGGCACGAAAAATGCGTACGCTGGCCACTGAAGAAATCGGCAAATCATATCGTGGCCGCCGCGTTGTGAACGGTGTCAGCCTGCGCGTCGAGCAGGGCGAAGTTGTTGGATTATTAGGCCCTAACGGTGCAGGCAAGACGACTACTTTTTATGCCATCGTAGGTTTGATCCCCCCTGACACTGGCCGCGTCTTGTATGACGGTCAGGACATCACTGACGTTCCCATGTACCTCCGGGCCCGCCAGTATGGCATCAGCTATCTCCCGCAAGAAGCTTCCGTCTTTCGCAAGTTAACCGTAGAAGAGAACATCCTGGCGGTGCTGGAGGCTCAGCCCATCAGCTGGCACGAGCGCCGCGAGAAGATGGAAAAGTTCATTGACGAGCTGGGACTGGAGCACATCCGGCAGAACCGTGGCTATGCGCTATCCGGCGGCGAGCGTCGGCGCGTGGAAATTGCCCGCTGCCTGTGCATCAATCCCACATTTATTTTGCTCGACGAGCCGTTCAGCGGAATCGACCCCATTGCCGTGCTCGACCTGCAGAAAATCATCAGCGCCTTGCGGGCGAGCGGCATCGGAGTACTGATTACCGATCACAACGTGCGCGAGACGCTATCAGTCACGGATCGCGCCTACATCATCGATGACGGCAGAATTTTCCGTCACGGTCCGCCCAGCCAGTTGGCCGGCGACGCAGAAGTAAGAAAAGTGTATTTGGGCGAGAGTTTCTCGCTGGTGTGACTTCTCGGTGTTCGAGACGAGGCAGGCACCTATGAGCATTGACGAACGTCTGGAAGCTCTGACACACAGTTTGGAGCTGTTGTCCCTCGAAACGCAGAAACACGATCGTCAGATCGATCGCCTCAGTACGCTGGTGACCGAAGTGGCTGAAGGTACAGCTAGGCTTCTGCGGGTTGCAGAAATGCATGAGCATCGCCTGGATAGCCATGATGATCGGCTGGATAAGTTGGAGTAATGGGATAGGCGTTCACACTATGGCAGTCTTGAATAGAACGCGCTGGATTGCTGGCACTACTGGATGTGTCACAGCAGTCACCGGACTGCCCCTGTTAGGTGTGTTGTCTCCCGCCGTCTCCGGACTTCTGATTGTTGGCGCCGCCCTAGGACGACGCTTGCCCCGTCATGCGTCAGTTTTAATGTGGGTTGGAGCTGGGCTTATCACGTTCTGGGCCGTTCCGATTTGGATCGCCATATTAAACGGGGGAGCCGGTTCGGGTCCGAGCGAGGCTTCGGCTGCGTTCGGTTCCGCTCTCGTTGCGACTTCGGCCGCGATCTGTTCGATTCTGCTTGTACTCGTCGGTGACGCTGCTCTCTTAACCGAGGTCTTCTGCGAACGACGGACGACCAACGACTAACGACATGGTTTTGCTACAGCACAAACTCAGCGTCAAGCTCTCGCAGCGGCAGATTCTTACGCCGGGGCTTGTCCAGATGGTCTCCGTCCTAGCGCTCAACAAGCTCGAGCTCAAGGACATGATTAACGCTGAGATGGTCGAGAACCCCGTCCTCGAAGAGCTGGAAGATGCCGTCCCGCTCCTTGACGAAGTCGGCAAAAAAGAAGAAGATCGCGACCGCGCCGCGACGGCTACCACCGAAGAAAATCCCATCACCGCCAACGAGAAGAAGGATCCGTTCGAAGAGATCGATTTCGGTTCGTTCTTCCAGGATTATCTCGATCCCGGCTACCGCACGCACAGTGAGATGGAAGAGATCGAGCGGCCGTCGTTCGAAAACTTCCTCTCGAAGCCGTCGAACCTTACCGATCACCTGGCCTGGCAACTCGGTGCGTTGAGTCTGCGCAGAGAAGTCCGCGAGGCCGCGGATCTGATCATCGGCAACCTGAACGAAGACGGGTACCTCATCGCAAGCGACGATGAATTGCTCGGCGTGGCTCCCCCGGCATCTCCCGAAGCCGACGCCGAAACCGCCAAGACTATTGTCAGCGAAGCGCAGGCCCTGGGCATCGCAGAAAATGCGCCGGGAAACGAAACCGATTCGCCCGAGGGCGACAGCGCCACTGAAATCGAATCGCACGAAGTCCCGGAAAACGCCGACGCAGTCGCCCCCCATCGTCCGCCAGAAACTTCGTTTTCTTCCAGCGTCAACTCGGCGGCCGCAGTCGCCGCGGCACCGGAGCCGGTGAATCGAAGTACGGCTCCGTCGGCAGCTGACTACAAGCCGAACTTCAGTCCTGTCGACCTGCAGGAGGCCCTGCAAGTCGTCCAGCAGCTCGATCCTCCGGGCGTTGGCTGCCGCGATCTGCGGCAGTGCCTGCTCAATCAGCTTCGCTATCATCAAGCTCATCTCGCGCAGCAGAAAAACAGCAACGGCAGCGCGCCGGTTTTAAACGATGCCATTGCGGTGGTCGATGAGCACCTGCGCAGCCTGCAGAACAAGCAGCTAAAGGAAATTGGCAAAGCTATTGGCCGGCCGGTCGAGGCGGTGCAGGCCGCCATCGAATACATCCGCACCCTCGATCCGCGTCCCGGCCTGCAATACAACAAAATCACGGCGCGGCTGATCGAGCCCGACGTTGCTTTCGTCAAGCACGGCGACGAGTGGCTGGTCATCATGAATGATGAAGATCTGCCGCAGCTCCGATTGAATCCCGCCTACAAGAAACTCGTCACGCGCGAAGGCTCCAACGACAAGTCGACGCGCGAGTACGTGAAAGAGCGCTACAAGAGCGCCATCCAGCTCATCAAGAATATTGAACAGCGCAAGCAAACCATCACCAAAGTCTGCTACTCGATCGTCGCCCGCCAGCAGGAATTTCTGGAGCTGGGCATCGATCACCTGAAACCGATGATGATCAAGGAGGTGGCCGAAGAAATCGGCGTGCATCCTTCGACGGTAAGCCGTGCAGTCGCCAGCAAATACGCCCATACACCGCAAGGCGTATTCGAGCTGCGATACTTCTTCAGCGAGAGTGTGCAGGGGCCGGAGGGCGGCAATACGTCGCTGCTCATCCTCAAGCGCCGCGTCAAGAAGCTCATCGACGAAGAAGATCCCAGCCGTCCGCTGACCGACGAGCAGATCACCCGGATTCTGCAGTCGCAGGGCATTCAGGTGACCCGCCGCACCGTAGCCAAATACCGCGAAGACATGCGCATTCCGAGCACGCACCAACGCCGGGTCAAGAAATGAAGCGTCGTTGGTCGCTGGTCGTTGGCCGTTGGCCGTTGGCAAAACCGCTGACGCCGTGGGCTCTAGCCAATGACCAAGGACCGACGACCAAAATGCAGTGCCCGTTTCACCGATGATCAATTTCCAGAGGGGGCGCTCATGAACGTGGAATACACCGGTAGACAGTACGAAGTCACCAACGCCATCCGCAAAGAAGTAGAAACCGGCCTCGCAAAAATCCGCAAAATCCTCCGCGATAAATTCGAAACCAAGGTGATTCTCGCAGTCGAAAAACACCGCCATAAAGCCGAAATCACCATCAGCCCGCGCAATGGACCGCTGGTCGGTCTCGCGCAGGCGAAAGATATGACCATCGCCGTGAATGAAGCGCTGGAGCACCTGGAAAAGCAAGCCATGAAATACAAGGCACGTTGGGAGACGAAGAAACGCACCGCACGCAAGAGCGAAGAGGAAAAGAAATGGAACGGCCACTCCACGGGCGGTGACGAAAATGAAATCCACACCGCTGTCGGACTAACCGAAAAGACGGCGGTGCCGGTGATCGTGCACAAATATCCCGCGGTGGCGAAAAGCACCGAAGTCCATCTGGTTCGCTCCGACGATGCCGTCGCCATGCGTCCCATGACGCTCGAGGAGGCAATCAAAGAAGCTCACTTCAAGGATCGCGACGTTTTCGTCTTCCGCGACCCGAAAGGCAAAGTGATGGTTCTGCACCGCACCCGCGACGGCAAGATGGAACTGATCGAAGCGCCATAAAGACAGCAATCAGTCGTCGGTCGTCAGTCAAATCGATTTGGGTGCCCCACCCTATGTGATGTTCGTAGGGTGGGGATTTCTCTTACGCGACGGCGTCATCCCGAACGCCCGCGTTTTCACCAGCGGGCGGAGAGCCTGCCCTGAGCGCTCGACGAGCGAAGCGAGGAGGAGTCGAATGGGGATCTGCCGCTCCACCGGTCCGTAGCGTAAACCAATCCCACATTAATCTTCCGTAAAAATCCCAACTTCCGATTGACGCGCATCCATCCCGGGGCTACCCTCCCCAGTCATGAGCACTGCCGATCTCGATGACTTACGCATCGCCTACAAGAATGCCGTCGACAAATGGGTCGACACCATTCGCGCCGAAGAAGCCCTGGCCACGCCCGACCACTCCATGACCGCGATGGAACGCTGGGACGACGCCCATTTTCGCGAACATGACGCCCACCTGAAAGCCACCGAAGCCCGCGAAGCCTACAAAGACGCGCTGCGCAATGTGAACTATGGAATCTAAAGCGATCTGTCGCTATTGATACGTTTTAATACCAGCATTTCGCGTGCTAAAATTCGCCGCCGAGGAGATTTCTTCTATGTCGATTCCGCGGCTCGTATTTTTTCACGCTCTTATTCTTTCCCTGGCCTTCGGCATTCCGCCAACGATCGAGGCCCAGACCACTCCGGCCGCCAAACTTTCCGTGCACTGGGAAGAACTCACTGCCGTCGATTTTCGCGAAGGCATCCATCGCTCGCAGGGCACATGTCTTCTGCCGTTCGGAATTCTCGAAAAGCACGGCCCGCACCTGCCGCTCGGCACCGATCTGCTCGACGTCCGATACGCCGCGCTGCACGCGGCGGAACAGGAATACGCCGTCGTTTTCCCCGAATATTATTTCGGACAGATCGCAGAGGCGAAGCACGAACCGGGAACCATCGCCTACAGCCGAAGCCTCCAGCTCGCCTTGCTGCAGGAGACCACCGACGAGATGGCGCGCAACGGCTGCAAGAAGGTTCTGATCGTCAACGGCCACGGCGGCAACGAGCATCTGCTCCCATACTTCGCCCAGACTCAACTCGACAAGCCGCACGACTACGTCGTTTATGTGTTCGACGAGCGTACTCCGGAGCACGGCGGCCCGCAAAAGAAAACGAAAATCGACATGCACGCCGGCGAAAGCGAGACGTCCAAGATGCTGGTCTCGCGCCCCGATACCGTGCATCTCGATCGCGCCAATCAGGAATCGGGCGCCGATGAGGCCCGTCAGAAAATTCCTGATGATGTCTATACGGGAATCTGGTGGTACACGCGCTTCCCGAATCATTATTCGGGCGATGGTTCAGCGGCGACGAAAGAACTCGGCGAATATCAGATGAACTGGTGGATTGACGCGCTGGTCAAGTCTATCCGCGCCATCAAGGCAGATGATGTCAGTCTGAAACTGCAGAATGAGTTTTACGAAAAGAGCGCGCACCCGCTGGATACACAACCGTAGAGATTGAGCGATTGAGTCGTCGGGCGATTGAGTGATTCAGGATTCAAGCTGCTAACTAGACAAGGGCTTCGCCCTTGATATCCTTCAGGACTCAGCAGTTAAGGAGTACTCGTAGAAAGCGTTTGACGTTATGCTCCTGGTATCTCACCACACAGGAGTTGGCCATGAACGCTTTCTACGAGCATCACCAGAATAGCATTCGATTTGGATATCGCTGCTTTGATCGGATTCTGCTCAACGGGCTGAT
>JASHOT010000343.1 GCA_030040965.1 Candidatus Sulfotelmatobacter sp. | reverse complement strand
AACACGCTGAAGACGGCGTTGACGGTTTCACTCAATCAATCGCCGTTCCTGAATGTGCTCTCCGAAAGCAAAGTAGCGGCAACGTTGAAGCAGATGACCCGCCCACCGGACACCAAGCTCACGCCGGACGTGGCCCGCGAGCTTTGCCAGCGGGCAGGCAGCAAGGCGTACATTGCCGGGTCAGTTGCCCGTCTGGGCAGCCAATACGTGCTGGGGCTGAAAGTGGTGAACTGTCAGACGGGAGAACCGCTGGCGCAAGAGCAGGCAACGGCAGCAGCCAAAGAGAAGGTGTTGGATACGCTGGGCGAAACAGCATCGAAGCTGCGCAGTGAACTGGGTGAGTCGCTGGCAACGGTCGAGAAGCTTGATGTGCCGCTGCAACAGGCTACCACCTCTTCGCTGGAAGCCCTGCAGGCGTACAGCCTTGGCAACAAGGCGCTTTTTGAGAAAGGGCCGTCCGCCGCCCTGCTTTACTTTCAACACGCCATCGAACTCGACTCAAATTTTGCCATGGGGTATCGAGCGATGGGCAACAACTATTCCTCGATGGGCGAGATGGGACGCGCCAGCGAGTACTTAACCAAGGCATTTCAGTTACGGGAGCATGCTAGCGAGAGGGAAAAGCTCTACATCAGCGCTAACTACTACGAGCACGTAACCGGGGAACTGGATAAAGCGGCACAAGCATATCAGGAATTGATTGCCAGTTACCCTCGATATGCGCCCGCCCTTGACCATCTCGGCAACGTGTACGTTATGCAGGGAGAGTGCGACAAGGCAGCGGAGGCCTTTCGCGAATGCCTGCGCCTCGCTCCGGACTTCGGGGGTGGCTACGGGAGCCTCGCCGAAGGCCTAATTGTCTTGCAGAGATTCGACGATGCGCGGCAAACGGTTGATCAGGCTCACGCGCGAAAGTTGGATAATTTTGTGCTTCGAGGTGCTCTGTACGCGCTAGCCTTTTTGCGCGAAGATTCTTCAGGTATGGCCGAACAGCAGCAGTGGTTCGCGGGCAAGCCTCAAGAGAACATTGGGCTTTCACTCGCTGCTGACACCGAGGCTTACGCGGGTCATCTGGGCAAGGCACGGGAACTCACCAAGCGGTCCATAGACTCCGCCATCCGCACTGACAGCAAGGAAAATGGAGCGATCTGGCAGGCGATCGCCGCGCAACGCGAAGCGGCTTTTGGCAATCCTACGGAAGCGAAGCAGGCCGCGGCAGAAGCATTGAGGCTCGTTCCCACCAGTCAGGGCGTCGAGGACGAAGCTGCGCTTGCCTTTGCCATGGCGGGCGATACGGCGCGAGCCGAATCGCTGGCGCAAGACCTGAACAAACGTTTTCCGCTGGATACCCAGATGCAGTCGCTTTGGCTGCCCGCGATTCGAGCACAACTGGCACTGAATAGAAAGAGGCCGACTGAGGCGCTCAGCGATTTGGAAGTCGCTGCCCCACCTATCGAGTTGGGGGGAATCCTGTTCGTCGCCAATGTCTCCTGCCTCTATCCAACCTACATTCGTGGCGAAGCATTTCTGGCGGTGGGACAGGGCAAGGAAGCCGCCGCCGAGTTCCAGAAAGTTCTCGACCACAGCGGCATCGTGTGGAACTGTTGGACAGGAGCTTTGGCGCATCTGGGCCTTGCACGAGCGAATGCGCTGCAAGCGAAAACTTTGCAGGGTGCGGATGCCGATGCCGCACCTGTACGCGCCTTGGCAGGTTACAAGGACTTCCTCACCCTCTGGAAGGACGCCGACTCCGACATCCCCATCCTGAAGCAAGCAAAAGCCGAGTACGCGAAGGTGCAATAGCCGGGCTGCCGCCGCGTTGACCTTTGTTTTCGTCCAACCTAGTATTTCCGCCAATGGCTTCCGACGCTCGGCCCATTGGGAGGTTCGTAGGATGAACAGACTCGCAAAGATACTTGGTTTGGCGTTCGCCGTTCTGGTGCTCGTTTTGGTCGCGGGGATCACCTTTACCATCGGATGGCGTCCGTTTATTGGGCCGAGGGCACGCCCGCTCACGGCACGGAAGTTCCAGAGCACGCCTGAACGCTTAGCTCGCGGCAAGTATTTGGTCGAGCACGTGTGCGATTGCATGGGATGCCACGCAGAACACGATTGGACAGCCCACGATGCGCCCATACTGCCAAACACGCTGGGCGCAGGACAGGACATGAATCTGCTCAAAGGTTTCCCCGGAAAGGTGTATGCGCCGAATATCACTCCCGATGTCGAAACGGGCGCAGGGAACTGGAGCGACGATCAACTTGCACGTGCCATCCGCGAGGGCGTTAGCCACGACGGTCGGGCGCTGTTTCCGTTTATGCCGTACTTGGACTTCCGCCACATGTCCGACGAAGACTTGGCATCGGTCGTCGTATACCTGCGGTCGTTGCCTCCCGTGCGCAAGCAGCAGCCAACGACGCAGTTGATTTTTCCGGTGAATTACCTGATCCGCACCGTGCCCGAGCCGCTGGAGGCACCAGTGCCGGAGCCGGATATTTCGACTCCCGAGAAGCGGGGGAAGTACTTGGTGACTATCGCCGCGTGCACGGACTGCCACACACCGCAAGACGCACATGGGCAGCCGCTGGCGGACATGGACTTTGGCGGCGGGTTCATTCTTGACGGGCCATGGGGTCGTGTGGCGAGCGCTAACATCACTCCCGACCAGTCGGGCATTTCTTATTACGATCAAGCCATGTTCACTGAGGCAATCCGCACAGGGTTTGTCGGAGCACGCAAGCTGAACCAGATCATGATTTGGCACGCCTACCGAGGAATGACGGACGAGGATATTGTCGCGATGTTTGCATATGTTAAGACGTTGAAACCAGTACGGCATCACGTGGACAACACCGAGCCGCCGACGTTTTGCAAGGTCTGCCGTCAGACCCATGGGGGTGGAAACCAGAACTGAACGCATTTCTTAGTCGAGAGCGCAGCGGTAATGTCCTTCCAAGCATTACCCAACATCATCTTCCACCGAGAACTCGCGGGAGTAATTGTAGTCGCGGTCGTCGGTGTGGCGCTGGTCGCGCTCGTTCCGGCGAAGCAGCCAGTCGAGCGAGCTTCTGCGGTCGTGGCGTACGCTCTATTGTGGTCTCAATCCCTAATGTTCCGACTCTCGTGCGCCGTATCCAGCGTGTTCAGTGGATCACCATCCTATGGATGAGCGCCGAAGCTGCGATCTCTATTTTTGCTGCGGGGCGAGCCAAGAGTCCGGCTCTGCTCGCATTTGGTGGGGATAGTGCCATTGAACTCGCGTCCGCTGTCGTCGTACTGTGGAGGTTCCACGGCAATGCTGCAAGGGAGCAGGCTGAGCGCCGGGCAGCCCACATCGCCAGCGTACTGCTGTTCGCCCTCGCCGCTTGCGTGCTCGCCGCTTCGGTCATGGCGCTGAAGGGGTACAGCGAGCCAAAGCCAACATTCTTGGGGATTGCCGTTTTGATAACTGCCGCGGTGTTCATGCCGTTGCTTGCGAGGACAAAACGGCGGTTGTCAACCGAGACGGGTAGTGCCGCC
>JASHOT010000342.1 GCA_030040965.1 Candidatus Sulfotelmatobacter sp. | reverse complement strand
TATCCGTCTGTCTCGTCCGCTTGCGCGAGAAACAGCACCTTCGATTGCTCCGATGCCTGCGCCACGAGTCGCTCCACCTCTTCGGCAGTGCAGTCAAACAAGCGCGCATCTGTAATCACAATTTCCGGATGATGCTCTGCGACCTTGATCACCGCCTCGGCGCTGCTCTGGGCCTCCGCCACAACCTCCATGTCCGGCTCGTCTTCAAGCAGGCGTCGCAATCCTTGCCGCAGCAGGACGTGGTCGTGCACCAACAGGCAGCGTATCTTCTGATCGCGAAACTCACTCTCACTCTGGATCTGTGCGTGGGGGGACACAGTTCCTCCTTATATGCCAGAGAAAATATCGGCCAGAAAAAAATTGACTCTTTGGCGCAGGATCACTCAGACGGGAGCGGCCATCAAATCGTAGAACTATTTTACCGCGCATCCCCGCCATGTCAGCTGTGAAAATCAGCGCCACGTGCCGTTTCAGGAATCCGGCTTAAACATCGCCTGGGGGAGCGCTTGCCTTGAAGGCGTTGTCCGTCTTGGTGGTTTTGGGAAGGGATCCGGGGCGTCGGGAATGACGCCCCGGAACGAGCCGAACAATTGTTTTTTGGGAAGGGGCCGGCTTCAATTTTTGAGCCTGCCCTGAGCAACCGAAGCGCGCCGAAGGCTGCCGCCCTGGCGCACAAGAAATGCGGGCTTTAGCCCCTGAGGGGAATCGGTTTTACCCATTCGTAAGAAGCCCGTCACTTGGTACTGACCACTGTTCTCCCTGTACAATCGAAAATTTATGCTGCGCTACTTCACCGCCGGAGAATCGCATGGCGAGGCCCTCACCGCCTTTCTCTCCGGTATTCCGGCCGGTTTGAAGATCGACCAGGCTTTCCTCGATCGCGAACTCTGGCGTCGCCAGCAGGGCTACGGACGCGGCGGTCGCATGAAGATCGAGCGCGATACCGCTCATATTCTCTCCGGGGTTCATCACGGCCAGACCATCGGCTCTCCTATCGCTGTTGGGTTGGAGAATAAAGACTGGAAAAACTGGCAGGAATCCTTGCCCGTCGGTGAAGGCGATCCGGAAAAACACAAGCAGGTCAAATCCCCGCGCCCTGGCCATGCCGATCTTGCCGGCGCGTTAAAGTACAACTTTCCCGAAGCCCGCTACGTACTCGAGCGCGCCTCGGCCCGCGAATCCGCCGCTCGCGTCGCCATCGGCGCTATCGCCAAACTTTTCCTGCGCGAGCTCGGCATCGAAGTGCTCAGCCACGTCGTGACGACCGGCGGAGTCTCCGTCACCGGTCAGGTCCCTTGGGAAAAAATTCGCGCCCTCTACGATCGCGACGAAGTTCTTCTTAACTGCGCCGACCCGGAAGTCGAAAAGCACATGAAAGCAGAAGTCGACAAGGTTCTGAAGACCGGCGACTCGATCGGTGGAGTTTTCGAGGTCGTGGCCTGGCGCGTCCCTCCCGGCCTCGGCACCTACGCCCAATGGGACGAGCGCCTCGACGCTCTTCTTGCAGCCGCCGTCATGTCGCTGCAAGCCGTCAAGGCGGTCGAGATTGGAACGGGCGTCGCATCGGCATTCGCCTTCGGCTCCGCCGTTCACGACGAAATCGGCTACTCGGGTACGTCAGGCTTCACGGCATTCTCCCGCAGCCACAACAACGCTGGTGGCATTGAAGGCGGCGTCTCCAACGGAGAGGAACTTCGCGTCCGCGGCTATCTCAAACCGATCTCGACGCTGCGTCGCCCGCTGCAGTCGGTCGACTTTGCAACTCGCGAGCCGGTCAAGGCTGCGTATGAGCGCTCCGATGTCTGTGTAGTTCCCGCGGCAGGCGTTGCCGCTGAGGCCATGGTCGCGCTTACGCTGGCGCGATGTGCGCTCGAAAAATTCGGCGGCGATTCCATGGTCGAAATCCTCAGAAATTTTCAGGGATACTGTGAGCAGTTAAAGAATTACTAATCAAACAAGAATGATCTATCCCATCGTGAAATACGGCAATCCGGTTCTGGAAACGCCGTCTCAAACCGTCACTGTCTTCGATCACGAACTGAAAAAACTCATCGACGACATGTTCGAATCGATGTACGCGGCCCACGGCGTGGGTCTGGCTGCACCGCAAATCGGCATCGGACGCCGCATCGCCGTCATCGATGTGACTTTCAAAGAAGATCCCAACGCGAAGCTCGTGCTTATCAATCCCGAAATCGTTCGCACCGAGGGCAAGCACACCCAGAGCGAAGGCTGCCTCAGCATTCCTGATTTCCGCGAAAACGTCTCTCGTCCCAACAAAGTTACGGTTCGTGCTCAGGACGTGGACGGTAAAGTCTTTGAAAAAACCGGCGAAGAGTTGCTGGCTCGCGCTCTTCTGCACGAAACCGATCATCTCAATGGCAAGCTCTACATCAGCCACCTGAGCGCGCTCAAGCGCGACCTGATGAAGCGCAAGATCAAAAAGCTGATGAAAGCGGGCGAGTGGTAGAGGAAATGAGTCATTGGACGATTGAGTCATTGAGTCATTTAAAACCCTTGATTCGCCGGACTATTCAACGACTGAATGACTCAATGGCTCAATGACTCAATGAATCAATCGCTCCATCTGGTTTTCTGTGGCACGCCACAGTTCGCTGTGCCTGCGCTCGAAGCTCTCGCCGCTGCGCGGCATCGCATCGCTCTCGTCGTTACGCAACCCGATCGTCCCAAGGGACGCGGCCTTGAACTGGTCGCCTCGCCGGTGAAACAAGCTGCGGTCAAGCTGAACCTTCCGGTAACGCAACCCGACAAGATCAAAGCGAACGAAGAATTTCGTGCGCAGCTTGCTGCAATCAAGCCGGACGCGATTATTGTGGTCGGCTACGGCCGCATCATTCCCCAGTGGATGCTCGATCTCGCTCCGCTGGGCAACATCAACCTGCACGCATCGCTGTTGCCGAAATATCGTGGCGCAGCGCCCATTCAGTGGGCCATCGCGAGCGGCGAAACCGTCACGGGCAATACCACCATGCGCATCGATGCGGGCCTCGATACCGGCGACATCCTTCTGCAAAGAGAACTTGCGATTGCGCCCGATGACACCGCCGTGACTGTCGCTCCACGGCTGGCTGCGATGGGCGCACAACTTCTGGTGGAGACGCTGCGCAGCCTGCAGGCTGGCTCGATCACTCCCCGTAAGCAAGACCATGCCCACGCCACCCTCGCTCCGATCCTCAGGAAAGAAGACGGCCTGATTGATTTGTCTCGCAGCGCACAGGAGATCGTCAATCGCATGCGCGGATTTCAGCCCTGGCCGGGTGCGTACACGAAATTCCGCGGCAAGAATCTGCAGATCCTGAATGTGAAGGCAGTGGCCGAGAGCGCGCGACAAGGTGAACTCGTGGTGAACCGTGATCGAATGCTGGTGGGTTGCGGTCACGACACTGCGCTTGAAGTGATCGAGGTGCAACTGGAGGGAAAAAAAAGATCGTTGGCGCGCGACTTCATTCACGGCTACCGGCTGGCTGCCGGCGAGAAGCTAGGGTGAGAGTGTTCCTATGGGAACACTGTGCAAAAAAAGAAATTGCGACGCGGGGTACTGTCTTAAACACTTAAGCCACCACCCGACGCGGCAAGTGATTGAATCGGTGAGTGCGTGAAAAAACGCGGGTGAAGATTCGATGGGTGGGGCTGTGGAAGAAATGTCCACTTTCGTGTACGTTTTGGGCCTCAAAATTTACAAAAAGTCGACTTGACTCTGAGGCAACTTCTTTGCTGCGGATCTACCCGGATTAAGAATATTCACCACAGAGACACGGAGGCGCACACGAACGAGTCCGCAGAAATCCAAGCTGTGTAGGTTATGGTGCGATGCTGAAGACAGTGCCGCAGCCGTAGCCCGGGTTACAGGGGAGATCCCCGCCCTGCATAGTCGTGCCATAGATGGTGCCGTTGGACGTCTGCGCCACACCGGCGAAGAGTTCTCCCCCGTCGATACCGTTGAAAGTATGCAAGGTCGTGAGCACACCGGCAGATGAAAATTCGAACACCGTTCCCAAACCATCTGTGCCGCCGCCAAGAGTTGTGCCGTAGAGTCTGCCGTTCTGGCCCTGGATTAGAGCCCCGAATGGCGCCGAACCGTCGGCACAATATTCCTTAGAGCAGAAATTGTAGAGCGTTTGGAATTTATTGCCTTTGGATATGTAGAAGATCGTTCCCCCGTCGCCGGTGCCGCCGCCTGCGGTTGTTCCATACAGATTCCCGTTGGACGCCAGCACCAATCCACCGTAAGGACCGGCGCCATCTGTGTAGTCGAAGCTGTGTAAAACAGTGAATTTGCCGCTGGACGTGATTTGGAAGACGGTGCCTCGACCGTGAGCGCCACCACTCGCTGTGGTGCCGTACAGATTTCCGTTAGACGCCTCGACGAGTGGATTAAACACTTCGTATCCATCCTCGCAGTCGGTCTGAGCGCAGAAGCTGTAAAGGACTGTCAAAGTTCCTTCTGTCGTGATGTTGAAGATGGTGCCGAATCCGTTCGCGCCGCCATTGGTGGTAGTGCCATAGAAGGTGCCGTTCTTGGCCAGAGTTAGTCCTGCCTCCGGCCGAAGGCCATCGTCGCAGCCAGGTTGTGTACAAAAAATGTAAATGGCTGTGAACGTACCTTCAGGAGTGATTTGAAAGACGGTGCCGTCGCCATTCGTACCACCATAGCCCGTTACGCCATAAAGATTTCCGTCCTGCCCATTGGTCAACCCTGCATACGGGTTTCCACCCCCGTTAGCGCAGCTGTACTGGGGACAGAAGTTGTAGAGCGTGGTCACGGCGCCGGCCGGAGTAACCTGGAAAATAGTCCCGTACCCATAGGCACCGCCAAACCATGTCGTACCGTAGAGGTTGCCGCCCGGGCCGACAATGAGCGAGCCGTAGTAGGGATAGGCTCCGTCGAGGTAATTGAAATCGAAAAGACTCGTGAAGGTTTGTGCGGTTGCAGTGATGGACATGAGCAGGCAAGCGGCCACGAGGGCGCAGGATAACGCGATGCGACGAATCGGCGATCTGAGGCTGCAATTCCGTTTGAACGCGAAAGAAAGGCAACGATCGTTGGCCTGGATCATAGGGAAATCCTTTGCGTGAGGTCTGGACCGGGCTCCAGCGGGAAACCGGCTCTGGACGGGCCGTTCGGCGGGAGGGAAGGGTAAGACAGCCGATGTCCGTCGGCAAACTTATATAGCAGGTTCTGTGGGAGGTCAAGCAGTTCGGGTCGAAGCGCTGTACTACGGGAGAATGGCAAGGCCTCCGACGTCCGGGGAAGCCAGGCAGGCTGGCAGTCAATCTTTTAACATTCCTTTCACCTTCCTCCGGCTGAGGCGCGATATACAATGCGGGCGCCCCTTCCCAATCCGTTCCTTCCGGGGGGATTCATGCTCGCGAGACCATTGCGACGGCTCACGGTGGTTTTCTTCACAATTCTCTTGCCGATCGCTTCGGCAGCGGCCTCACAGCCGAAGGTCATTCACAGCTTTCCCAACAACCTGATCGGCTGCGAGCCTTCGGCATTGCTGATGGATCCCTCTGGGAATCTTTTTGGCCTGGCAGGTGATCCCAATGCCGACCCGAACTGCGGAATGATCTTCGAGCTCACACCGCAGAGCGACGGCTCATGGCAGTTTCAGGTGCTGCACCAGTTGGGCAAGAACTCTACCCTGAGCCAGCAGACTCCCTTTGCGCGCGATGCAAAGGGCAACCTGTTCGCCGCCACTGTTTTCAATCTCAATAGCGAAAACCGACAGAGCGCAATCGTCGAGCTTTCGCCGACAGGCGACGGCGAATGGATGTATCAGACGATCTACACCTTCGGCACTGGCGACGGCAGCCTGCCTTCATGGTTGATGACGGATGCTTCGGGCAACCTGTATGGCACTACTACCCTGGGCGGGAGCGGTGGAGGAGGCATTGTGTTTGAACTCTCGCCGAGCGCGAGCGGACAGTGGACGGAGACGGTTCTTTACAGCTTCTCAAATGGCCCGTACGGCGGGGAACCCGACGGGCTGCTGATGGACGCGAACGGCAACCTGTTTGGCACGACCTACTTTGGCGGCGAATGCAGCATTGGCACCGTGTTTGAATTACAACCCGGCGCAAACGGCTGGACCTACTCGCTGCTCCATAGTTTCTGCGGCTATCCCGATGGCAATGCGCCCGAGGGCGGGTTGGTGATCGACAAGAATGGAAATCTCTTCGGGGTCACCACCGAAGGTGGCACGGGATGCGGGGTTTTAGGCACAGGCTGCGGAATGTTGTTCGAGCTTTTGCCCAACTCGGACGGAACCTGGACCGAATTTACGGTAGTGAATTTCACGACTCCGAGCGGGTTCTTTCCCTTCACTTTGACCATGGATTCGAAAGGCGATCTGGTTGGCTTAAATGCGGTCGATGGCGGGCAGGGTTACTTTGGAACCATGTTCGCGCTTTCCCAGGCCGGTAACGGGAAATGGGGCGGTCAGGTGATTTATCGATTTTCCGTCGACCCGAGGCCCAATCCGCCCTGCTGCAATCTGATTGTGACGCCGTCGGGGACTCTCTACGGCGCAACCAATGGCGCCAGCGGCAATGAGGAGTGGGGCTCGATCTACGAGTGGACCGCGCCGTAGGAGATGGGCTGGCACGGCTCGCTTGGCTTGCTTTTCTCTTTGCCGCTTTCTTTCGCTGCTGCATACTGACGGCTTGAAGCCGAAAGCTCAATCCCAAAAATCGGGCGTTTCGCCGGCGCGGGCGGCGGCGTTTGACATACTACTGCGCGTCGAGCGCGAGGATGCGTATGCATCCGAGTTGCTGCACTCTGTGACTCACGAGAAACTTTCTGTGCGCGACCACACACTCGCCACCGAGCTGGTGATGGGCGTGCTTCGCTGGCGGTCGCGGCTGGACGAAGAGATCGCGGCGCACTCTTCGCAGCCGCTGGCCAAGCTTGATCCCGAGGTTCTCACCGCGCTGCGGCTGGCGCTCTATCAATTCCGTTATCTGGATCGCATTCCGCATCATGCGGCGCTCGATGAGAGCGTCGAACTGGTGAAGCGGGCGCGAAAGCGTTCGGCGGCGCCATTTGTGAATGCCGTGCTGAGGAAACTGACGAGAACAGTCGCGGTATCAGAAGCAAAATCTCCACTTAAGCCAGAATCGGGCTTGAGTGGGACACCCGCAACGTCCCCACTTCTCGCAAAACCGCCGAGAAGTGGGGCATGCCAATCAGTTGGGGTCGACTCAGTTAAAAAACTGGCTCGAGAGTTGGCGCATCCCGAGTGGCTGGTCGAGCGGTGGACGCGCGAATACGGACTCGCGGTCGCGCGCGCGATTTGCCAGTACGATCAGGAGATTCCACGGACCGCGATCCGGCTGCGCAAGGAGACGCCCGAGGCGGAACTTGAGAAAGACGGGATCGGGATCGTGCCGGGCGAACTGCTAAAAAGCGCGCGACGGATCGCGTCCGGCGACGTTACGAAAGCGAAGGCGTTTCGCGGCAGAGAGGTCGCAATTCAGGACGAAGGTTCGCAGCTGGTGGCTGCGATTGCCGCGAGCGGCGCGCGGCGGTGCGCGGGAATTCTGGATTGCTGCGCGGCCCCGGGCGGAAAGACGCTGGCGATGGCGGACCGCGACTATGCCGCGAAAATTGTCGCGTTGGAGCTTCATCTGCACCGCGCTCGTCTGATGACGAATCTGCTCCGTCGGGCGCAGGCGGCAAGGATTTGGATCGTAAATGCGGATGCGCGGCTGCTTCCAACAACATTACTTTTCGATCGCGTGTTGGCCGACGTGCCGTGCTCGGGAACGGGAACGCTGGCGCGGAATCCAGAGATCAAGTGGCGGCTGCGACCCGACCATCTGATGGATCTCCAGAAGCGGCAACGCGAGATTCTTGAGTCGGTAATTGGACAGGTTGCTTCCGGCGGGCGCGTGGTCTATTCGACGTGCTCATTGGAGCGCGAAGAAAATGAAGAGGTGGTTGAGAAAGTTTTGGCAGAGAACCCGTCGCTCGGATTGGTCGACTGCAACGACGAATTGAACCGGCTGAGGGAAGCAGGCGAATTAATAGCTGAGCCGGCGGGGCTCACACGAGGTCCGTATCTGCGGACGATTCCAGGCGTGCATCGGTGCGATGGATTTTTTGCGGCTGTCTTTGAAAAACTTCCTGAGCCGCGAAGGATCGCCAATCGTTCCGGATAAAGAAAATGTCCTAAGACGGCGCTGATGGGAACTTCAAAATTCGCGCTCGTCTGGTTTCCTGGATGAGAATCACACTCTCTTGCAACTCGCACATGAGTTGTTCCATTTCCGTTGTGAGTGCGCGATGAGTTTCCAGCAGGCGCAGGCCTAACTCTGTCAGGTCTGGAGGGCGAACAGGTTTAGGATGCCTCTTCGAAACAGTCTTTCTGGAGGGCATGATTTTCATCCGGCAGAGCCACAGTACCGGTCGGTTGAAGTCTTGCAAAGCGCCAAGTCGCGCCAGATTCGACACCACCGTGGATAAACCTTTCAATGGACTTCGAAATTCACGGTGATTCCGGACGCGACTTTTTGCCCGGCGGCGGGGGTCTGGGAGGCGACGATGCTGGCGGGCGAGGGCTGTGCCGGCGGAGGGGGCGTGGTGGGAGTTGCGGCGGGGACTTCCTCGATAGACGGTGGAGGGGCCATGGTCACGTTGCCGAGCTTGAACCCGGAGTCTTCGAGGATTCGGCTGGCGGCGCCGAGCGGTTGTCCGACGAAGCTGGGCATGACGAAAAATTGCGCCTGGGCGGGAGCGGTGACAAGCAGGCTGATGTTGGGCGCGAGCACCTGAGTAGCCTTGGGCGGAGGGCTCTGCGCAAGAACCTGATCGGGGGGAATGCCCGGCTCTTCAACCTGAGCCATGGAGGAAATTTCCAGCCCGCGGCGACGAATGTTCAGTTCCGCGGCATGCTCGCTTTGTCCAGTGACGTCAGGGATGGCAACGCGGGTCGGCCCGAGACTTTGCGCGACGCGCACTTCCCAGCCGCGGCGAACTTTCGTGCCCGGTGCCGGCAGCTGTGACATGATGCGGCCCTCGGGAATTTGCGGGCTGTAGTACTGGCGCTCGATGGTGACCTGGAGGCCGAGTGTCGAAACGGCGCGGTCGGCTTCGGCGGGATTCAGACCGACGAGCGCAGGAACCGCGACCTCCTGTCCGTGAATGGCGAAACGCATGGCGGTGAGAGCCGAGATCATGGCGACGATCACGAGGATCAGGGCCAGCGTGGCGAATCGCAGGGCGGATTTCATGGGCGGGAGCTTGGTTGTCGAAATTCCTGTTTCTTTCATCGAAATTATAGTCCGGGGAGGTTGCCAGGCTGCCTGTAACTGTTTGTAAATGCGGCTATCCCTGCGTCGGACAGAGTGATCTAATAGAGTGCAGGTGGGTCTGTTGCGAGGTGCGCGATGAGTTGCAGGCTGGAGTATCATGGTCGCGTGCAGCGGTGGGTTCCGGCTTCGGTAGCGGCATTTGCGGTGATGGCGTTCTGTGTGACCTGCGTCTCAGCCGGTGCGGCGCAGGCGAATGGCGCCCCCGCTTCAGTAGCTTCTCAGGGCAGCGGAAGAGCTTTCAGCGGCGCAGCGCCGGGCGTTACTTCTTTCAGTCAAAGCAATCAGAGTCAGAGCGGTCTCGGACAGAATGGAACGGCGGGAACTCGGGTGACTTTCTCCCCGGGCTCGGGACATTCGGCTGACAACGGCGATCATCATCCCCATCACAGTGGCGGCGGTCATGAGGGTTATGTTGGACCGGTCTGGTATGCGGTGCCATATGCGGTCGACGTGGATTCCCAGGAAGCGGAAGATCAAGATGATTCCCAGGCCAACGATGATGCCGATTATCAGGGTGGTCCGACCGTTTTTGACCGGCGGGGATCAGGCGCGGATTCGTATATCCCTCCAGTGAAGAATGTGCCGCAGCCGCATGCGGCGAACACGAATGTGCAGGCTGAAACGCCGCAGCTGCCGACGACGCTAATGTTCAAAGACGGGCACGAGATGGAAGTCGGTAACTATGCTGTCGTTGGCCAAACGCTGTACGATCTGACGCCGGGACACGCGCGGCGAATAGCGCTGGCCGATCTGGATCTGGAGGCGACGCGCAAAGTCAATGACGATCATGGGGTTGTGTTTGACGTTCCGTCATCTCCACAGGCGAATTGATATGCGCAGGATCGTTGAAGTGCGGGCCGTGATGGTCGCCTTATGCGCGGCGGCGCTGACTTTTGCCGCACCAGTGTGTTTGACTGCGCAGCGCGGCGGCGGGCATTTCGGCGGAGCTGGTTTTGGAGCGCGAGCGAATTTTCGTGCCGGGTTCGGCGGAAATTTTGGAAGATATGGCGGCTTCGGCGCAATTCCGCTGCTTGATCCGTTTTACGCAGATGCGTTGTACGACGCGGGATATCCCGTAGCCGCGCAGCTGCCGGTGATTATCGTTCAGGGTGGGACAGCAGCACAGGCGCGTATGCAGACGGCAACAGCGCCGGTTCCGCTCATGATTGAACTGCAGAATGGGCGTTACGTTCAGGTAAGCGGCGACGCTCGTTCGGGGTCGCAGATGCTGGAGGAAGAATCGTCTCGGCCGGCGAATGGTGTGCCTGGCTCAAGTGCGGCGAGGGAGCCGCCGGCGGATGCGGTGCTGGTGTTTCGCGACGGACACCAGGAACAGATTTCGGGCTACACCATCGCCGACGGAGTTCTCTATGGGAATGGAGATTTCTACAGCGGCGGATCGTGGGATAAGCGAATTGAACTTTCTTCACTCAATCTGGAAGAGACGGTTCGCTTGAATCAGGCGCGCGGTGTACGCTTCCGGCTGCCGGCAGCGCGGAATGAAGTGATGGTCGGGCCATAAGAAACTTCCGAGCGAGAGAGGCAGAAAAGATGTAATCGCAAAGAAAGACTCGCGAAGAACGCCAGGAGAATCGCAAAGCAAGAGATCCGCAAAGAACATCAAGAATGAAGAACTGAAAATCCGAATCCCACAGGTCAACTCTTGAGGCCCCTCATCGAGGCCACCCAAGCCGGAACTCGTCTGTTCATGGTACAATCAAGATAGTTCCAGGTTGGCATAACATCGTTTAAATCCAATCAGTTACATTGCTTTCCCGACCTCGGGTGTGGTTTGCTGTGTCGCCCGAGAGCTGGTGGCTGAAGGCTAAAAATGGCAGACGATAAAAATCCAGAGCTTCCTTTGACCCCACCTCCTGGCAGCGATGGTCCGGGGGCGCTGAACATTCAACCGGTCAACATTGAAGAGGAGATGCGGCGGTCGTATCTCGACTATTCAATGTCGGTAATCATTGGCCGGGCGCTGCCCGACGTGCGCGACGGGTTGAAGCCGGTGCACCGGCGCATTCTCTATGCAATGTACGACATGGGAATGCTGCACAACCGCAAGTTTTCCAAGTGCGCCGGCGTCGTCGGCGAGTTGTTGAAGAAGTACCATCCGCACGGCGACAGCGCCGTCTACGACGCGCTGGTCCGGCTCGCCCAGCCCTGGAGCCTGCGTTACCCGCTGGTGGATGGCCAAGGAAATTTTGGCTCGGTCGACGGAGATCCGCCGGCGGCTTACCGATACACCGAATGCCGCATGACCCGCATCGCGGAGGAGATGCTGGTCGACATCGATAAAGATGCGGTTGACTTCGTCATGAATTTCGACGAATCCACGCCGGAGCCAGTCGTCCTGCCATCTCGCGTTCCGAATCTGCTGATCAATGGATCGGACGGTATCGCGGTGGGCATGGCGACGAAGATTCCGCCGCACAATCTCACCGAGATTGTCGATGCGGCGATCACGCTGATCAACAATCCGAACGCGCAGTTGGCGGAAATTCTGAAAATCGTGCAGGGCCCGGATTTTCCGACCTACGGAATCATTCACGGGCGGCAGGGAATTTTCGAGGCGTACAAGACGGGCCGCGGTCGGTTCATGATGCGCGCCAAGGCATCGATTGAAACGTTCAGCAAAGACCGCGAGGCGATCGTGGTCACCGAGATTCCGTATCAGGTGAACAAGTCGGTGCTGATCAAGCGCATCGCGCAGCTGGTGAACGATAAAGATATTGAAGACATTTCGGACGTGCGCGACGAAAGCGATCGCGACGGCATGCGGATCGTGATCGAACTGAAGCGCGGAGCCGAGCCGCAAATTGTGCTGAATCAGCTGTTCAAGCACACGCAGATGCAGGAAAGTTTTTCCATGATCCTGCTGGCGGTGGTGAACGGGCAACCGCGCGAGATGGGACTGATCCAGGCGATCAAGTATTTCATCGAGCACCGCGTGGACGTGGTGCGGCGGCGCACCGCATATCTGCTGGCCAAGGCCAAAGACCGCGAGCACATTCTCGAGGGCTACCTGGTGGCGCTCGATCATCTCGACAACGTGATTACGATCATTCGCGGCAGCGCCAACCGGGCCGATGCGCGAGAGAATCTGGTTCTCTACTTTGGCGGGAAGAAGATCGAGATCAACACGACGGGGCGCGCGCCGAAGCTCGACCCGGAAAAGCCATTCACGGCGAAGCAGGCGGATGCGATTCTCGAGCTGCAATTGCACCGGCTGACCAAACTCTCGATCGATGAGATTTCGACCGAGTTGAAGGAAGTTCGCGAGAATATTGCCGAGTACGAGTCGATTCTGGCGTCGGAAGCAAAACTGCGCAAAGTCATTGTGAAAGAGCTGGAAGAAGTGAAGAAGCTGTATGGCGATGAGCGGCGCACGCGGATTGAAGACGAAGCCGCCGAGATCGTACTGGAAGACCTGATCGCCGACGAGCAGGTGGCTGTAACAGTCAGCCACTCCGGATATCTGAAGCGGACGCCGATTTCCACCTACCGCATGCAGCGGCGCGGAGGCACAGGCCGAACCGGGATGAAGACGCGCGACGAGGATTTCGTCGAGCATCTGTTCATCGCGTCGACGCACGCCTACATTCTCATCTTCACCAACACGGGCCGCGTGTACTGGCTCAAGGTGTACGAGGTGCCCGACGTCAGCGCGGCGGGCAAGGGCAAGCACGTCAGCAACCTGATCGGATTGCAACCGGGCGAGACCGTGCGCACGTTCCTGCCGGTGCGGAATCTCGAAGAAGAGGGTCGCTACATTTTCTTCGCTACGCGCAATGGAACCGTGAAGAAAACCGAGTTGAAAGACTTCTGCAATGTGATGTCGCGCGGCATCATCGCCATCGGCATCGACCAGGGAGATGAACTGGTTGGGGTCACTCTCACCGACGGAAATCAGATCGTATTCCTGGCCTCGCATGACGGGCAGGCGATTCGGTTCGACGAATCCGATGTGCGGTCGATGGGACGTCCGGCCTATGGCGTCCGCGGCATGAGCCTGGACAAGGGCGACTACATCGTTGGCATGGCGACCACGCCAAAAGATGCGCAGAAGGCCGAAGCGGAAGCGGCGAAGGCCGCGGCCGAGGCCGGCGTCCCCGAGGGCACGGCGACCGATGAGACTCTGCCCGTCAAGGGATCGCTGATTCTCTCGGTTTCAGAGAACGGATACGGCAAGCGCACGGCCGCCGATGAGTATCGTTTGCAGGGACGCGGCGGTTCGGGTGTGATCAACATCAAAACCACCGAACGCACGGGCAAAGTCGTTGGCATTGCGCAGGTCGACGAGAACTCGCAGGTCATGCTGATCAGCCAGTACGGCAAGATCATTCGCATGGATTCGACGACCATCCGCGAGTCAGGACGGAATGCACAGGGAGTGCGCCTGCTGCATCTGGAGCCGGGCGACCGGGTAGCGGCTGCCGTAGTGATTCCGCCGGAAGAGGAAGCGAACGGCGGAACGCTGATTCAGTAAGGGCTGAGTTCTAGCGAGAGAAGGAAGACTCTGCATCTTTCTTCTCTCTCTGTCCCCTAAATTCTCTCCCTACCTTCGAAAGCGACCTAAGACATAGAAAACAAGGGATAAGATCACGCTCAGCAGGAGGCAGGTGACGAGCGGAAAGTAGACCGTCGAGTGTTTACCGCGGTACACGATATCGCCCGGTAGACGGCCTAAGGGAAGGTGGGTTCGTCCAAAGATAGTTAAAATGGCGCCAGCCACCACCAGGACGAGTCCGATTCCAATCAATAATTTGCCGAGATCGGTGATATACTGATTTCCCCCAGGAAGCGCTCTCCAGTATTAGCAAGGCGCTGAGAGGCGCGAAAACAGTGAGCAACTGACCCGGGAAGCGCCCCACTTCGCCGCGATCAGTGAGAAGTCCAGACTACCGTCGTCCCTCCCATCCAAGCATTGGGAGATACCCAATTTATGAAGATTGCACACATCCGTAGTTTATCAGCGCTGATCATGACTGCGATGTTATGGGCAGTTGTCGCTTCCGGCCAGGATGTACTTACCTACCGCTACAACACCGCGCGTACCGGCTTTGACAACGCGGAGACGACGCTCACGCCGAGCAATGTCAACGTAAACAGCTTCGGAAAGCTTTTTGTGTTGTCGGTCGATGGCTATGTCGACGCCGAGCCGCTGTACGTTTCATCGGTGACGATTGCGGGTGGGACGCACAACGTGCTGATTGTGGCGACGGAGCGAGACTATGTGTACGCGTTCGATGCCGATACCGGGACGCAATACTGGCAAACATCAACGCTACTGTCGGGCGAGACGCCTTCCGACGATCGCGGCTGCAACCAGGTCGTGCCGGTGATTGGGATTACCTCGACTCCGGTGATTTCCCGTCCGGCAGGGAGCAACGGGATTATTTACCTGGTCGCGATGTCAAAAGACTCGTCAGGAAATTATCACCAACGGCTGCATGCGCTAGCGGTTCCCACCGGCAAAGAACTTTTCGACGGACCGGTGGAGATCACAGGGCAATATCCCGGCACAGGCGATAACAGCTCGAACGGCTACGTGATTTTCGATCCCGCGCAGTATAAAGAGCGCTCTGGTTTGCTGCTGGCCAAAGAGACGGTTTATCTGACCTGGGCATCGCATTGCGACATCCGCCCATACACAGGGTGGATTATGGGCTACAGCGCATCGACTCTGAAGCAGACGAGCATTCTGAACGTGACGCCGAACGGAAATGAAGGTGCGATTTGGGGATCGGGAGGGGGGCTGACCTACGATGGCGAAGGAAACATCTTCCTCCTGGATGCGAATGGGGTATTCGATACGACGCTGAACTCGTCAGGATTTCCGTCGGAAGGTGATTATGGGAACGCGTTCCTGCGCGTTTCGACGGGGCTAAAGGTAAACGGATATTTCGAAATGTACAACCAGGGGGAGGAGAATTGTTGCGATGTCGACCTGGGATCTGGAGCGGCACTAATTTTGCCGAACTTGAAGGATTCGTCGGGCAATACATGGCAACTGGCGGCGGGCGCGGGCAAAGATGAAAACCTGTATATCGTGAATCGCAATCAGTTGGGAAAATACAATTCGACCACGAACAACATTTACCAGGAGCTTCCCAGCGCACTTCCCGGAGGAATGTGGAACAGTCCTGTGTTTGCGGGATCGAGGCTGTACTACGGACCGGTGGAATCTCCGATTCTGGCATTTCAGTTCACCGATGCGAAACTGCAGACCACGCCGGTAGCGCAGTCGCAGCACGTCTTCGGGTTTCCCGGGGCGACGATGATGGTCTCGGGCAACGACGGCACGAACGTGATTGTATGGGCCGTGGAGAATACGAATCCGGCCGTGCTGCACGCTCTTTCCGCAAATACGCTCGCTGAACTCTACAACACGACGCAGGCTGCCAACGGACGAGACAACTTTGGTGTGGGAAACAAGTACGCCGCGCCCACCATTGCCAACGGCAAAGTCTACGTGCCGACCACCAACGGAGTTGGCGTGTTTGGGGAGTTGTCTTCGTCTGCAAAGTAGCCTCTCAAGGGGCTGAAGCCGCTCACGTCAACGAACATCTTTCGGCACGGCTGAAGCCGTGCCCTTCCCAAGTTGAGACTCACTCTGCATTACAAAGTACTTGACCATAGGTTGACCGCCTCGCTATTCTTGATACATGTCAGAAACCCGACCTCACCGGTTGCGCCGTTTTCACCGGCCACTGAAGCCGTTGTCGAAGGACGCCGTTCCGGACTTTGGCAATGACATGGCCGACGATCTGCGCTTTATCCGCGACACCATGGAGCGCTCGGCGTCGTTTACCGCGGTTTCGGGGTGGGGGCAGGTGTTGGTCGGCGGCACGGCCCTGTTTGCGGCGTGGCTTGCGACGCAGCAGACCTCTAACTTCACCTGGTTGCGTGTATGGCTGGCGGAAGGAGTAGTCGCGGTTGCGATTGCCTTGCTTTCCTGCACCTGGAAGGCGAACCGGCGCGGCCTTCCCCTGTTTTCCGGCCCGGCGCGTAAAGTTGCGCTGGGACTGGCTCCTCCTCTGGTCGCGGGAGCATTCCTGACCTTTCAGCTGTTTCGCACGGGTGACACGTCGGCTCTTCCCGCAACCTGGTTGCTGCTGTACGGCGCCGGAATTATGACGGGAGGCGCATTCTCGGTTTCGATCGTGCCGGTCATGGGAGTCTGTTTCCTGCTGCTCGGCGGTCTGGCGGCACTGGGGCCAGCAGCGTGGGGAAACTGGTTTCTGGCAGCAGGATTTGGTGGATTGCACGTGGTTTTTGGATTTCTGATCGCGAGGAGACACGGTGGGTAGGTCGGTTTCCTCTCGAATAAAACACGCAAAGCCGGCAAAGCTGGAGGCGCGCACACGGCAGCGTGCCGAAGCCACGGCTCCCGAGCTTCCAGAACTCGACCGGTTGATTCATGAGCGCATCCGGCTGGGAATTGTCAGCGCGCTGGCGACGAACGAGTCCCTCAGCTTCAACGATTTGAAGCGTGTGCTCAAAACGACCGACGGCAATTTGAGCGTGCATGCGCGCAAGCTCGAGGAAGCGGAATATATTTCGTGCGTGAAATTCTTTGAGGGACGCGTTCCTCGGACCGAGTATCGACTGACCGCGACCGGGCGGCGCGCGCTGACTGAATATCTGGATCAGATGGAACAATGGATTCGTGTGACGCGTGAGCGCTGAAGCCGACTGAATTTACTTCCGCGGACTTCCTTTCAGCTACGCCCTTCGACAATCCAAGCAATGTTCAAGATACAATCCGCCTCATGAGACGACCTTTTTTTCGCTCCGCTCTTTTCCTGCTGGTCACTGCACTTGGGCTCGCCCAAGCGCCGCCGGAAGTGGAGATCACTGCCGAACCGCATCATCATCTGGTATTCAAGAACGAAGAGCTGCGCGTGTTCAGTGTTGAGGTGCCGCCCCATGGCGAGACGCAGATGCACCTGCACCACCACGATTACATTTATGTGACGCTCGGCGCATCGGAAGTAGTGAATGCGGTAAAAGGGAAGGATCCGATTCGGTTGCAACTGCAGGATGGAGAAACGCGTTTCACTCCGGGCAATTTCGCGCACGTCGCGCGCAATGTTTCGGACAAACCTTTTCGCAACGTAACGATTGAGATCCTGCAGGATGAAAAGCGACGCCAGGCTGCATCTACATGGGATGAGGATCGCGGGCTACACATCCTCGAAGGTGGGACGGAAGAGGTTCTCTTTGTAAAAGACGGAATCCGGGTTTCGGAAGTTGAACTTCAGCACGAAGGAATACTGCCGTTGACGGATGGGCCGCTGCTTGTGGTCGCTCTGACCGACAAAGTGCGTATGATGCAGGGCAGGCCCCAGCCCCACCATACCATGAGCTTCGCGGCGATGGTCAAACTGGACACGGGTGGAGTTCAGTGGCTAGCGCCCGGGCATCAGAAAGATTTATGGTGTGCGGGTGCGCCGGCAAAATTTATTTTGCTGGAATTTCCTAAGAACTAGAACACTTGGTGTGATGGCGTGGTGTGGCGCCCCTCAGCGGCTAAGCCGCAACCTAGTGGGAGTCTTTGCGGCACCCTTCGGCGCGCTTCGCTTGCTCAGGGCAGGCTCAAAGACCGAAGTCGTGCCCTTCGCAAATCACAATCCTCCTCTACAGGAACGAGGGAAATGCCGGCTCAGCGAGTTGCCGGGAGGCGCGTGTCTTTCTGCGCTGGCGGTGGCGGCGCAGGCGTGGTGCCAGCGGGAAGTGAAGGCTTCAGGTCCCACTTGCAGAATGGGCAACGGGTTCTCACCGAATAGACGATGCGGCCAAAGGCCACGCATGAGGTGTTGGGGCAGATTCTCATTGCCGGACTCCGAAAACTGGGGCCGCCTTTGAGATCTGCTGGGACGGCCCCGTTTCTTTAGTTCTCAAGCGAAAACTATCACGACCCTGAAAATAGTGCGCGTTTGTTTTTGACTGAGGCCGATTGATTTTTCTTCTAGCAAAATGCCGCTGAGAGTTGAGTTTTGTCTGATGGGGCGGTGACAAGGAAGCGAGCCAAACGCGCGTTTGTTGCGGCCAACACCGCGCCGCGACGCGCGGCTAGCCCGGGGCCTTCGCGGCGCAAACTACGGTTGCTCAGGATGACAGCGCAAACTACATCACTACCGGAAGGCGGCTGTTGTACAATCCCTGCCCAACCATGACCGGCTCGGCAAACGCTGAATCTCACCCCGCCAAGGATTCGCAGGCGCAGACTGATTTTGGCCTGCAGCGCGAGATTCTTTCGCCAACGGAGACGCTGGCGCAATCGGTATCGACGATGGCGCCGACGACCACGCCGGCAGCGACGATTCCACTGGTATGTGCGCTGGCGGGGAATGGCACGTGGCTCGCGTATGTGTTGGCGACCGTCGCAATTCTTCTGGTCGCGCTGTGCATCAGCCGATATGCGCGGCTTTCCGCGTCTCCGGGATCGCTTTACAGTTATGCCTCGATGACCTTGCCGCGCTGGCTCTCAGCGACCGTGGCGTGGAGTTTGCTGCTTGCCTATGTGGCCACGGGATCGAGCGTGATTGGAGGGTTTTATCACTACGCGAATCTTTTGCTGCGCGATGCAACGGGGCACGTGCTGTCTGCGGTATTTCTTGCGCTTCTGGTGACATGCGTATCCATGTGGATCGCGTATCGTGATGTGAAGATTTCGGCGCGACTGATGTTGTGGATCGAAGCGGCATCCGTGTCAGTGATTGTGATTGTGGTCGTGTTGCTTCTCTATCGTCACGGATGGAAGTGGGACGCCGAAGAACTGCATTTGACTGGCATGACGGGCAGCGGGCTGCGGTTGGGATTGGTGCTGGCACTCTTCAGCTTTGTTGGATTCGAAAGCGCGACGACCTTGGGAGCGGAGGCACGGAATCCGCTGCAGACGATTCCGCGTGCGGTCATACAGAGCGCGGTTCTTGCCGGGGCTTTTTTCACGGTGTGTGCCTATGCGGAGGTTCTCGGGTTTCACGTGGTTGGTCAGGATCTCGGCAAAAGCGATGCCCCCATGTATGTGCTAGCGCGCGTGGGAGGCGCGCCGGTGCTAGGGTTGCTGATCGATATCGGAGCGCTGGTCAGTTTATTTGCTGGGACTCTGGCCTGCATCACCGCGGCGGCAAGGGTGCTGTTGCGAATGGCACATGACGGATTGGCGCATGAAGTATTGAAGAAAACGCATGCACGGAATCACACGCCGAGCCTGGCGGTGATCATCACGGGCATTGCCGCGGTAGCGCCGGTGGCTGCGCTTGCGGCTCGCGGGGCAAGCGGACTGGATGTTTATGGATGGCTGGGGTCGCTGGCGACTTACGGATTTATTGTCGCGTATGCGCTGGTGTGCGTGGCGCTGCCGCGCTACCTGCGACGAGAAAATGCATTGACCTCGGGAGCGCAGGTAGTTTCGGCTTTGGCCGCTGCGGCCATGCTGCTGGCACTCATCGGCAATCTTTATCCAGTGCCGGAAGGTCCTTACGGAAAACTGCCTTACATCTATGTAGCCTACCTGGGGGCGGGACTGGCGTGGTTTGCGGTCCGCGGACGAGGCAAGAAAGAGGCCGTCTCCGAGCCGGCAGAACTCTCGCAGTCATAAAAATTACTGATTCCCGACAAAAAGAAATTTCATTAGCACGCAGACTTCCACTTTGGGGCAAGTTCGCGTACATTTGCGGGGTAGTTTGCCAGCCTGCCGCAGAGTAAACCAGCTCTGCATTTGAGTTTCGAGCAACCTATGAGATGACTGGGGCGGTCGCGACAGGCTGCACAGGATTCTTGTTTTTATAGATCCCCATTGATGAGGTGTCGCGATGACGCAGAAGATGAAGCCGGGCATTTTCTCGATCGTTTCGATTCTGATTGTTCTTCTAACGTTCTGCGCTGCTGCCGGGGCGCAACAGACGCTGGGCGGAATTACGGGCACGGTGACGGACAAGAGCGGCAGCGTGCTGCCAGACACGACCGTGACGATCGTGGCGGATCAGACCAAGCTGACGCGCACCCAGAAGACAAATACGACCGGATCGTACGATTTCGTCAACCTGCCGATCGGCACTTATACGGTGACGGTGACCCACGATGGATTTCAAACCGAAAAGCTGCCCGCCATCCTTGTACAGGCGGATCGAACGGCAACGCTGAACGTGTCGCTGAAAGTGGGACAGGTGGGAACGACGATCGAGGTTGACGCGGCTCCGATCATGAATGCCGTCGACACAACGAACGGCTACATCCTGGAAGAGCAGCAGATACAGGCGGTGCCTCTGCCGACCGGAAGCTTCACGCAGCTGGCCATTCTTTCCCCTGGCGTCAGCGCGGAGCTGAATGGAGGGACCGGGGTGAACACGGGACTCGGGAATCAGCCGATCTGGGCCAACGGTCAGCGAGATACCAGCAATACTTTTTTGGTCAACGGCGTGGATGTGAGCAGTCTGTTCAACGGCAAGAGCACAAGCCAGGTGGCGTCGGCACGAATCGTGAACAATACGGGCGTGGCGAATGCGGCCAGCACCAGCGCGGCACCGATTCAGAGCACGGCATCGGTGTATCTGGCGATCGGACAGGGCATTCCGACGCCGGCCCCGGAAACGATTCAGGAACTTCGCGTGAACACCTCGATGTATGACGCGCAGGCGGGAGGCACGAGCGGAGCACACATCGATATGAGCACCGCTTCCGGGACGAACAATATTCATGGCGAAGGATATGCGAATCGCGGCACCAACTGGATCAACGCGGCACCGTTTTTTGACAAGCAGGATCCGAATCTTCCGGCCAACGACAAGGTTCCGCAGCTGCATCGCTACATTGCGGGCGGAAAGATTGGCGCACCGCTGATCAAAGACAAACTGTTCGCGTTTGTCAGTTATCAACACCTGCACGATTCCGATCAGGAGATTGGATTGTCGCGGATGCTGGTACCCGCCGATCTTAATCCGAATTTCTTGATGGCTGCACCGGGTTGCGGCACGATCAATCGATCGAGCGCGCAGTTTGCCACGTGTATGGCGGACATCTCGAACGACGAATGGGGCACCTCTTTGACCGCGGCCAACGTGAGCCCGGTCGCTCTCGCGCTCTTTCAGGCGCAGTTACCCAACGGGCAATACATGATTCCGTACAGCGACGGTCAGATTCCAACGCCAAGCTTTCCGGAAAACGCGATCAGTCCCGGCACGGCTTATTTTCTTGCAGATCAGGCGGTGGCAAATCTTGACTGGAACAAGAGCACGAGGGACACAGTCTCGGCAAAGTATTACTACCAGCACGATCCCAGCCTTGCGCCTTACGCCTACTCGAACGTTGCCGGCTTTTCGCAGCATCTGGACGCGGGCAGCCAGGTAGCTTCGCTGACGAATACGCAGACTCTGCGGCCCAGCCTGAGCGTGACGGAGGTGCTGGGCATTTTGCGAGAGAAGGTTTACAGCACGATCGCGCAGCCATTTACGCCGCAGGAAATGGGCATTAACACGTTCGGCTCGCCATATTTTCCGGGGATCACGATCGTCGATCCACTGGGGCTGAGCAATGGCGCCGCCAATCCCGCGGGCATCGAGAATCTGCAGTTTTTGACGATCGGGCAGGGCGCGGCGTCCCAGGGCGCGTTTACCGGCGCATTTCAGAATCGCATCATGCCATCGGCGAATGCGATCTGGATGCACAACAAGCACACGGTTACGTTCGGGGGAAGCTATTCCTACACACAGCTCAATACCCGCGATGAGCGAACCAACCAGGGGATGATTTCGACGGCCGACTTCTCGCAGTTCGTGCAAGGGTTAGTGACGACCAACGACGATTTCACTACAACAAAATTTTTACAGGGCAATGCGAACCGCTACTATCGCGCCGGGCAGGCCGGAGCGTTCGTTCAGGATAAGTTTCAGTTCCGTTCGAATCTGAGCCTCACAGGCGGCCTGCGCTTTGACTGGGATGGCGGGCTGACGGAGAAGTACGGGCGGATTTTCAATTTCGATCCGGCCCTGTATTCGTATGATGATGCCACAGACACCATCACGTCCAACGGCATCATCATTGCCGGAAACAACGCCTTGTTTCCAACCAAAGGCGTGAGCAAGACGACGCTAACGGGCCGGCAGTGGGGGTTGGCGCCTCGCGTCGGCCTGGCGTGGAGCCCGCGCAAGTTCAACGACAAGCTCGTGGTCCGCGCTGGCTGGGGGCTTTATTACGATCGCGGGGAACTCTTTTCGTACCTCTCCCCGGGATATGCGGAGGGTGTAATCAACGGCGGCCCGTTCGGAGTGAATCAGACTCCGCCCTACGTGAATGCGCAGTCTTGCGGCGCCGCCAACTATCTTTATGAAGGCTTCATCCCCACCTGCAACTCTCCCAGTTCCTTCACACCGGGACCGTATTCGCTGTCCAATCCATGGGGTATAACGCTGGGCCCCGGTCCGAGCGGCAACCCCGCCGATATCACCCAATTTCTGCCCAACGGTGGCGTGGGGCTGACGGCGGGAATCGCGAACGGAGATCCGCTGTTTTCCTTTGCCACCTACAACCGAGCCAATAAGTTGCCCTACACGATGAATCAGACTCTCGACGTGCAGTGGCAGCCGAGAAACGATCTGATGTTTGAAGTGGGCTACGTGGGAAATCTGGGAAGGCACGGAGTGATTCCGCTCCCCTTCAATCAGCCGGCAATCGCTTCACCCACAAACATCATTCATCCGAATTCGCCCTATCCGCAGTCGTACACCTACGGCTATACCGTGGTGAATCCGAACACATTCGACGCGATCAACCTGCAGACGGGCGTCGACTGTGGTCCGGCGCCAGTACCGAATACGTGTTTCCAGACGAACTATGAAGGCGGCAACGTGGACCTGCGCGTGCCCTACCTCGGGTATTCGGCGGAGTCGGAGTCGTACACCGCAGCGGGAGTTTCAGGTTATAACGCCTTGCAGACGCACGTGGAAAAGCGCATGAGCCATGGCCTGCGCGTGGGATTCTCTTATACTTACTCGCATGCGCTCGATGAGCAGAGCGGGATGGGATTGTTCTTCAACGGAAATAATCCTTTGAATCTGCGCTCCGCCTATGGATCGTCGGACTTCGACCGCACGCACATTTTCAACTTCAGCTACACCTACATGCTGCCGAAGTTCTTCAACGATTCGTCGTTCAAAGGGAAATTCAGCAACGGGTGGGAACTCGATGGCAGCGCAGTATTCCAGAGCGGACAGCCCTACAGCATTATTGACTACACGGGTGCGGTGGGCAGCATCTTCTACAGCGTGTATGACGGCATTACCAATCCGGTGGTTCCACTGGCTGCGGGCTGCACGGCCAAGAGCGCGGTGACTGGCGCTTCGGGCGCATTCGCGACCCCGGCGCTGAATTCCGCGTGCTTCACGCTGCCCTTGTTGAGCCCGGGCGATCTGGGCGGAGCGATTCCATCGAACGATCTTTACGAAACCAATTTCACCAACGGCCAACGCAACATTTTCCGGCAGGCGTGGCAGAAGAGCTTGCAGGTTTCTCTGGTGAAAATTACGCAACTCAGCGAACGGTACTCGCTGAAATACAGCTTCGACGTTTTCAATGTGACCAATACCGCGAGCTTCGACATCCCCATCGACGATGTCTCGCAGAACGCGTTCTACAATCAGTTTCCGATTGAGGGAACCACTCCGCTGCCGACCTCGTGCACCAGTTCGAATGTCGGGTTCTACAATTGCCCGGCCGGTTTGGGAGTGACGAATAAGACGATTGGCGGGCCACGGCAGATCCAGATGACGCTGCACTTGATCTTCTAAGAACTGCTGGCGGCTCGGAATGGCCGAGTGATGTCAAAGCGCACGGATCTATGCCGTGCGCTTCCTTTTTCACGACCTTGGGATTATTCGGAATCGACCTGAGACCCTTATCACGTCCATCTGTGATTTAGGTCACGGTCTACAATTCCGGAATATCCGATAAACGATCATTCGATTAGGACGGGCTCACCGGGAGTGCGCCAGAGCTCGATAAAGGAGGGTCGGAGCGGCCAAACAGGGATCCTGCGGCCAGACTGGTAGAACCTTCATACGTTTTCATGTATTCTCGCCGATACCCAGACCATCCCCAATCCAGCCCACGACATCTCGCCTCAATCGAAAGATCCCAAGGAAAAACATCAGCCGCGGGCGCGATCCGCGCGACGCATGGCTGTTTACGCAGCGCTTCTGCGGGGTATGCACCACCGTGCATGCCATGGCCAGCGTGCGCTCGGTGGAAGATGCCCTCAAGCTGGAAATCCCGCTCAACGCGCAATACATCCGCAATCTGATTCTGATCGCGCATGCCTTGCACGACCATATTGTGCACTTCTATCAGTTGCCGGCGCTCGATTGGGTCGATGTGCTGCAGATTCCGAAGGCGGACCCCGCAGCGACGTCAAAACTCGCCGAGAGCCTGTCGCCGTGGACTCGCAACTCGCGCAACGAACTCAAAGCGGCGCAGGATCGCGTCAATGCGGTTGCAGCAAGCGGACAGCTGGGGATTTTTGCCAACGGCTATTGGGGGCATCCGGCGATGCGTCTCTCACCTGACATCAATCTGCTGGCTTTCTCGCATTATGTGCAGGCGCTCGAATATCAGCGCAAGGCGCTGCAGGTGGTGGGAATCCTGGGCTCAAAGACTCCGCACATTCAGAACCTGACGGTGGGAGGAGTCGCCAATGCGATCGATCTCGACAGCACTTCGGCGCTGGGCATGGATAAGCTGGAACTGATCCGCACCTTGCTGGATGAAGTTGTGCAGTTCGTGCAGCAGGTCTATTTCGTGGACGTGTGCGCGGTGGCAGCGATGTATCCGGAGTGGTTCAAGATCGGCAGTGGAGTGCGCAACTATCTCGCGGTGCCCGATCTTCCACTGGATAGCCGCGGCTCCGCTTATGACCTGCCGGGCGGCTACATTCACGATGGAGATCTGTCGGCCGTGCACGGATTTCAGACGGCGTCGGACCCGATCTTCCGGCAATCGGTGAGTGAAGACGTGGCTCACGCTTACTATCAGGGTGATCGGCCGCTGCATCCATGGGTAGGAGAGACCGAACCTGCCTTTACCGGGTGGAATGCGGACGGAAAATACTCATGGGTAAAGAGTCCGCGATTCAACAATGAACCGGCGCAGGTCGGACCGTTGGCGCAGGTGCTGATCGGATACGCGCAAGGACATCCTTTGACGCGCAAATATACGGATCTGGCGGTTGAAAAAATTGCGGCGATCGGCGGAGTTCGTGCCACGCCTGCGGCGCTTCATTCCACGCTTGGACGCCATGCGGCACGCGCCATTCGCGCCTGCATGCTGGCGGAACTGGCGCAGAAACATTGGCAGTTGCTGGTGGATAACATTTCGAAGGGCGATTACACTGTCCACAATCAGCCCGTGCTGCCGTCACATGAAGTGCAAGGCGTGGGAACGCACGAGGCGCCGCGCGGAACGCTGTCGCATTGGGTGGTCATCAAGGACGAGAAGATCAAGAATTATCAGGCGGTGGTTCCTTCGACCTGGAACGCGAGCCCGAGGGACCATGCGGGAGCGCATGGGCCGTATGAAGCTTCGCTGCTGCATACTCCGCTGGCGCGTCCGGAGGAACCGTTGGAAGTGCTGCGGACGGTGCACTCCTTCGATCCCTGCATGGCTTGCGCCTGCCACGCGTTCGATCCGTCTGGACGTAAGATTGGCGTGACCAAGATTCTGTGAAACGAGCGCTCATCGGCGGCATCGGTAACGTCCTGCTGGGGGATGACGCCGTCGGTCCGTATGTAGTGCACATGCTCGAGGCACAGTACTCATTCGGTGAGGGTGTTGAGATCGCGGATCTGGGCACGCCCGCTCTCGATTTGACCCATCGGATCGCCGGATTAGACGCCGTCATTCTTGTTGATTCCGTAGTCGACGACGCTTCAGTCGGCTCCGTCATTCTTTATCGAAAGGAAGACATTGTCCGGGAGATCACTGCCCAGCGGTTAGATCCTCATTCGCCCGCTTTGTCGGAATGTCTGATCGCCGCGGACATGCTGGGCGCAGCGCCCCGAGACTTCCTGCTTGTGGGAATCGTAGGAACATGCTTTGATCCCGGTCAGCCGCTGAGTGATGCAGTTCGGGCCTCCGTCAGCCGGGCCATCGATCTAGTCGTCGAAGAGTTAGGGCGGCGCGGTTTCCATTGCGAGAAAAAGCCAGTTGTCCAGGCGCCGCGTATTTGGTGGGAGCGGCGGCCGGTCGACGACTCCCAGGCACGTCTCAGCTGATGGCGTTTCGGAATTCGATTACAACTGCACTTTTCTGAATCTCCTTTTGACTCCCGGTTCTTTCTTAAGTAGCCTATCCGTTCCACATGATCGCTACTTCTCTGGCCATCTCTGTGCAAGGACTGACGAAGTCGTACGGCGAAGTACAAGCCGTAAAGGGTATCGACTTCGAAATCCACACGGGCGAGGTCTTCGGCCTTCTCGGGCCAAACGGCGCAGGCAAGACCACAACAGTTGAAATTCTGGAGGGACTCCGCGCGCGTAGCGGCGGAAACGTCGCTGTGCTGGGATTCGATCCGGACAGGCAGCGCCAAAAATTGAAAGACAGAATTGGCGTGTGTCTACAGGCGACCAATTTGCCGGAAAAAATTCGCGTGCACGAAGCGATGGAAGTCTTCGCCTCGTTCTACACGCGCCATGTCGATTTGCATCAACTCCTCAAGCGCCTGCAGATGGACGAGAAGAAAAATGCATTCTACGGAACTCTGTCAGGCGGTCAAAAGCAGCGGCTGGCGCTGGCTCTGGCGCTGCTGAACGATCCGCAGCTTATTTTCCTGGACGAGCCCACGACCGGTCTTGACCCGCAAGTGCGCGCGGAGATTCATTCCCTGCTCGAGGAGTTAAAGCGCGAGCAGCGCACTATTCTGCTGACTACGCACTACATCGAAGAAGCAGAACGTCTTTGTGATCGGGTTGCAATTGTCGACGAAGGCCGCATCATCGCGCTCGATACTCCGGCTCGTCTGCAGCAGCAAAGCCGCAGCGCATCGAGCATCGTGGTAACCTGTGCGGCGCCATTTCCTGCGTCTCGTCCGACCTGGGTGGAAGCGACCGAGAGCACGCTCGATTCGTCCGGACACACACTGACCGTTCACTCGCGGCGTCCGGCGGCGACATTGGTCGATTTGGTCAAGTGGATCGATCAGCAGGAAATGGAATTGACGGACGTGCGCCTGAAGCAGCCGAGTTTGGAAGACGTGTTCATCGAGCTCACCGGCAAGAGCTTGCGCCAATGAGTCAAGAATCATGAAGAGTTACAAGGCATTGATCGCTTTGGATCTGAAACTGGCGCTTCGCCAGCGGTCTGTCATCTTCTTTAATTATTTGTTTCCCCTGATCTTTTTCTTTATTTTCGGCCAGGCGATGCATGCCGAGCGCGGGGCAGCCATGACCGTGGTAATCGGCATGGTGCTGGTGATCGGCATTCTCGGAAATGGCCTGTTCGGCGCGGGGATTCGGGCGGTGCAAGAGCGCGAAGCCAATATTCTACGCCGTTACAAGGTCACGCCGATCACGCCGCTGCCGTTGCTGGTTGCTTCGGTGGTAACCGGCTGGATCCTGTACATGCCGAACGTCATCCTCATTTTCGTGCTCGCGCACACTTTATACGGGATGCCATGGCCGCAGTCGATTGGCTTGATTTTTCTTTTTGTCACGGTCGCGATCGCTGGTTTCCGCGCCATCGGCATGATCATCGCCTCGGTTGTGAACTCGATGCAGGAAAGTCAGCTCGTCGTGCAGCTCATCTATCTTCCAATGCTGTTTCTGAGTGGAGCGACATTTCCTCCCTCCATGTTCCCGCCCTGGCTGCAGGTGGTGACGTTGTTCGTCCCGGCTCGATACATGGTGACGGGCATTCAGAGCCTGCTTTCCTGGAATAGCGGAATCAGGACAATCATTCAGCCCACGCTGGCTTTGCTGCTCACTACTGCCGTCGGTCTGTTCATCGCCTTTAAGCTGTTTCGCTGGGAAAAAGAAGAGAAGATTCGTCCCTCGGCGAAGCTGTGGCTGGCGGCCGTGTTGACGCCGTTCTTGCTGCTCGGGGCGTGGCAAATGCACACGCGGCAAGGCATTGTTGAAACCAAGCTTCTGGCGCGGCAACTCGCTCGCGGTGACACCTTTCTAATTCGCGGCGCGCGCATTTTTGTGGGAAATGGCAAGGTGATTGAAACCGGAAGCGTGCTGGTGCGCGGCGGAAAGATCGCCGAAGTTTACGAGGGCGATGGTCCCGATCCCAAGTCTCTGAAAGCGGAAGCAGTCGAAGCGGTGGGCAAAACGATTCTTCCCGGGCTGATTGATGTTCACGTTCATCTGAGTCCGTCGGGGGGGTTCGATTCGCAAAGCGATAGTGAGGACCGTGAAAAACGTAAGCTGCGCGAGTTGGCAGCCTATCTATACAGCGGCGTAACGACAGTCCGAAGCGTTGGCGATGATCTCGACGGAATATTGAAGGTGCGCTCCGAGATACGGGATGGACAGGACCTAGGCGCGGAATTATTTGCATGTGGCCCGATGTTCACGACTGCGGGCGGACATGGTACGGAGTTTTTTAAAGATCTGCCGGCGAATATTCGCTCACGCGTAGAGGAACAAGTGCTGCGGCTCCCGACTTCAACCGAGGAAGCACAGAGGCAAGTGGATGAGCTGAAGCAGCGAAACCTTGATTGCATCAAGGCGATTCTGGAAGCGGGCGGAGGGGAAACCGTATTTAACCGTCTTGACGTCGGTATCTTTGATACTGTGGCCCGCGCCGCACTTGCGGATGGGCTGCCACTTGCCGTTCATACCGGAGATGCACGCGACGTCGCTGACGCCGTTGAGGCAGGGGCGAACTCCATTGAGCACGGTTCGTTTCGCCAGGAGATCCCCGACCCACTGTTCGAGCAAATGGCGAAGCACGGAACATTCTACGATCCCACGCTAAGTGCCGGAGAGGCCACGCTCGATTTTGTCGCCGGCAAGGATCGGTTGTTGAAGCGGTCGCTGGTGCAGCAGGTCGGTCCGCCTGAGCTCTTGCGGGCAACCGAGGATGCGCTGACATCGAAAGACACCGAAGCGATGCGTCAGACCGCGGCCAAATATCCGATCGACATGCAAGTGGCGATCGAGAATCTGAAGCGGGCCCAGCAACACGGTGTTCTGCTGGTCACAGGGAGCGACGCGGGAAATCTTCTGGTGATTCATGGGCCGACGGTGCAGCACGAAATCGAGCTCTGGGTGCAGGCTGGGATCGCGCCCTCTGTGGCGTTACAGGCGGCTACCTACAACGCCGCCCGCCTGCTTCGTGCCGAAAAGAGAATTGGTTCCATCCAGCCCGGAAACGACGCCGATCTATTGGTCGTCGACGGAAATCCGCTGGAAGACATCTCCGCGACTGAAAGAATTTCGCTTGTAGTCTTCAAAGGCGAACGCATCGATCGAAGCGAACTTTTCGATCAGCGCTGACCTGCCACAGAATTGGCCGGCAATTGGGAATTGGCACTGTGCGTTTGGTCCTAGCGTTTTTTCTGTAATCCTATATACTCTCGCAGTCGAATTCAGTGCCAGCCGGGACAAGTCAGCTTCCGGTGCTGGTTAGTTCGCCCTTTGCGAGGTGCTATATGGCCGTCGCTACAGGTTCTCCGCAGACCAAATCAGGCGCTTCCGTTCCTGAAAAAGAAGGTCCGGTTCCGACGATTTTGATGGCGCTGGTGAGCGTGGGCATACTTGTTTTTGCCTGGTCAGGAAATTCGCGCACCGCGCCCTGGTCGCAGGGATACGATCCGCTCGGTCATTGGTGGCTCTCGACGATTTGCGCGACCTTGCCTGTGGTTGTGCTGCTGGGAACTCTCGCCCTCTTCCGCATGAAGGCACACTACTCCGCCTTTCTCGGACTGGTTACCGCGTTGGTGGTGGCTTGTGGCCTATTTCATATGCCGCTCAAAATGGCGAGCATCACCGCGATTTATGGTGCGTGCTACGGCCTTTTTCCCATCGGCTGGATCATTTTGAACGTCATCTTTTTGTACCGCATGACCTGCGCCACCGGACGCTTCAAGGTTCTGCAGGAAAGCATGACCGGCATTACACAAGACACCCGGCTGCAGCTGCTGCTCATAGCGTTTTCGTTTGGCGCTTTTTTCGAAGGCGCATCAGGATTTGGCACGCCGGTCGCTGTGACGGCGGCATTGCTCATCGGACTCGGATTCAAGCCGCTGCAGGCCTCAGGATTGTCTTTGATTGCCAACACGGCGCCCGTGGCTTACGGTGCGTTGGCTACGCCCATTATTGCTTTGGCCGCGATGACAGGATTCAGCGAAGTTGCGCTCGGCGCGCAAGTAGGACGAATCTTGCCATTCTTCTCCGTGCTGGTGCCGTTCTGGCTGGTGTGGGCTTATGCAGGCTTCAAAGGAATGAAAGAAATCTGGCCGCCGATCGCCGTGGCCGGCATCACCTTTGCGGTACCACAGTTCCTGGTCTCAAACTTACACGGGCCCTGGCTGACGGATATTATCGCCGCGCTTTGCTCGATGGTTTGCCTGATTCTGTTCCTGAAAATATGGCAGCCGAAGGTAATCTGGGGACACGAAGGCGCTCAGGAACAATCGCGCACCGCGCGCGGTGCACACGGCTACAGCCGCTCGGAAGTTGTGAGCGCATGGTTGCCCTGGCTGGTGCTGAGCGTGCTCGTCTTCTGCTGGGGAACCCAAACCGGCAAGAAGATCATGAACACGCCGGAAAAAGTATTTCAATCCATGAGTGCGTGGTCGACGCCGCCCAGCAAAATTACGAATCCGCAAATCCCGGTTCCCGGCCTTAACAAGCTTGTGCAACGCGTTCCGCCGGTCGTTCCGAAGCCGACGGCCGAGGCCGCCGTCTTCGGGTTGAACTGGATTTCGGCCACCGGTTCGGGAATCCTGCTGGCAGCCATAATCTCGGGCTTCATCATGGGACTATCGCTTCCAAAGATGGTGGTGATGTGGTGGCAGACGGTATGGCATGTGCGCTTTTCCTTATTCACGATCGCAGCGATGATGTCGCTCGGCATTCTCACGCGCTACTCGGGCGTGGATGCCACGATGGGTTTGGCTTTTGCGCGCACGGGACATTTTTATCCCTTTTTCGGAACTTTGCTGGGTTGGCTCGGTGTGGCGCTCACCGGGTCGGACACTTCATCGAACGTGTTGTTCGGAAGTCTGCAGAAAATTTCCGCCCAGCAGATTGGGATCTCGCCCACCTTGATGGCTGCAGCGAATAGTTCGGGCGGCGTGATGGGCAAGATGATCGATGCGCAAAGCATCGTCGTCGCCAGCACCGCCACCGAGTGGTATGGACACGAAGGCGACATTCTGCGCTATGTGTTCTGGCACAGCATCGCGCTGGCGTGCCTGGTGGGAATTTTGGTCTTTCTTCAGGCCTACGTACCGCCATTCACGCGCCTGGTTGTGCAGTGACCCGTGCTCCAGTTTCGAACAACATTCGATTCGTTACTTCATCGGCGGCACATACGGAATGTACTGAGCGAAGAGCCAACACAGGAAAAATACGATTGGAATATGAACGATTAACTGCAGGGTGCCATATCCCACAATATCGCGCGCTTTCAGCTTGAGAATGCTGAGCAGGGGCAGCATCCAAAACGGATTGACAAGATTGGGCAGGGCTTCCGACGCGTTATAGATCTGCACCACCCATCCCAGATGCACCTGATGCAAGGTCGCGGCCTGCAAAATGTAGGGCGCTTCGATCACCCACTTACTGCCGCCGGAGGGAACAAAAATTCCCAGGACCGCCGAATACATCGCGACCAGTAACGAATAGGTCTTGTGCGTGCTGACCGAGGCAAACAATCTGGCCAAGACCGCGGAAATGCTGGTCCCGCTGATCATTCCAAAAATCACAGCATAAAAAGGAAATTGAATCAGCACTCCTCCGGTCGCGGGAACAGATTCGTTAACCGCCTGCATAAAGCGCTTTGGCCGCCATTGCAGCAGCAATCCAATGGCGATAAAGATCAGGTTGTAGTTGTTTAAATCAAGCGCAGCGCGAGCTCCCACAGGCGAGGTGCGAAACATGTCGATCAGGTACCAGCAAAGAAGCGCGGCAACCAGAATCGTTAGAAGTGGACTGTACTCCAGCCATTCACCGGGCTTGCTCCTGCTTCCCAGGGTGGAGGCGATCGGTTCGCGCTGGATGCCATAGGACTCGGCTGTTTTTGCATTTTCCGCAGATGGAGTAGAGCAATAGGCGACCAGCACCGAGACAACAATCAGCACGAAAGTTGTGGCGATACTTTGCCAAAGAAAAAGAGTTTGGGTGAGAGGAATCAAGCCGCTGATGTTGAACAAGGTGGGCGGCATCGCCGACTTGGTTGCCATGAGCATGGCGGCGGAAGAAGACATTCCCATGGCCCAGACCGCGCCGAGCCCTAGATAAGCGGCAGCGCCGGCCGCGCGATAATCCATTCCCTTGACGCGATATGACATCTCACGCGCCAGAAGTCCACTGAAGATCAGGCTCAAACCCCACGAAATCAGCGAAGTCAACATGGAGAACAGCGCGATGAGAGCGACGGCAGTTTTTGGCTTCGTCGGCACCGACGCGAGTGCCCGGATGACCCATCGCACAATCGGCGTGGATGCAACCACGTAGCCGCCGATGATGATCATTACCATCTGCATGGTGAAGGGAACCAGAACCCAAAAGCTTTTGCCTCCCTGAATGGCAAGGTTCGCAGGACTTTCGTGAAGTGCGAGGCCGGCGATAAAAACCACGACAATGCCGAGCAGCGCGAATACCAGGGGATCTGGAAACCACTTCTCGCTCCAGCTCGCCAGTCCAAGACCGACTCGAACCAATCCGGTTTCAGCAGTGGCCGAAGTTTTATCTGTTTGCACGTTCATGGCAGAATCCTTTCGCCTGCAGCAGCCGAATTCTAAGTGAAAGTTGGCAGGAGTCAATCATTACGATGTTTGAGCCCGTGGGAAGCCAAAGGTGGAGCCGGCTTAGGTCGGCCCAGAGTTTCGCGCGAGGCGCATCGAGTTGGCCACGACTGAAAAACTGAGAGCAACATGCCCGAGGCAGCCATGATCGGATTCAGGACACCAAGCACGGCTAGCGTGATTCCAACCGTGTTATAGAAAAATGCCCAGAAAAGATTTTGCCGAACGACGCGGACCGTGACCTCCGCCAAATCGAAGACGTCAAGGATTTTGCGCAGCGAGTTATTGATGAGCACGACGGCGGCTGCTTTCATCGCAATATCCGTTCCTGAGCCCATGGCGATGCCGAGATCGGCCTGAGCCAGGGCAGGGGCATCGTTAATTCCGTCCCCGACCATGGCAACGACGCCGCCTCTTTCCTGGAAACGTCGGATTGCATCCACTTTCGCTTCCGGCAAAACTTCAGCTTCGAAGGAGTCCACACCGAGTCGTGACGCGATCCACCTTGTTGTGGCGCGAGAATCGCCGGAAATGAGGCGCGTTTCCAGGCCGTGCTGCTTCAATTCCACAATCAGGCCGACGGCTTCGGGTCGGAGGTTGTCTCCAAAAGAAGCTACGGCGCGAACTTCGCCATTCCAGCCCATGAACGACACTGTTTTGCCCTCTCGCTCCCATTGATGAGCTTGTTGGTTGGCTGCCTGGTCCATCTGAATGCTGAGTTCTTCGACCATACGGCGGTTGCCAGCAAAAACATTGTGGCCACGGACCAGGCCGGTAATGGCCACGTCCTTTGTAAATTTCAACTCTGTGGGCATCATGCAGCAGAATGCGCTGTTCGCGAGCGTGCTCCACAATGGCTCGTCCGAGCGGATGTTCAGAACTTTGCTCGACCGAGGCCACAAGTGCCAGCAGATTTTCTTCTGGCGGGTTGCAAGTTTGAGCAGGCGAGAGTTCGGCTAAGCCAGCGCGCCTGCCCGAGCCGGCGACTGCAAACGCTACTTGAGGCTGATTGCACGATACGAACTCTAAGAGAGAAAACTTGCCTTCCGTGACAGTTCCGGTTTTGTCGAAAACGATCGCGTCGACTTTGCGCAATTGTTCCAGTACCCGCCCGTCACCGACGAGCACTCCTCGCCGCGACGCCGCACCGAATGCCGCCGTAATGGCCAACGGGGTTGCCAGCCCGAGCGCGCACGGACAAGCGATCACCAGCACGGTAATGGCTCGCATCAATGCCGGCGCGAGGGCAGCCGTACCTGACATCCACGTAACAACAAATGTGAGCCCCGCGATCACGATCACGACCGGAACAAAGACCCGGGAAACTTTGTCGGCGGTGCGCTCCAGGTCTGAACGGCTGCCAAGCGCCCGCTCCACCAACGCAATTATGCGCGACAAGGAAGACTCGTTCGCGGACTTTGTCGCCTCCACAGTAAGTACGCCGTCGAGGTTAATGGTGCCGGAGGCAACTTTGTGGCCGGGTGCCTTTCGCACTGGCAAGGACTCCCCAGTGAGCAGAGATTCGTCGGCGTGGGAGTCGCCCGTCACGACGACACCATCGGCGGGAATTCTTTCTCCCGCCTTGACGATAAAGCTTTGCCCCGGAATCAACGCCTCCACGCTAACGAAATGTTCTGCGCCGTTACTGAGCAGGCGTGCTTTGTTGGGCAGCATGCGATGCAACTGGGAAATCCACTCGGATACTTTTTCTTTTGCGTTTCGCTCAATGAGCTTGCCCGCAAGAACGAGTGCGACGATTACTGAAGCTGTGTCGCAGTAAAGATGAATCTGCCCGCGGAATGTTTGCACCACGCTGAATCCGTAAGCTGCAAGAATACCCAAAGAGAGCAGCGACTCCATGCGAATCGTGCGATGGAGCAAGCCGCGCCACGCAGGGCAGACCGGCGCCCGACGCTTCCGGAAATCTGTTCGAAGTAGCCCGCATAGAAGACGAGGCTGAAACTCATAACGTTGGCCCAGAGGAAGGCAGCCAATCCAGTGCGGATGATGAGGTCGCGCCGTTCGGCATCGGCGCGATCATTGTGCGTGGAATATTTGCTGGCCTTGTAACCGAGACTGTTGATGCGATCAATGATGCGTTCTGGCGCCAGTATTTGAGGCTGGTATTGCACTTTCGCCAAATCTGCAGCGAAAGAAACTTCCACCTTGATCACACCCGGCATCCCGCCTAATGCATGTTCCACCAGCCAGGTGCAGGAAGTGCACCACATGCCGCCGACGTGCAGCAATAATTCTTCTGACGGGGGTGTTGCCTGCGGGGCAGAGGGTTCTTCCTTCGTTGTGGGGTTCGAGATCAGGCCGAGTTGCAAGCTGCGCTGGAAAATCTTGTTCTGTCGAGTCTGTGACCTCGGCCACGGAATGTTGTGATGGAATGTTGTGATGGTTGTCACGCATGCGCTTTTAAGGCAGACTTCTGGCGTGTCTAGCGAGGCATTCAACCATGAGTGAAAGTGGCAAACGGAAGGACGTAGATGGAATCGGAATCGCGCGGATCGGCCAGATTCAGATTCGCGCTCACGACGTGGAACGGGCGGCAGACTTTTATCAGAATGTGCTGGGGCTGAAGCTGCTCTTCAAAGCTCCGCCTGGACTCGCCTTCTTCGATTGCGGCGGCGTGCGGCTCATGATTGACCATCCGGAGAAGCCGGAGTTCGATCATCCCAGCTCGATTTTTTATTTTGCGGTTCCCGACATTCAATCGGCCTACGCACAGATGGAAGAGAAAGGCGTGAGGTTTGAAGACGAGCCTCACATGATCGCGAAAATGCCGGGCCACGATTTATGGATGACGTCTTTCCGCGACAGCGAAGAGAATTTGATGGCCCTCATGAGTGAGGTAAAGACGGCGAGGTAAGAACAAAGCGATAGTCAGTCGAGAAGATTCACCGCGCCGAGTCAAGCCAGATGCTTGGAATCCGCGGTATTCGGGCCGATGCGGGCGTTGTAAACAGTATCCATTGCCAACTTGGGCGAGACCGGTCACAATCCCTAACCATGAGTCACCGGCACAAGCGTGGCCATTCGCCCGCAGCAATGGAAAACGGAAGCGATTCCATCTCGGCGAGCGAAGAATTGAAACTTGCGGGTCATTCTCCCATGCCCGCTGAGCACCGCCGCGGACTGCTTCCTGAACTTTATTTTCGCTGGCGCGCGGGCGAAATCTCGCGCCTCGAGGCATTCTGCGACGTAGTGTTTGGCTTTGCCTTGACGCTGCTGGTCGTGTCGCTCGAAGTCCCGCGCAACTTCAGCGAACTGATGGCCGCCATGCGGGGATTCGTTCCCTTCGCCGTTTGCTTCGCCCAGCTCATCATGATCTGGCGCGCTCATTACCAGTTCTCCCGCCGCTACCGCCTCGAAGATCCCTACACCATCATGCTGAACGTTGTCCTGCTCTTTCTTGTCCTCTTTTACGTATATCCGCTGAAGTTCGTCTTTACGATGTTGTTCGACGCACTGACCGGACACAGTATCGCGATGAATGAGCACGAGGTCTCGGTGCTGATGCGAGTCTACGCTGGGGGCTTTGCGGCAGTTTTTGCGTTGTTTGCCCTGCTATATGCGCATGCCTATAAACTGCACCGGGAACTAGAACTGAACCCGCTGGAGGAATTGCAGACGCGGCTGCCGATCCAGGAAAACCTCATCATGGTCGCGGTGGGTACGATTTCCTTCGCGCTGGCATTCAAATATCCCGGTTACGCGGGCTGGTGGTTTTTTGTCATCGGCCCGGCACTCGGCGTGCACGGCACGATCTACGGCAAGCGCGTGCGTTTGCTCGCAGAGAAGATGGGGCTCGGCTAGGCGCGAACCCAAGCGCTGCCTCTCTGCTATCATCGCTGGCGGAGTCATCTTTGCGTCATGCGGTATCTCGAAAAAATTTGTCTCGAACCGGTTTTCGTCGATCCGATTTTTCTGGACGATGACGATTTCGACGACGAACAGACCCCCATTATTTCTGGAAGAGGAGAAGGCATCATGGATGAAACTCCAGCCACTGGCTCGGGCGCAGCCCGGCGGAATGAGGATATTGCCCTGGATTTGATGAAGTTCGTTGCCATGACCACCGGCTATGGACGGACCACGTCGACCGGGGTGGGCTTTCAAGGAACCGGCTCAGCCGCCAAGCCCGAGGATTACGCCGAGAAACTCCTGGAGCTGTATGGAAGGTGCCTCAGCGCGGTCGGCAAGAAATAAACAAATAGTTGTTGATCCATAGGGCACCGGAACTCTAGACTTTTCGCTCCTGGAGCGACTCATGCTTGTGAGAGTTCCTTTTTTATTGGTCCTTCTGGCGCTTGCCGCGCCACTGGCGACGAGCCAAGCCGCGAATGGAAAACCCGCGGCCCCCGCGTCGCAGAATTCAGCCAAGAAAGTTGCTTCGAACCCATCCTCGCAGGCAAACGCGCAGGGCGGAGACTACTCCAAAGAAGGCTATGTAATCGAGCGTTGGTACACTCTCGTCCGTCACGAAGCCGACGGCACGGGTACGCGGGAGCGCACGGCAGAAATCAGAGTGCTTTCCGAGGCCGGCGTGAAAGAATTCGCAGTTCTCGATTTCCCCTACACCAGTTCCAACGAGGTCATCGAATTTGACTACGTCCGCGTCCGCAAACCTGATGGCACCATCGTAAAGACTCCGGACTACAACATTCAGGACATGCCGGCCGAGGTGAGCCGATCGGCTCCCTTATACAGCGACGTTCATGAGAAGCATGTTGCCGTGAAGGGACTGGCGGTGGGAGATGTGCTTGAGTATGTGGCTCGCGTGCGTGTGATCGCGCCTCAGGTTCCCGGTCAGTTCTGGTACGAAGACAGCTTCATCACCAAGGCGATCGTGCGCGACGAGCGACTGGAGGTCGACGTTCCCGCAGATAAATACGTGAAGGTGGTCAGCCCCGAGTTCAAACCGGAGATTGCCGAGGAAACTGGCCGTCGCGTCTATCGCTGGAAGCATTCGAACTTGGAGGTGAAAGAAAAAGATCCCGACGAAATACCCCGTCTCACACCGCCGCCGCCCGACGTGCAGCTGACCACATTTGCCAGTTGGGAGGATGTCGGTCGGTGGTACGAGAGCTTGGAGAAAGAACCGCTTACAGTCACCCCGGCCATCCAGGCGAAGGCGGCGGAAGTGACGAAGGACCTGAAAACGGACGAGGAGAAGATCCGCGCGCTTTACACCTTCGTTTCGCTGAAATACCACTACATCGGACTCGACTTCGGTATCGGCCGCTACCAGCCGCACGCAGCTGACGACGTGCTTGATAACGGCTATGGAGACTGCAAAGACAAGCACACGCTGCTGGCATCGTTGCTTAAGGCCGAGGGCATC
>JASHOT010000341.1 GCA_030040965.1 Candidatus Sulfotelmatobacter sp. | reverse complement strand
GGCGTGAGTGCCGGCTCCATCTCGGCCGCTGTTAGTAACGTATGCTCGCGCAGAGCACGGTCCCACTTGGCCAGATCGTTAAGTGAGGAATAGATGCCGCCATCGCCCAACGTTGCTGAGGTTGGACTCTGATCGGTTTCGCGCCACTGATCTTTTTCTCTAGTATGACCGTAGGCACGGTACAAGACTTCGTTCTTTCCTTTCTCGTATGCCAGGGTGTTCTCCATCTGCAAGGGAACGAAGATTCTCTCGCGGAGAAAATCCCCAAATGGTTTGCCGGAAACTTGTTCGACGATCAGACCGAGAACGACGTAGCCCGAGTTGCTGTACTCCCACTTCGTGCCCGGCGCAAACTTACCGGCGGATTGTTGCTCGAGCAATTTGAGCACCTCGGCATCGTGAATCTGCGGAATCTTCTCTTCAGGAGTGTTCGGATATTGCTTCTCCCAGAGATCTTCGTAGTCGGGCAGTCCGGAGGTGTGATTGAGCAGATTGCGAATCGTGATCGATTTCCCATAGGCCGGAAATTCCGGGAAGATATCGGTGAGATGTGCGTCGTAGCGCACCTTGCCATGGCGCACGAGCAGCATGATGCACGCCGCAGTGAACTGCTTGGTGAATGAGGCCAGCCGGAAATTGGTCTTGGAATCGATGGGGTGCATGGCGTGCAAGTCAGTCACGCCGTATCCGTGTCGGTAGATGGGCTTGCCGTTGCGGACAACGAGTACGGCCGCGCCGGGAGCATCACTGGATTTGACTGGCGCGAAGATTTCATCGATGTGGCTGGCGGAGACCTGGGCAGCTGCAGAAACGGCTAGTAGGATCGCGGTCAGCAATAGAATCCGGCACGATCTTTTCAAGGGGGACTCCTTCAAGAGCAACTCTTCCTGGAGCAGGTTCGTCGCAAAAATGATTAGTATCCCAATGGAAGAGACTCGTCGTTTCGCGCAAGGTACCATGACGGTGGTTTCTGCGATAGCCTAGTTTCATGCCCGTCCATCTCTCGCTCTCTGGCAAAGTTGCACTCATCTCCGGCGGATCGCGCGGCATCGGCGCGGCCACCGTACGCCTGTTTACCGCAGCCGGCGCCAAGGTTGCGTTCAGCTATCGTGCTGCGCGCGCCCAGGCCGAGAAACTGTCAGCCGAATGCGGAGGTGCTGCGTGTTTCCCAATCGCCAGCAATCTCGACAACACCGAATCCGGGCAGGCGCTCGTCACTGAAACCGTCAAACATTTTGGCAGGCTCGATATTGTTGTGGCCAATCATGGCGTGTGGCCGGCAGATGACGTCGCCATTGAGCGGATGCGCGACGAACAGTGGCGTTCGACCATGTCGGTCAATCTCGATGGCGTGTTTGGGTTGGTGAAGGCCGCCGTGGCTCAGATGAAGGCGCAGCCTCGGACGAGTGGCCCGGCCGGCCACATCGTTCTGATCAGTTCGACCAGCGGACAGCGGGGCGAGGCATTTCATTGCGATTATTCCGCGACCAAGGGAGCGATCATCAGCCTGACAAAAAGCCTCGCGAGTGAGCTTGCATCGTCTGGAATCTACGTGAATTGCGTAGCGCCGGGATGGGTCGATACGGACATGAGCGCGGGAGCGCTTGCCGATCCGAAGACGGGAGAGACCATTCGGCGCACGATTCCGCTGGGCCGCGTAGGCACGCCGGAAGAAATCGCTGCTCCGGTGCTGTTTCTTTGCACCGAGCACGCTGGCTTCATCACCGGCGAGGTTTTCAACGTGAATGGCGGCGCCGTGCTGGTGGGGTAGATCGTCGCGAAATCGCGCGCTGAATATTTGGGACGAACCACACCGAAAGAATGACGAATGCCCTGAATGTCTCGTCAAAAAAGGCGTCGCGCGCTTGCATGGCGGCGATTTCTTGCATCCAACCGGAAGAGGAGCTTACACCTTTTACAACGGAAAACCCGCGAAAAAGCTACAATTCTGATTGCGCACGGCTATCCCTACAACTGGAATGAAATCAGTCCTCCCCATCGTGGTTTTGGTGTGCTCGGCAGCGTGGTCTCATCCCGCTCCTCACGGGCAAAACACCTCTGCGCCGCCGGCCGCATCGCCGCAGGTTAGCGAGCCTAAACTGACGACCGAAGCCGCCAATAACCGCAAGGCGCTCAACCTAATCAACGCGGCCATTCAGGCCCTCGGAGGAAATGCCTATCTCAACATCCGCGATCGCGAACAGGAGGGAATTGGTTATAGCTTGCATCACGGCCGGGCTAGCGGTGGAGGAACGCTTTTCTGGTCGTTCTCCGAATTCCCCGACAAGGAAAGGGTCGAGCTGACGAAAGAACGCGACGTGACGGAATTGTTCGTCGGCGAGAAGGGATATGAGATTACCTACAAAGGAGTTCATCCGGTCGAAGAGAAGGATCTGGTCGACTACCTGCGCAGGCGGCGTTTTTCACTCGACGTGGTGCTGCGCACGTGGGTGAATGATCCTTCGGTGGCGATTCTGTACGTAGGCGCTGCCATCGCGGCCCAGCATTCTGCCGAAGAGGTTACGCTTATCAACGCAAAGAACGAGGCGGTGAATCTCTTCTTCGACGACTTCACACACCTGCCCGTGAAGAAGTCTTTCGAGTGGCGTGACCCGGTCGACCGGCAAAAGAATCTGGAGGAGGAAATTTATGAGAATTATAAGCCGGTGCCGGGAGGAGTCGTGGTTCCGTACAACGTCACACGTTATTTCAACGGCGACATGTCGAACCAGCGCTTCGTCCACTTGATAACCATTAACCAGGGGCTCGACCAAGCCATGTTCGACCCTAATTCGGGATACAATCCCAACAAGCCGACAAAGAAGAAATAGCTCCTCTGTGCGCGAACAATCCCTGTAACTATTTGTAAAGCAAGCACATGTGGTGGTGATCGAGCCACGGAGTGTGGCTTTTTTGCCACAGACGCCCCCCCCTGTACTGCAGTACGATTGAGGTTAAACAGAACATTCTCATTGGGCATTTGATCCACGAGCAGACAATTCGCTCTGCAGTCGCGTGCAGTGGTATAGGGTTGCACAGCGGCGCTCCCGTCTCTTTGCGCATCCTGCCTGCACCCTCAGGGACGGGAATTGTCTTCCGCAGGACTGATCTGGACGGGTTCGAAATAGAGGCGGTGAGCCGCAACGTGGCCCGCGTCAGTTATGCCACCAGCCTCATGAAGAAGGGCGTGCTCATCTCGACGACGGAGCACATGCTCTCCGCCTTCATCGGCCTTGGCGTCGATAATGCTGTGGTCGAGCTCGACAATCTGGAACTCCCTATCCTTGACGGCAGCGCGCGGCCGTTTGTCGAGATGATTCGGAGAGTGGGACTGCGCAAACAGCGCCGTCCGCGAAAATATCTGAAGATTTGCCGCGAACTGGAGCTGCGGGAGGGGAACAAGTTTATCGGGGTATATCCAGCGGAATCTTACTCGGTTTCCTATTCCATCAACTTTCCCCATCCCCTGATCGGAAAAGAAACCTTTCAGGTCGAGCTCAGTAATGGCAGTTATTTGCGGCACATCGCGGCCGCCCGCACCTTCGGCTCACGCCAGGACGAGCAGGCCATGCGGAACATGGGACTGATTCGTGGCGCATCGCGCGAGAATTGCATTGTGTTGACGCGTGACGGCGTGGAGAACGGTCCACTGCGCTTCGCCGATGAATTTGTCCGGCACAAGATTCTCGACCTTGTGGGCGATCTGGCGTTGCTGGGTAAGCAGATTTTGGGCCGGGTTGTCGCCGACCGCGCCGGTCACGCCATGCATACCGCTTTGGTTTCCCGCCTCCTGCGCGACAGAGCACTGTGGGAAGAAGTGACGGTTTCTGAAGACGCTGAAACCACCGCCGTGGAATCGGCCTCGGAAGCCGCGGCAGGTCTGTAATCCCACGCCCATCACCGCCTTTTATTCAAAGCACGGGAAAAGAATTTGCCAGCGGAGTCAGTTGGCGGGCTCGGAGGAACCTCTGATTCCTTCGACTGAATCGCACGGGCTCTCGCGCAACAAACGCTCGAGTTCGGCGCGAGTCTGATCAATCAGGGCCGCGGCAAATCTCTTGGCATCTTCCTGCCGTTCCGTCGACAATTCCCTCACACGCAGGTTGAGTAGCGGAATATCGGCTTCGAAATGGCGAAGTGTTTCCTGAATTCGAGCAATGCGAAGATCATGGGTCATAGAGAAATCCGCTATAGGAGCATGGGCTCAAAGCATGCCCCAAGAGTCAGATTTCAAGATTGCCACGGCAACGGCGGCGCGCAAGTCCCATGGTAGATACTCCCGGCAAATGGTAATTCGTGCTGCGGACTGCCTTACTGGAGAGTTTCTGAGTCCGAGGCGGCCAAACGTTCGCGGGTGCCCGGCAGTTCGTCTTCCAGGCGCTCATCGAGCCACGTTTCGAGATCTTTTTGTGCGGAACTGGACAAGGAATTAAATCTGAGGCCAGCTCGGCCCTTCACATCAGCCCAGACTACTTCGGCTTCCACGTCCACGCTCACCTTTGACTCCGGGAGCGTGAATTGCAGTTGAGGGGTGGCACCCTTGGGCAGCGCTTCGCGCAGCATCAGCGCAATCCCGCTCTCGCTGATGTTCGTGCTGGTGGCCGAGATAGTTTTTTCGCCGAGCAGAATTCGTACCAGCATTTTAACCGGATGGCGGAAGTAGCGGCGACGCTCCTTGACCATAAAATTCAGCGCCGCGTGGAAGCAGCGGGATGCGTTGAGGGCGCTGATCGGCTTCTGCAAAACGAAGTTGGCGCCCATGCCAAACGCTTCCTGGGTCGTGGTTCTTTTTCCGTTCAGAATGGCGAAGGTGACGGAATTTTTATTGCTGGGAGTACCCCGCAATCCCTGCAGGACGCCGAGTCCGCCCTTCAAGTCATCGCAGTCGACGATGACGGCGTCGAACTTCTCCGAAATCAGAATGTCGGCAGCGGCCCGCGCTTCATGGCAGATCTCCACGTCGATCGAGAGTTTCTCGAGCGTGGGCCGAATCACCCGCACCAGGTCAGGGTCCTGGCTCAGGAGGAGGGAATCTAGCGTCATGACAGTGATTCTAGGGTTGGCTTGAGTAACACGAAAGTAACAAAGGTAACGGGTCCGCCGTTGGCCTTGCGGACGTGAACGGAAGGCATCTCGGCGCGCGACGCTGACAAGCTTCGAGCGACAATGTTATCGTTTCTGCGCCAGTGAGATGTGCTCCGGGTGAGATATGAGCGATCCGAATTGCCTTTTCTGCCGCATCATTCGCGGTGAAATTCCTTCCAGGAAGGTTTACGAAGACGAGCACGTTTTCGCCTTTGAAGACATCAATCCGCAAGCGCCGACGCACGTGCTTGTCATTCCCAAGAGGCATTTTGCCGGATTGAAAGAGGCCGAGGCCAGCGACGACGAAATCATCGGCCGCTGCCACCTGGTGGCGGCACAGATCGCGCGCGACCGCAAGATCGAGAATGGCTATCGTACGGTGCTCAACGTCGGACCCGGCGCCGGCCAGTCAGTTTTTCATCTGCATGTGCATCTGCTCGGCGGGCGCCATTTGACCTGGCCGCCGGGGTAATCGGCCGGAAGATGAGGGAGGGCTGGGGTAGGGCTGAACACCGCGCCGGACGGGCAATTTCGAGTATCTCGCTGTCGCATAAATGATGCAATGATAATCTGCATCGGGCCAAGCCACACGCCGCCGGAATCTGCAGCAGATTGCACTTTTCCTGCATTCGCGCGAGCAAAGCTTGCAAATTCTGGCATACCGCGGCGCATGCGCGGAATTCATCGCTACTTCCCAACGTTTTCTGTCTTAGGCGCTCCGTCCAAATCACAAACGTAGCAGCGGACGAGTCAGGCAGGTGGGCCCGCCTCCGCCGTTGATGCAGAGTTCGTCGCCGGGAAATGTACGTACATCGAACCCAGCCGTGCGCAGCCGGTCGTTCGTTTTGCGATTCTCCTCGATTGCCAGCAGCCGATTTTTGCCCAGCGCAAGTACGTTGCAGGCTAGCGTTTCGCGTTCGGAGGGATCGATTTCAATGAATTTGAAGTCACGTTGCCGCAGCAGTTCGACCGTCTCCACTGCGAGCATCGGAAGATCCACAAGCACCGTTCGATCGTCCAACATGCTCATCAATGACATCAAATGAAGGCAGGTTGACGGCCCCGTACCGTGCGGCAATGGCGCAGGCAGGACTTCAATTCCTTTTGCCGACAGAACGCTCCGCATCTGCGAAATTCCTGCGGGATTGGTGCGGTATCCCCGCCCGATGAGCAGCGTTTTCGCATCGAGCCAAACTATGTCGCCGGACTCCGTACTTCCTGGCGCGACGATCTTCGCCAATACAGGAACGGAAAGCCGCGTGCAGAATGATCCGTGATTCCTGCCTTCAGCCACCCGTGTCGCCTTGCCCGGATGCATCACGATCAGGCCGAAATCCGTGCAGAAGGAAGCATCGTGCGCGTAGACCGCATCCAGCGTGAGATCAAGCGCCGGAGGCAGTTCGATTACCTCGCAGCCTGCGCTTTCCAGCTCATGGCATAAAATCTGATGCTGCGATTGCGCCTTCTCGAAATCGGGAGGGTGCAGGAAACCGAGATCCCGCCAGCGAACGGCGCGTTCCCTCTGGTGCCACCCTGCCGTCCGCGGAGAACACACGAGCACCCGCCGCAGAGCGCCCACCATGGAGTGTCCATTGGAATAAGTTGGCGTGACGGTTTCAGTCATTGCACGGGAAATTGTGTTGCTAGAAATCTAGCTGACCGCCGTCGCGATGGCAATGTGCCGATCTCTAGAATTCGACGTGCGCGCGAAATCCCGGCACGATTACCGGTCCGCGATCGCGATTGTAGCCAGGATTGTTGATGTGCTGGACGCTGGGCGAAAGATAAATGCCTCGCCAGATATGAGACGTGTAGTAGGTTTCGACAATGTTTTCGCGGCCGTAATTCAATGCCCCGTCGCCTAGCAGGAATCCCAGCCCTCCGGCGGCAAGATACTGCTGGTGATCTTTGCAAATGGCATTGGTCACGAAGGCCACGCCGGCGCGGTCCTGCTTGCGATGCCACCACGCGCCGTTCGCTCCAACTCCCTGCGCGAACGTCTGGTCGACTTCCGTATAGGCAAACGATTCGGTCTTGCCGTTATCCCATCCGAAGCGTCCAAACGCGGTGAGGTACCGCGTGAGGCTCTGCTCCACGTTGACGCCGAAGCCATATTTGCGCGTGACATGCCAAGGGTGGTCTGTGATTACGGGAGTGGTTCCCGTTTCCTCAGCTAGTGCCAACTGTTCGCGATAAATGCCCATGTTGGCGTAATTGGTATAAGCCAGCAGACGAACGATGCCAGCCTTCTTGGGAATGACGCCGCGACGCAGTTCGTACTCCCAGTTTTCCGCGTGCACTTGCCATGGTTTCCAGACCAGATCGATCCCGTTGGCGACTTTGGGCATGAGCGCTTCGGCAAAGCGGAATCCCCAGTTCCGGTCCTCAAAGTCGGTCAAAAGAGCCGTGGTATAGCCGCGCGTGTCGGCCGCGTAATCCCACGCGCCGTTGTTATCCACCGTCCAATTGTTGAATTGGAAGTGAGTGTCGGAACCGACAGAATTTTTATCGAAGAAATCAGGCAGGCTGAACTTGCCGAAGCGGATTTCAAGACGCCGGCGTGGCAACTCGTCGAAAAGCGAGTTTTCGTCGCGCTCATTTTCAATCTTGTCGGGACTCAGCGCAAACACCTTGTGGATTTCCCCGCGGCCGAAATACGGAGCCTTGCTGAGCAGCGGATTGCGGACAATGTCAAGATCGGTGTTTCCTGCGAGCCCGAAACCCATGCTCAGCGCTGAGCCTCCCGCTTCCTCCAGCGCGCCGACAAATTCGAGGGAGTTGTTGACACGCATCCCGCCAAACATGGTCAGGACGCGCGAGGTGGCCTTCTCATAGTCAGGGCCGAGGCTGTGCGGCCCACTATAAAGCGCCGGAAAATCCGGATGGGTTTGGAAGACAAAGTTGGCCTGCCCCGTTAGCCACCACCGGGAGCTCCTGAAGTGCGGGAGCATGGTTTCGGAATCGTCAGCGGACCCGGCGGCAGCTTCGGCGACATCGGGCACGGATGGAGCAGATTGCGCAGTTGGCGTCGACTCAGGCTGCTGCGCAAAGACAGGAGTCAGGCAGAAAACAGCGAACAGCGCCAATGAGAAAAGAGTGCCGCGATGAGCGGCGTTCACCCTGCATTTTTTACTGAGGAGAACGGGGTCGCCCTTTAGCTCGGTGTTGAAAATGAATTTCAATTTCAATTTCATGAGACTACCGTAAAGGGCGCCGGACGGCCCATCCGTACCGCAGGTCACCCTCGCTTGTGATTGCAATCACGCTCTCCTGACGGCTGGCTCACCCTACGATATTAAGGTTGATATAGCAATCATATTAACTGCAGTTAATCACTTTCGCCCTCGGCAGCCTAACGTTTCTCGCAGCGATGAGGCTACGCAGGTTTCGTTACCGTCGTGTTAACAGCAGGCGCACAGATCGTGTCTGAAATCTGCATCTTTGATTTCTTGCCGTTGCTCATTGCGGCCGTCGTCAGCGCAATCTGAAAGCTGCGGGTTTCCCGTTGCTGGCGACTGTCCGAAGATTCTTGCGACAGCGCTCATCGTCCTAGGGGCGGGAGCACCACCGCCAGCCCTGTACATATGATACCCCCCTAGGGTACATGTCAAGGCTTAAATTATGGCTGTAGCGGAAATGGTTCGGGCGCGCTCCCGCTTCGCCCAGGAAGAAGTCAACGAAGGCCCGACTTTCCCGGCTCCATGCTTAATGTTGAAAGTGGACTCGACGTGCGTAGTGAGAGCGGGCGAATCAGAAAAGCAAAAAGGACAGCCCGGAGCCCCCGAGACTGTCCCTCAAACCCTCCCGGTTAGAAGGGCAACTTGATGACCTCACGTTACCCGCGCGATGTTGCAATGCCGTTGCAAAAGCATGAATATCTGATGAATTCATCCCGTCGCGCGCTGCTATAGTAATCGATTACACTGCTGAGTCTTGATTGACGTCTGTTTCCCGAAGTCGGGAGGATTTTCATGCCTTCCATCACGTCGCGCAAAACAGAGCAGTCGCGCCGTCTGCAGCAACGCGCCGAGTCCATGATCCCGGGAGGCGTGAACTCACCGGTGCGGGCGTTCCGATCGGTGGGAGGTGATCCTCCTTTCATCGTGCGAGGGAAAGGCTCGCACATCTGGGACGCCGATCAAAACGAATTCATCGACTACATCGGATCGTGGGGTCCATTGATTCTGGGCCACGCCGACCCCGCCGTTCTCGACGCAATCGTGGGAGCCGCTTGCAACGGCACGAGCTTTGGAGCCTCCACGCCATCCGAAGCCGACCTTGCCGAATTGGTGCTCTGTGCATTTCCGCATCTCGAGAAAGTGCGCTTCGTCAGCTCGGGAACGGAAGCCACCATGTCGGCGATCCGGTTGGCTCGTGCCTATACGAAGCGCAAATACATTGTGAAATTTGAAGGCTGTTATCACGGCCACGCCGACGCATTGTTGGTGAAAGCCGGCTCCGGAGTTGCCACGCTCGGGATTCCAGGATCGGCGGGCGTTCCCGAAGAGTTCACGATGTTTACCCTGGCCCTGCCGTTTAACAATCTCTCGGCCGTTGAACATGCCTTCCACAAGTTCAAACATCAGATCGCATGTGTCATCGTCGAACCGGTGGTCGGCAACATGGGATGCGTGCCCGCGGCCGACGACTACCTTGTCGGTCTCCGCCTGATCACCGAGCGCGAACGATCGGTGTTGATCTTCGATGAAGTCATGACAGGCTTCCGCGTGGCATTCGGCGGTGCGCAGGAGCTCTACAACATCAAGCCTGACTTAACAACGATGGGCAAGATTATCGGTGGTGGTCTGCCTGTTGGCGCCTACGGCGGTCCAAAGGAAATCATGGACCTCGTTGCACCGCTCGGGCCGATGTATCAAGCCGGAACGCTCTCCGGAAATCCCCTGGCGATGGCGGCAGGCTGCGCCATGTTGACGCAGCTGCGTGACCGGAAGAATGACATCTACCCTCGCCTTGAAAAGCTGAGCGGAGAGCTGGTCGCAGGCGTTGCCTCGGCCGCGAAAGATGCCGGCGTCGCCCTTTGTCACAATCGAGTCGGCTCGATGTTCACCTGGTTCTTTCAGAACGGACCGGTCACCGATTGGGATTCAGCTTCGAAGTCGAATACGGAAGCATTCGGAAAGCTTTTCCGCAGCATGCTCGACCAGGGGATCTATCTTCCGCCTTCGCAGTATGAAGCGGCATTCCTCGGCGCGGCGCACACGGAAGAAGATGTGCAGAGGACCATCACCGTGGCGAAAGAGGCGTTTGCCGCCGTTCGCCAATAACGGCTCAGACAAAGTCGACATTCTGCCATTTCACTTGTGCGACGGCAGGAGCGACCAGATCTCCGGATTCTCCATCCCGAGTACCCACGAACAGAATCCCTCGAGTGCGCGATCGCGAGCCAGATCGAAGCGATCCTGAAAACCGTGCTTGTCGGTAAAGAAAACCCATTCGCGCGTATCGTCGCGATAAAAGTAAAACCATGCAGTCCGATCTTTGGCGTCCCATTCGACACTGGGATGATAGGTGGTAAGGTACTGGTCGATCTCCGACTGGCCGACATACTCGGCGGTTGGATTCGGCTTCTCATCCTTGCCAGGATCGCCTGCAAACCAGTGATATCCGTAGAGCGGAATTCCGAGAGAGAGTTTTTCCTTGGGCACAAACTGGAGCGCGTAATCGAGATTCTCCACTGTCCAGAGATATCCCGCCACCGGCCCAGGCGCAGTCCAGCGCGTGTTTTGATCGTAGGTCATCAGGCAGATCAAGTCGGCGGATTGGGCCAGAGCCTGCAAATCGTATCCCCCACGCCAGTTCGCGTAAATCCAGCGAGAATACTCGCTCTTGCCCGCCGACCCCGGGGCGTTCGGCACGGTGGCGATCGTGAGCTGCAATTTTTCCTTATGCAGCGCGGTTGCGGTTTCGGCCACCAGGCTTGAAAGTGAATCACGGTCGGTCCAACTTACGTTCTCGAAATCGATCTGAAATCCCACGTATCCATATTTCTTGCATTCGCTGAGAAGTGAGGTGATGAAAGCGGTCTTCGCCGCCACGCTGCTGAATAGCTTGTGTAATTCAGCTTGCGCCATCAGCGCGACAATCGGCATGACCGGCACACGATGCACGGCCGCGGTTTTGATCACCTCGGGATTAGGACCTCCCCAGACCAGACCGTTGCCATCGACGAAGTACCAGGTAGGAACGATGATGTCGATTTTGTCCGCGTGTTCATGGAATGAACGCACCGAATCGGGATTCTCCGTCATGTAGAAAAGCGCCCTGGGCTGCGCCCGAGCCAGAATCGCCGTGGAAACCAAAAATAGAACAATAGACTTCATATCGAGGACTCCTCCGCCACTCAGAGTGCAATCTTTTTTTGCAGCATGCCGGGAATGGAGACGAAATCGTAGCCTTGCGACCGGTAGCGTGAAATGAGCCGATCGCTGGCCAACGCGGTTTGCGATCGATCGACCCCCATTTGTTTGTGCCCGCCATCGTGCAGCAGAATCACATCGCCTCCCTGCATCTGCCTGGCAACTTTTCGCTCTATCACGTCTGCTGGCGGCGCATTCCAGTCATGGCCGCTGACATTCCACATGACCGGCTCCATCCCAAGCTCCCGCGCGATGCGAAGCACCGCCGGCCTCCGTCCGCCGAACGGCGGACGAAACAGATTCGAGTGTTCACCGACAGCCTCCTGCAAAGCGGATCGGCAATCCGCCAGTTCGCGGCGAATCTCTGCCTCGCTTTTGAAAATCAGCAATGGATGCGTGAACGTATGATTGCCGATCGTGTGACCGGCCTCGACGATTTCACGGACAATGTCAGGACGCTGTTGCACATATTTGCCGATGAGGAAAAAAGTCGCTGGCACGGCATGTCGGGCGAGGACATCCAGCAATTTCATAGTATGCGGATGGTTCGGCCCATCATCGTAAGTGAGCGCAAGTTGCCGGATTTTCGTTGGATTGTTGTCGCGTCGCAGTCCCGTGAACGTGCGCCCGTACCATTGTCCTGTCGGCGCCATCGACTGATATCCGGCAGCGATCACTCCAGCCGCCGCCGCTCCGGCGATGACAGTTCCGAGCATGAGAGGAATTGTAGCGGATTGAATCATTGGGTGATTGGGCGATTGAGTCATTGAGTGACTGTCCGGAGCTGCGTTTCAATTCTTCAATGAATCAATCGCCCAATGACTCAATCACTCAAGGGTTCAATCCCTGTTAACTCATCCCTCAATTGTCACTCGGCCTCTTCCGAGCTATCCTGCCATTTCCGACCAAACCGTCTCACGAAAACATGGCCAATCTTTTCGAACTTCCCCGTTACATTGCAGTCGAAGGTCCGATCCGGGTCGGTAAGACAACTCTGGCGCGAATCCTCGCCGAAAGATTGAACGCGCAGCGTGTTATGGAGCCGGATGCGAATCCCTTTCTCCCTTCGTTTTACGAAGGCGAACGGGGCGCGGCATTCCAGGCGCAGTTTACTTTTCTTGTGCGGCGCTTTCAGCAGTTGCAGGCACTCGATCTCGGCCCGCAGTCTCACAAGCTTGTGGTCGCCGATTTTATTTTCGAAAAAGACAAGCTCTTTGCCTGCCTCAATCTCACCGATCAGGAACTCGATACCTACAACCGCTACTACAACCATTTTCGCGATCTGCTGCCCACGCCTGATCTCGTGATTTATCTGCAGGCCACGCCCGAGGTTCTAAAAAAGCGCCTCAAAAAGAAAAATGCTCCCGGAGAGCGGGCTGTCAGCGATGAATATCTGGAAGAAGTGGTGAAGGCCTATGAGCACTTCTTTTTTCATTACACGTCTTCGGATCTGTTGATCGTAAATACGTCAGAGATTGACTTCGTCGATCGGAACGAAGATCTACAGGAACTGCTGCGCAAAGTCAGCGAGCCGATCAAGGGCACGCAGTACTTCCTGCCGTTGGGTGGGCAGGAAGCAGCCAGTGCGTAGGCTCGCTGCTCCTTTGAACTCCGCTTCACTTCTCGTGCCGCGGCAGCGGATATAGCGACAGAATTTTCCCCAGTCTCGAAAACTCCGGGTCGGCACTCACCAGCCACGCCCCCCGTTCCATGGCCAATTCCGCGGCAAACGAATCCGCATAGCCCAGATTGTGGCGCTGCTTCAGCGTTGCAGCCCGGTTCGCACGCTCAACGTCTGCCGGAATGACCGAGATGGGCAATTTGTGCAAGTAAGCTTCGGCTTCGCGCGCCTTGGCTTCACCATGAATGCGCCACTCCATGTAGAAGACTTCTCCCCAATTCACGGCCGACATGAGCAGCGGGATCTCCAGCCGGAGCGATTCACTGAGCATCCGCCGAACTTTTCGTGCGGCCGTGTCCCGGCCTTCGAAAAAACCGATCAGAGCGTTCGCGTCCAGCACATAGCGCCGCATGCCGCCACGGGAAGCGCTCAATTACCTGCGCTCCCGTTCACGGCGGCGCTCGCGCTTGCGCTCCTCGAGAGACGCCTCAAATGCCGAAGCCTGTCCCGCACGCGGCTTGAGGAAGCCCTGTATCTCATCGAGCATTCGCTCACCGATCGGCATAAGAATCAGACGGCCTTTTTCTTCAGTCCAGGTAGCTCGCGTTCCTTTCGTAAGACCCAATTGTTCACGGAGTTCCGCTGGAACGACCACTTGGCCTTTAGAGCTGATGATTGTCTGGTAAGTTACCATGGATTATATCTTACCACATTTAACTAGTAAGACGAAAATGTCTTAGTCTTACATTCAAATTCATGATTGATCCCGATTGCCGATGCTGTTTCGATCGTCGAGAATCCGATAAGCTGTTGAAACATAGGGAGTTGTGCGGCATCGACGCACGGGTCGTTTCGGGCTACAATATGCTCAGCGTCAAATGATGTAAGCGCCATGACGCGCGTACAGGCTCCATCCGGCCGAGCCGGAGGGGCACTGGAGGACATCATGAGTCTCACTCCGATCGACTTCCGCCCTCCTGACGGAAGCGCTCACAAAGTCACTACCGCTTCTCTGCACGAACTCAAAGTTCATCACGAACCCATCACCTGCCTTACCGCCTATGACTACGCAACTGCGCGCCTTGTCGACGAGGCCGGCATCGATATCGTGCTGGTTGGCGATTCGCTCGCTCAAACCATGCTCGGCTACGAGAACACTCTCTCGGTCACCGTCGACGAGATGCTCCATCACGTGAAAGCCGTGCGCCGTGGCGTCAGGAATGCTCTACTCGTCGCCGACATGCCCTACGGGTCTTATCAGGCGAACCCCCTAAACGCCATCGAGAACGCTTTTCGCTTCGTCAAAGAAGGTGGCGCCGAGGCGGTGAAAATCGAGGGTGGCGAGAAGCGTGCGGACATGATCCGCCAGATCATCGATGCGGAAATTCCCGTCGCCGGCCACATCGGCCTTACCCCGCAATCGGTCAACGTGATGGGCGGCTACAAAGTTCAGGGCAAGAATCTGAGCGGCATCGAGCAACTCATGCGCGACGCCATCGCGCTCGACCGCGCGGGGGTAGCATGTATTTATCTCGAGGGGATTCCGCGGGAAGTTGCGGCCATGATCACCGCCGAGGTAAGCACGCCCACGATCGGCATCGGCGCCGGTCCCGAGTGCGACGGGCAGGTGCTCGTCTTCCACGACATTGTGAATTTAACCTTCGGCCACGCTGCGAAGTTTGTGCGCCAGTACGCGGATGCCTCGGCTCTGATCTCCAATGCGGTGCGTTCGTTCCGCGCGGATGTGAAATCGCATCAGTATCCATCCGACGAAGAGTCGTACCATCTGCCGAAGGAAACCCGCGCCGGGCTTGACACCGTACTCGCGCGGAAGCGCGCCATGGGACGCTGATGCGGCGCATTCACATCGCAAGCCTGTGGCGTCATCCCGAGCGGAGCCGTTTTTCAGCCGAGCGAGGGATCTCCCCGGGTACAACGCCGTTGCACGGAAGACCTGTCGTCCCGTTGGCAAGAACCGGGCTTCGAGATGACTCAGAAACGGAACATTCATCCTGACATTTCCGGGTACTGTTACAGTTTGAAACTGTAACAGTACCCATTCTCGCTGTAATTTGACTTCGTTCCTCGCGGTGCTAGGCTAGACAAGAGAGGAGTTTCAATATGCACCTCTTTGCATTATTCTTTTTCCACTTTATCGGCATCGGATTCGTTCTGTATTTTCTGCCGTCGATCATTGCTCTGGTGCGCAGCAAACGCGACACTTTTTCGATCTTCCTGCTCAATTTTTTCCTGGGATGGACTTTCATCGGATGGATCGTCGCCCTGGTTTGGGCAACGAAGCACGATGTTCCGGTGGTCTTACGCTAAGGTGGCGAAACTGATCTGCACCGCGCGCACTCCTTTGGTTCTACACGTGCCACGCGCGCTTTTTCTCGATCCCCGTCTGCAATTGCTCGTTTGCGGCGAATGAACCTCTTCACAACCATCGCCGAAATGCGAGCCGCATCCCGCGCGGCCCGGCAGGCCGGCCGTCGTCTGGGATTCGTTCCCACTATGGGTGCTCTGCATGAAGGACATCTTTCGCTCGTACGAGCCGCCAGAGCTTGCTGTGATGCTGTCACCGCTTCGATTTTCGTCAATCCAACTCAGTTTGGCCCGACCGAAGATCTGGCGAAATACCCTCGTTCCTTTGAGCGCGATCGCGCCATGCTCGAGCGCGAAGGCGTGGATCTGCTCTTCGCCCCTTTCGTGGAGGAAATGTATCCCGCAGGCGCAGTCACCTGGGTGACAGTGGACGAGCTCAGCTCCAAACTCGACGGCCGCTCGCGTCCCGGCCACTTTCGGGGCGTAACCACCGTCGTCTCCAAGCTGTTTCACATCGTGGAACCGGATGCCGCGTTTTTCGGACAAAAAGATGCCGCGCAGGTCGCAGTTATTCGGCGCATGGTGCGGGATCTTAATTTTCCCGTTGAGATTGTCGTCTGCCCGATTGTGCGCGAGCCCGATGGTCTCGCCATGAGTTCCAGGAACGCCTACCTTAGTCCGACGCAGCGAAAGCAAGCGCTGGTGCTGCATCGCTCGCTGGCGCGGGTAGAGAAACTGGCTGAATGCGGCGAGCGCAGTGCTAAGCAGCTGATTGCGGCAGGGAGGGAAGAATTTTCCAGGGAAAAACTATCACGTCAGGAATTAACAGGCCACGAACGTTCAGGCAAAGACGTTTTCGCCGAAGTAAAGCTCGATTATTTCGCAATCGTCGATCCGGATACACTCGATCCGGTAGACGACATTTCAAATGGAGCGCTTGTGGCCGTTGCTGCTTTAGTGGGAAGCACGCGCCTCATCGACAACATCCTCATCAACAGGTCGAATCCTTAACGCGGCTTTCCTTTAAGGCGCGTCCTGGGAATTCGGATAGATGTACGGTCCATCGTAGCTGTAATCGGACCACCAGGGACCATACCAATACGGGTTGTACGCGTACGGAGGCCAAGCCCAGAACGGACCCCAGCCCCAAGCCGGTCCCCACCAGCCCCAACCCCAGCCAAGTCCCCAACCCCATCCCCAGCCCCAACCGAAGCCCCATCCGCCCCAACCCCATCCCCAGCCGCCATACCAACCGCCGTGCCAGCCTCCAAAACCACCCCGCCAGGCTCCGCCGACAAAATTCGCGTGTCCGATACCTGCAGCACCGGCGAAATGTGCACTTGGAGCAGCCGCCGCATGAGCGCCGCCAAAGGAATGAAATTGACCATCGGCAATCGTATTGTGGCCAGATGCCTCCGAACCTGAGCCCGAAGAAGCTCTGTCGGCGTACCAGGAATGTCCGCCGGCCGAGCCCGCTGCATTGCGAGCGCCACCAAAGGAGCCGCGTCCACCCTCGGAACCTCGACTACCCTCAAAACCATGGCTACCGGACCCCGTGCCGCGGGCTCCGCCTTCGAAGCCGCCATGCGATCCACCGCTGAATCCGCCGTGCGCGCCCCCGCTGAAGCCTCCGCCACCGGCGTGGCCACCACCACCGCCCGCGTGGCCGCCTCCGCCACCATGCTGGGCAAAGGCAGCGCCTGGCAGACACACTAATGCTAGGGAAATAAGACCGGAAAGAAACACGCCTCGTAAGGTGGATTTCCTGATCATTTGCACCCTCCACCCAAATTGCCATCGGCCCTGGCGAGCCGTCATTTTGGATCCTCTTACTAGGGTTAGAACCCCGATCTGGTATGAAAGTTGCACAATTGTATCGGCCGTCTTTTCTGTGTCTTACGGTTCGGGACGAACCGCGGCAATCCCGGTCTCCGGCGCAAGACGCTCCCGCACCAGGGTCTCGACCTCGGACCACAGATGCGGATCGCACTCGCTCTGGGCGTGCCCGGGAGTAATGTAACGGTCATACCACGAAAGCCCGCTGCACTGCACCGGATCTTTTCTGTAATCAAAACGGTAATTGCCCAGAATGCTCGTCCGGGTCGAATCCGCGGCAGTGATCTCCTGGCGCCCGCGAATGATTCCGTGAGGCTGGTAGAAGTTCACCGCCTCTTCCACATTATCTGGAATGACGCCGTCCTGCTGCCACCACTTGGCCACGCTGTCGACCTGAACTGTAAGCAGGACCGGGATGCCCGCGCGCCGCAATTCTCGCGCCAGCATCACCACCGCAGACGCTCCCCAACTATGTCCAAACAGGATGATTCGCGCCTGCTCTTTCTCCGCCGCGCTTAGAACGCCGTCGTGATTCCGGTCGAGCAATCGCAGAATCGTTTTGTACGCTGTTTTCCGATGGCGGTTCTCAAATATATGCACGTACGCACCCATGGGTACCGCGTTCGCGAGTCGTTCACCCAGGATTACCGCACCGTGATGCGGATTGTCGTGGCGCACGAACCCGCCGACAAAACCAACGACAATCGCCGATGGCGTGGGATGAGAAGCAATAACAGCTCCGTTCGCGGCTCCGTCGGCCGCTATCAGTTGCGATGTAAGACAAATCGCAACCACCGTGAGGGACATCGAGAATCGCGCGAGGCGAGGCACGCGAGCAAGGCTCCTATTGCTCAGTAAGATGATCCACACTACGACAGGGATGCGTCGAAAAAGTGACCGTTGAAAGTGAACCCGGGCCGTCTGAGTGCCGCTTGGCGCTATCCCACGTAGCGCCCGAAAAGGCCGATCCAGCAAGGCGTTCGGCCGATTCGTCCCGACCGCCAGTCTACACCTGTGTGTCAAGTCGCGAAACGCGTTGTTTCGCAAGCGGCAAGATCTTGCGACCAGAGACGAACCGGTTGCCGTCGATGAAATAGCGCAAGGGCTGATCCGCAGCCTTTGTGATCCCGATTCGCGGGCTCACTCGGATGCGTTGAGCCCGGTATCCATCGTCGCCCAGCCAGAGACTGCTTTGTGGAGACGTCAGGTCGCAACCGTTGTCGCGAGCCCGGGTAATAGCGAATGCCTCAGCCAATCGCCCCGGACCGCTGGTAAGTTTGGGCAGGTCCTTTTCTCGGAAACCGCTGCCCTGCTTGGGCGCTCGACTGCCGACAATAGGCCTGGCGACAGCCGGTCCCGGAACCACAGCTGCCGAACCAATCTCAAAACCGCGGGCCCGGCTCATCTCCTCGATACCGGAAATCGGTTCAAGCGCGCGAAACAGAACGCCTCCCGCGCGGCCTTCCGGCTCGCAAGAGACGTTCAGGCAATAATGATTCCCGTAGATGAAATAGATGTAGGCGTGCCCCGGAGGCCCAAAAAGTACCGCATTGCGCAACGTTTGGCCCGACGCCGCATGTGCCGCAGGATCGTTCTCCCCCAGGTAGGCTTCGACTTCGACTACCCTCCCCATCAGCCGCAAAGCTCCGTCCTGCCTGACCAGAACTTTCCCCAGGAGTTCACGCGCTACACGACGAGGATCGCGCGTAAAGAATGATCGATCTAACGGGCGAATCGGAAGGCTGCTGCCCGTCGATCTCAGCGGTTCGCTCACGCTGGATAGTGTACCTGCTCAGTTTGTCCCATCTGGCACTGGCGGTGCCAGCTTTTTGGCGGAGGTGACATTATTGGGATTGTCATTGAAGCTGGTACCCGGGTAGAACGCGAATTTCTCGTTTTTATCGCCGACTTTGCGAATGGCGTCGTGCCAGCCATCATCCCAGCTGATGCGTGCCTCGTTGCCCTCCACGGTCCATATTCCGTGGCTCGCGCCCAGAGTTTTGCTGGCTTCGCCGTCGGACTCGAGTGTGATGAAGAAACTCCCGTTGCTGCTGCCGGTGCCGACCTCCCACTTGCCGAGGAAATAGTCCTGCCCAAGAACTGCATCGGACTGGCTCACGTACTCGACCTTGGCGATTTCCGACATGGAGAAGGTCTGCTGATGGCCGTCCTTAAACGTGATGACCAGCGTTTTGGGCCCTTCTGGCGCTGGTTCTGTCTCTTGTGCGTAGGCGGAAGCGCAGCAGGCCGCGGCAATGATGACTCCCAGAGCGCAAGCAGTCTTGATCATCTTAGGCATAGGATTCTCCTTCCGGGAGAGGATGCAGTTTCATCGATTCCAGTTGCACTTCGCCGCGGCCTCGAAGCGTTTTCCATATTACGCCGTCGATGACTCCCTCAGATATGCCAATACTTCTTCGGCGTGGCCATCCGGGTTCACCTTCTCGAAAACATGCTGAATTTTCCCGTCCGGCCCAACACGTCCAATCCAGGTTACGACGCCGTCGGGAACGCTGAACAGCAATATGGCGTTTCAGGTTTTGCCATAGGAGCATTATCGTAGAAGCGTAAATTAATGTTTCGACCCAGGCTCGCACTTTCTTTCAGGATGTGGAGGAGCACTATGAAACAGACCGGATTGCTAACGTCTGTTGTGGTTGTGTTCGCCTTTTGCGTGGCGGTGGCTGCCGCGCAGGCGCCAACATATACGGCGCTGGGCAGCTTTGGGAATGACGCGCGAAGCGGACAACTTGTCCAAGGGCCGAATGGCAACTTTTATGGGGTCACGGAGTTCACCGGAGCCGGGAGCTTTTGTAATCCCAGCGGCAGATGCGGCATGGTCTTCCAGGTCACCCCGGAAGGAGCGTTCAGCACGCTCTACAACTTCTGCTCGCAGGCCAACTGTGCCGATGGGTCCAATCCGCAGGGAAGTTTGATCGTGGTGAATGGCAATCTTTACGGGACTACAGCGGGTGGCGGGGCGAATTGCGTTGGAGTAGGAGGCTGCGGCACGGTTTTCCAACTCACGCCCGCGGGCAAGCTGACCACACTCTACAGTTTTTGTGCGAAGGCGCATTGCGTGGATGGCGACAATCCCGCGCAGGGGCTAACGCTGGGGCCGAATGGAAATCTATATGGGTCGACCAGGCTGGGCGGGGCTAACTGCCTCAAACGGTACGGCTGCGGAACATTTTTCCAGATCACTCCCGCCGGACAACTGTCTACGGTTTATAGTTTCTGCCCGGAAGACAAGTGCACGGACGGAAACGATCCCAATCAACTGGTGCTGGGGAGTGACGGAAACTTCTACGGCACGACCGAGTCGGGCTCAACTTGCGGAAATTTTGCCTGCGGTACGGTGTTTCAGCTCACACCGACCGGCACGCTGACGACTCTCCACACGTTCTGTTCGCTGGCCAATTGCGCCGATGGCAAGAATCCGATGGCAGGCCTGATCGAGGCCAACAATGGAAACTTCTACGGCACGACGGCTGCAGGCGGAGCGAATTGCGCTTATTTTGGCGGCTGCGGAACCGTATTCGAAATCACGACGGGTGGTGAGTTGACGACGCTTTATAACTTCTGCGCAGAGAACAAATTGCCCTGCCTGGAAGGCTATTACTCGTTCGGCGGTTTGATCCAGGCATCCGATGGCAATCTCTACGGTACGACGGCCGGCGGCGGCAAGAACTCGGGGGGAACGATTTTCCGAGTGACTCTGACGGGAGAACTAACGACGATTTATAACTTCTGCTCGCAGACGAGTTGCGCCGATGGCGAAGGGCCGCAATCCGGCGTGGTACAAGGCACGGACGGCGGCTTGTACGGAACTACCTTGCTCGGCGGTGCGAACGGCGGTGGGACGGTTTACAAGCTGTCTAAAGAGTAGCGCCTTGCATCCGATACATCGCTGTTGGTATTGAGGATCGCTCCGGTGATGAAGCCGCCCTTCGGGGCGGCTTTCTTTCTTACTGGATCGCCAACAAATAGCGAAAATCGAACGCCGCTATTAGGCGACGTCCACTCGTTTACCAATCGCCCCAGTGCGAGACCGTCATCTGCTGGAACTTCATCTTCCAGGCGTCTCCCTGCTTGACCCAGGTAGTGCTGAAGTGCTGATAGCGCGGGGGCGGGCCCTGATCTTCGGCGGGAGGCACGCGCAGGACGACATCGTAGGTAACGATCGCAACTCCGTCGCTGACGGAAACAACTTTCATGTCATAGGCGAGCAGATCGACGCCCCCGTCGGAAAAGCCGTCGATCATATCCTGACGTTCGCCGAGCTGGCCATCAAAGCCGACGAAAGAAAAATCGGCGGTGAGCGTGCGCTTGAAAAATCCGACATCGCCTTTTTTCGCGGCGGCAATGAATTCTTTTTCGGAGGTGATTAAGGTCTGGTCGAGTGGAGTCGGCGGCTTTTCAGGAGCGGATTGGGCGAGGGCAGCAAGACTGCAAACGAGCGAAATCGTGAAAAAGAACAAGTAGCGTTTCATTTCAGCTCCGTCGGATCACGATCGAGTCGATCAACGTCTGCAATTATCTCTTAAGACGTCGAACCATGAGAACGGGCAGAATGGTGATGGCGGGTGACACTTCGTCCGACGTCAAGGGCCGAAGCCGCGGTTCATATCCCATAGCGGATAGTGCGGCAACGCTCCGGCAGGGTCGCGCACGAACAGCTCGGTCTGCGCCACCAGGTCGCGGGCGCGCTGCCGCGCTGCAGGGCCAACGTCGCGTCGACCAAGAGCAGGAACCTGATCGCCTGCGCGCACAGTGCCGGGCGGAGGAACCAGGCCTTCGGAAAGCAGCGGCGCACCTCCGCCGCGGCGATCGAAGAATCTTTCGAGCGATTCACCGAGACCGGCAATCGCCGCTCTGCCGAATCGTTCCTCCCAGCGCTTCTCGATTTCCGAGGTCAGCCGATGGTAGGCGTGCTGTGCCTTCAAACCTCGCGGAGACAAGCGAACCACCTTTCCCCGTTTCGCGGGATCGGGCGTGACGACGACGTACGGTTTGGTTTGCCAGCCAATGTCGGTGGTCTCAGGGGATCCGCCGGTTAGGCGCGGAAGGTCAGCGAGGCGTATCGGTTCCTCGCCGAGTACTCGCAGTGTGTTGGCGCACAGAAACAGCGGAGCCGGCGACTCCCGATCGAACTCGAGCTGGAATGTCAGCAACACCTGGGAGAGGAGCGTGGGCAAGGCAAGGCTTTCACTGTTGCGCCTCGTCCGGCGCGGAAACTCCTCGGTCTCTTCCCATCCTCCGGGCAGGCCGTGTGGCAATTCGAACTCCAGTTCGTCGACGAGTGACTGCAAGGCCTGGCGCAGACGGTCGATCTCTTTCTTGCCGAACCGGTGCTCCCAGCGTGCGTCGATCTCGCCCAACAACGGCGGCCATATCTGCGCGGCCGTGAGCCCTTGGAGGTGAGGCGCACGATCCAGTCGGCGCGAATGCCACGCCCGCTGCCCCAGCCGTCGCGCATCGCCAGGCCCGATCTTCTCTTAGGACCGGAGGGAATCGGGCGCTCGTCGGAGGGATCTGCCTAGAGGACGATGATTCCCCACCGTTCCAGGCAGCCGCGCCCAAATTTGACGTGATTGTCGGCCGCCAGCGCTTGTGTGCGGAGTTCATGTACGGGGATGCCTTTGCCGACGAAGCGCAGCGTGTTAGTCCAGACCACCAGCGAGAAGCGCGCGCCGGCGTAATAACCGGCGTTGCGCATCCGGCGCTCGAATTCGTTATCGAGCTCGACCGTATAGGCAACGAGGACTTGCGAAAGCAAGGCGGAGAGCGGGCGCCGGGCAGCGATTTCGTGAGTGGCAGATACGTGATTCACGCGGTTACTTGGCTGTCCTCTAAGACGAGACTCGGTGCAGTCAAGCTACTCCACTAGTCGTTTGTCGGTTTGCCGTTAATCAGCTAGTCGCTAGTCAGCCAGTCCCTGCAATCCGTCGATGCTGCGGCTGTTCTTTTCCTTGCGGTAGGTCTTCAAACCCTCCGCTCCTTTTTTCTCGGCCCAGGCAAAATGCTGTTTGCGCATGCCCTCGAACTTCATGAGCGGAACGCCATAGCCGCAGGAATCAGCGACCCGAGTCACATTGATAAGGATGATTGAGCGGACGCTTTGGTACGTCGGGAAGTGCGCTGCGAGTTGGGAGAATTCCGGAGCGGCCGGTTCGATGACGCGTCCGTGGCCGTGCAGGCGCAGAATCTTTGGCGGTCCCTGGAATGCGCAGAACATCAGAATGATGCGGCCGTTTTCTTTCAAATGGGCAATGGTCTCAACGCCGCTGCCGGTCACGTCGAGATAAGCGACTTGCTTGGGCCCGAGAATGCGGAACGTATCCAGCCCTTTAGGGGAGAGATTCAGGTGGCCGTCGGCGTTAAGTGGAGCGGTCGAGACGAAGAACATTTGCTGGGATTGAATAAATGTCCGGAGATGCTCGTCGATTTCGGTGAGTAAGCCCATGACGTAATCTCGTTGGTCCAAGTACCGGGTATGCGGCGTCATCCTGAGCGTAGCCGCCTTTCAGGCGGAGCGAAGGATCTCCCGCTCAACGGCCGCTTCTCGTGGGAGATCCCTCGGCCCCGCTGGAAAAAACAGGGCACTTCGGGATGACGCCTCTCATTTCTTAGGGCACGATTCTAGCTTTCAACCACGCGGCCAGCTCTGCGCGCCCAATCTGCACCTGCTCTCCGGTCGCGAGATTCTTCAGCGCAAAGGCGTCGGCCTTTACCTCGTTCTCGCCGACGATCAGGATATATTTTGCACCCGCTTTGTCAGCCGCTTCGAACGATTTTTTCAGGCGGAAGTTTTCGTCACCCAGTTCGACGACTAAATCGTGGCGGCGGAGTTCGCGGGCGAGTTGGGCCGCGTCGGCATTCATTCCTGCCATCGGCGCGACGTAGACACCTGGTCTGCGCACGACGGCTTCGGCGGGAGTCTTTTCCTGCAGGGAAAGGATGAGGCGATCTTCGCCGATGGCGAATCCGATGCCGGGTGCAGCGGGACCGCCGAGCGCCTCGGAAAGACCGTCGTAGCGGCCTCCGCCGAGGATGGCGTTCTGCGCGCCGAGCGCGCCGTGGGTGAATTCGAAGGCCGTGCGCGTGTAATAGTCGAGGCCGCGGACGAGACGCGTGTTGATGCTGAAGGGCACGCCGACTTTGGTCAGAATGTTCTGCACGGCGTCGAAGTGCTTGCGGCTTTCGTCTTCCAGGAAGTCGGTGATGCGTGGCAGCTTGTCGATGATCGGCTGATCTTCGGGAACCTTGCAGTCGAGCACGCGCAGAGGGTTGGTCACGGCGCGGCGCTGGCAGTCGACGCACATTTTGTCTTTCACGGGTTCGAGCGCGACTCTGAGGGCTTCGTTGAACTTGACGCGCTCTTGTGATGATCCGACAGAGTTGAGTTCCAGATTCCAGTGGGTGATGCCGAGGCGGTGGAGCAGCGTGGCCAGCATTTCGAGAATTTCGGCGTCGCGGGCGGGCAGGTCGCTGCCCGAGGATGCCGGTCCGATGACTTCGGCATCGATCTGGTAGAACTGGCGGTAGCGGCCTTTCTGCGGGCGCTCACGACGGAACATCGGTCCGATGCAGAAGAACTTGTTGAGGCCTCGGTCCCACATTTTGTGCTCGATGTAGGCGCGCACGATGCCGGCTGTGGCTTCGGGGCGGAGAGTGAGGGATTGTCCCTTGTCGCTTTCGGCGCGGCCGCGATCTTCCCACGTGAACATTTCTTTGGAGACGATGTCCGTCTCTTCGCCGACGCCGCGGGCGAACAGTTCGGTGGATTCGAAAATCGGCGTGCGGATTTCCTGAAAGTTGTAGGCGCGGAAGACGTCGCGCACGGCGGCTTCGACGAAGTTCCACAGCGCCGTGTCAGGCGGCAGTATGTCGCGCGTTCCTCGGGGGGCTTTGATCGCTTTCATCATCGGTCGTCGGTCGACAGCCAAACACCTTGTCATCCTGAGCGCAGCGAGCGCGCATGCGATCGCGCAGTCGAACGATCCCTTTCACTTTACATTCAATATGGTGCGGAGAGGGATTCTCTTGTCCGGAGCGATGGGAGAACTCCTTGATGCGCCGGTTGAAGCTAACGGCAAACGCGGGGTCCTTCGACTGCGGCGTTGCCCCGGCAAAGCCTGGGCAACATCCTCGCTCAGGATGACAATACTTATAAAGCGTCCTTCAGATACTCTTCTTTATATCCCAGATAATTTCTCGCGTAACGCAGGATGGTCTCCTGGTCGGCATCGCCGAGTTTGCGGCGGAATTTGCCGGGAGAGCCCATCCAGAGCGAGCCGGGCTCTACCACGGTTTTTTCCGGGATGAGCGTGCCGGCGGCGATGATTGACCCTGAGCCGATGCGCGCGCCGTTCAGGATGATCGAGCCCATACCGATGAGACAGCGGTCTTCGATGACGCATCCATGGAGCGTGACCGAGTGACCGACGGTGACGTATTCGCCGACGTAGACGCCGTATTGCTGCTTCATGCCGTGGAGAACGCTGCAATCCTGAATATTGGAATGGGCGCCGACGCGGATTTCGTGGACGTCGCCGCGCAGGACGGCATTCATCCAGACCGACGCGTTTTCGCCGAGGGCGACGTCGCCGATGATCTGGGCGGACGGGTCGACGTAGCAGTTCGGCGGGACGGTGGGCGTGACGCCTTTGAAAGATCGCAGCATTATTTTGAAAACCGATATAGCTCCTTGCTCGTTGGTGAGGTCGGTTTTGCCCGTCGGCAGAGGAGCCTCGATTGGCTCATTTTGGGACGGAAATTGAAGTTAACACGAGAGTGGGGGAATATCCATGTACGGCCGGAGGAGTGGCTCAGTGAATATAGCGCGATCCGGGAGGATTCAAGGCTTGCGTCATTCCGAGCGAAGCCGTCTTTCAGGCGGCGCGAGGGATCTCCCGTTCCCAATCTCCGTTCTGGCGGGCTACTATGAATTGCCCAACAACTTCATGAAGCCCAATTCGGCCTATCCACCGCGTCAGGCGCAGCTGGCAGTGAAGCTGATTTACTAGAGTTAGCGGTAGGATCGGCCCTTCATGCCTGCAAACCGTCTCAAAATGAGTCAGTTCCATTCAGGCATAGAAAGGCAGAAAATTGGCTGGACCCCTTGACTTAGGGTCAAAAGCTTGTAATAACTATTCGGTCCTACAGGACGAGTCTGGGGGTGTGTCAGTTTGGCGGAAGTTCGGCTGCAAGAGGGGGAATCCCTCGAGAATGCTCTGCGGCGTTTTAAACGCAAGGTGCAACAGGAAGACATTATCAAGGAGGTCAAAAGGCACTCCTTTTACCTGAAGCCTGGCGAAAAAAAGAGAGTGAAGGCGGCGCTGGCTCGGAAGCGCGCCCGCAAGAAGACGCGCAAGGAACAGGATTAAGCAGGCGCTCGAGCAGGTGCCTGAAGCATTCAACGGGCCGCTCCTTCCCGGAGCGGCTCTGCTCAATCTGCCCCCATCAGGTTGAGCGCAGGGGCGATCATAATCAACGATTCATATTCTTAGCTCTTCGGCATAATAAACGGGATAGTTTGTACCCACGCACCGTTCTGGAGCGTGGAGGGCCGAGTCCAAGGGGCAGTAAACGAGGGGGAGTAGTACGCGACCCGTATTTCGCGGCATTACCGCAGTTTCTTTCCCCGCGGTGGGAGGCGGAAACGGGCTGAAGGAGCCATCCTCAATGGAATTTCAGGACAAGGTGCTGAAGTGTATCGATTGTGGCAGTGACTTTATTTTCACCGCCGGGGAACAGCTGTTTTTCCACGACAAACAGTTCAAGAACGAACCCAAGCGATGCCGTGCGTGCAAGGCCAAGCGGGTGGCCGTGCTCGGGGCAACACCGGCGGGCGGACCACCGCGTTATGCCAAGGTTGAAACCCAAGCCACATGCTCGGGCTGTGGCAAACAGACGACAGTGCCTTTCCGTCCCACCCAGGGACGTCCTGTCTTTTGCCGGGAGTGCTTCCAATCGAGGAGATCTGCCGCGTCAGCCTGACGATCCGGCATCCGTTCTTTGGATGCGGAGGGTGAAGTGTGTCCGGTCAGCATGGTGCTGCCGCCCCGACTTCTCACGCGCCATCCAAAGCATCGGTTAACATATA
>JASHOT010000340.1 GCA_030040965.1 Candidatus Sulfotelmatobacter sp. | reverse complement strand
CCTGAGTTTTGAAACAGCGGGAAGGTCTGGTTGACAAGAGCGGCAAAGACAATGTCGGGATAGCCATCGTTATTGAAATCACGGAAATCCGTACCCATGCCCGAAATAAAACTTCCATCTTCGGACAAAGCCACACCAGCTTCGAGGGCAACCTCTTCGAACTTGTTTCCCAGGTTATGAAAGAGCGAATTGTAGCTGGCATCGTTGGTCACAAACAGGTCGGGACGCCCGTCGAGGTCATAGTCGGCCATGGCAACGCCCATGCCTTTTCCAACATGACCACGCAGTCCCCAGTCTTTGGAGACATTCTCAAATGTGCCGTCGCCCTTGTTTAAGAAAAGCTGGTTGGGCTGGCCCTTGAAAAACTTGGGATGGCAGTAGTCTCCGACCAAGTCAAATTCGCAGCGCGGTTGCGCGTAGTACTCCCACTGCAAATAGTCGACAACGAACAAATCAAGCAAACCGTCGTTATTCACGTCGACCCAAACGGCCGTAATCGCCCACCAGGGACCGAATTCGGGATCGGGATGATTCAGGAAGGCGTCCAAGCCGGATTTCACGGTGACATCGGTGAACGTGCCATCGCCATTGTTGTGGTACAGCGTGCTGTGATGAACTCCGGCAACGAAAAGATCGGGATGGCCATCATTGTCGTAGTCGGCGACGGCAACTCCGATATCGTAGCCAGAGCCGGCCAGACCAGCGGCTTCGGTCACGTCGGTGAAGACGCCATTGCCGTCGTTACGGAAAAGGCGATTGTTGAATTTGGGCGAATCCTTTTTCAGCGTGGCCACATTGGCACCGTTGGTAAAGAAAATGTCGGGACGCCCGTCGCCGTTGTAATCGAAGATGGCGACACCGCCCAGCATGGTCTCGGGCAGGTTCTTGGCGGGAGTGACGCCATTCTCCAGTTGGAATGGGAGTTTGCGCAGCTCGAATTCGATTGGCGAGGGAGGCGGCGAAACTGATCGGGAAAAAGCGGGAAGGAGGGAAATTGAACGCAGGAGCACAAGCAGGGCTGAAAGTAAGACACCCTTCGCAGAGAAGACGTCATTCATTGAAAGCAGTCACGCCAATTCTCGCCGGAGCGTAATTAGTGAGCAAGTTCGTTTGGCAAATCCCAGACGAGAACGTTCAACTCGTGGCGCAGCGATATCCGGCCAGATTTATAAGACAACGGTACGGCAACAGGGTACTTTATGGAATTCGTTTTCTCAAGATGGCGGATGACGGCGCTTGCGCATTCTTTCGGGTTCCGTTAACGTTCCCAAAGCACATACGACCCCCCGGGCCATTCCAACGGCTCTCATAGGTCCTGACTAAGAATGGGAGAAGATCCTACCACCCTCCACGATATCGCGAGGACGCTGGGCATCTCGATCGGCACCGTGCATCGCGCTCTGCATGACCGGCCGGGCGTAAGTCCGATGACGAAAGCCCGCGTGCTGCGCACAGCACGAAACCTTGGCTACCGGCCCAATCTTGCCGCCCGCTACTTGTCTTCCAAGAAGGCGTTCCGCATCTCAATCAACACCTTGCAGGGAACCACATCGTTCTGGGACGAGGTGCGTGCGGGCATCCGCGAAGAGGCCGGGGCGATGCTAATGGAGAATGTACAACTCGAGTTTCGCACCTATCCTAGTCTGGGAGACGGCGAAGAAGAGGCGTTTGAATCGGCCATCGGTGAGAAGGTGGACGGCATCATCACATTCCCCAGTCACGTGCAGAAATTACGGCCGTGGATACGACGCGCCTCTCGTGCCCGCATTCCGGTTGTATGCGTGGCCACGGACGCTCCCAACAGCGGCCGCGTGGGAATGGTGGCCATCGACACACTGGCCAGCGGGTCGATCGCCGCCGATTTGATGGGCAGGTTTCTCGGCGCACGCCAGGGATCGGTGGCGGTCACACTCTTTGATAATGCGATCACGGAGCACGCGGAGAAGTACGAGGCATTTGCAGCCACGCTGCGTTCGCTCTATCCGAATTTGCAGGTTCTGGACGCGATCGAAGACTATGACATGGAGAAAGAAGCGTACCGCAAGTGCGGCAGGCTTTTTGAAGAGCATCCAGACCTGGCGGGAATTTACGTGACTACCGAGGCGTCTATCCCGGTGCTGAAGGCAGCGCGTGATGCCAACCTGCTCGAACGTTTGACGATCATTACGACGGACCTTTTCCCGGATCTGGTCGCGCAGATTCGATCGGGAGCGGTATCGGCGACGATCTACCAGCGTCCACGCACCCAGGGCCGAATGGCGTTCCGCATGCTGCATGAATTTTTGGTCGACGGCGGTGGTGGATCATCGCATCAAATTCAGCTTGCGCCCCATGTCGTGATGCGCGGCAATATGGATTTTTTCCTGCAGAGGCAATCTCAGGAATCAGTCGATGAGAAAGGCGGCCAACTGCGCGAGCCGGCGCGCAACGGGTCACGGGAGTGGCTGGGAACGGGCGAGTAATGGACCCGAACTGGCTTCCGGCTAATTTGTCGTCGCAGTTCCGCCCGTGGTGATCTTCACGGAAAGCGCCGCCTCCGACGTCATCGGTCCCTGGTGCGCAGTGATTACCATGTCGCACTGTCCGGGATCGGGGTTGATCCGTAACATCATGGGCATGGAGCCATCGGCCAGACGTTTTGGCGAAGCGAGGGTTCTACGTCCGATTTTGCGCCCATCTCGATAGAGCTGGAGAGTGATCGTAGGTACGGCATCCGAGGTGGGCGTGGAATAGACAACAAAATAAACGTCGATCGGCTTACCGGAGGGCATGGACTCCGCCAGTGTCGGCACGACGCGCCCGGAATCAGTTTGGAACGGATCCAGCGGGTCACGAGGTCCGGGCAAGGGCTGAACATTCCGCACTAATTCCAGCGAGCTGACACCGAAGTCGTTTCCGGAATCGACGAACACCGACAAGCGTTTGACCGTGCTCTTGTCAGCCAGTTCATCGGTCACCGCCGTGTCGATGATGTAATGCCCTCCCCCTAGTTCCACCGGCTCGGCGTAAACAATGTGATCATTTCCGAGGTGCGGCAGATCGGCTATGGGTGCTTCGCGAATCAGATCGCGGCTTACCTTGCCGACAACTTCTCCATCGCTCTTGTGTATAAGCGCCACCAGGGACACTCGAACCTTCGCCTTTCCGGTTTTCGAGTTCTTTTCGACGTGCAAGCTGGAAATAGGAACATCAAATGCCATTTCGTATTCGACTGCGCCAGCTCTCGGACGAAACCTGAGCAGCTCCGCCTGATAGGAGAATTCGACGGGACGCGGACGGGAATTGATGGCGTGCAAGGCCGTCATCTCAAACGTCTGCAAGGGCTCACCATTGATGTTGGGCAAGGCAAAGTATCCGGAACGGGTTTGCACCGTGACATGGGGTCGGCTAACGCGCACCTGAATCTTGCGGAAATGCCCGTCGTAATTCGTGGCCGCCGGCGTGTAGGCCACTTCGTAGTGTGTGCGAATGTCTTCCATGACGCGCTGCATGGGCAGCGAGATTTCATTGGTGTTGGTAACCGCGAATCCTCCGGTCGCCTCTGCGAGTTCCACCATCGAAAGTTGCCGGTCGGCGGTTGCGATGAGATCGAGATCATCGCTCTCCATGTGCCCGAGCGCAGGACTCACTTTGTTCACCGAACTTGCCGCAGCGACCCGTTGCTGGCCGGCCAGGGACTCCGCCAAAGGATCCTCAAGACTTAAGCCGCGCGTGTCGACAGCGTAGAAGGCGACTTCCATCTGATTGGCATAGCTGATCACGCCGTTGATCACGTCCCGGTTATCCATGGGCAACGTCAGTCCATCGGCCAAGTAAAGAACTATCTTTCTTCCCGGAAGCCTTGCCTGAATCCGCACCAGCTGGCGCAGTGCCTGCATAGCATCCATGCCATCGGAAAGACTTTCGGCAAAGCGCAGCCCATTCTCGATCTGGGATTGCGCCACAAGCGCATTACCCAGCGCGAGCGATGCATCCTGGGAAGAGGCACCGCTCGCCCACATTGGAGAGTTTACGATTTGTGGCACCGGGCTCAACATCGACTGTTCAACGTTAAACGCAGTCTGCGCACTGGTCAGGGGGCTGGCAAGGATATTGGTTCCGTTTGCCTGGATGACCGCATTGATACCCGCCGCCATGCTGACGGAACTGCCCGGCAGGTTTCCTGTCGTCACGCCTTTGGCGGCGGCGTTTGCCGCCTTCGTGAGTGAATCCTTGTCAGCGGTGTAGGGTTGGATTACCTGCAAGGCACGATCCAGCCGATAAATGGTGACGTAGGTGTTGGGCAGAGTGTCACTCTTGAGGAACTCCTGCACCGCTTCGCGCGCGAATTCGAGATTGAGAGGGGCGATTTGCGCGAAAACGATGGAAACGAAATTGACCTCGGGAAGTGCAGTGGCTGATGGGCTCGCCGATGCGGGCGATGAAGCTGCGGAGCTTCCCGCAGTTGCAGCATTGCCATTCGCCAGCGCTCGTTCCTCTTGCAACTGTTCCGCTCCCTGGACATTGTGAAACGCATTTATCTTCTGCTTCACGCCATCCTCGTAAACTTCGATCTCCTCGGGGCGGAGATCGGCCACCGCGTGGTGACGCCTATCGCGGACGATGACATCGAGGATCACTTCCCGGGTGGTGGTTCGAATCATCGGCGTCAAATCGTTGACGTGATTTTGCGCGGGACTTTGCCCCGGACTTGGCTCAGGAGTTTGTCCAGCACTTTGCCCAATCAGAAATGGGCTCAGCAGGCCGTTCAGGAAGAAGATTGCCAGGGCGCGCTTCCACATGGTTTCACCTCACGCGCTTTCGCCACCCGGTTTCGATGGCCCCCAGTTGCGAGTGGCGCGATTGTATAACAAGTTTCGCCTTGAGTTTGTTAAAAGTTCCATGGCGGCTGACGCGCCGGTGACGGGCCGGTTCTTTGATGCCGTGTTTTGTCAAAAAGGGCGGATAATATTCTGTTCAGGAGTACTGCAATGTCTACCAAGTCATTTCTTCGGGTTGCATCGTCTGCCGTTCTCTTCGTGGCTGAGGTTTTCCTGACCGGGATCGCATTAGGACAAACGCACCCTACCACCGGGACTCCGCCGAGCACCATCTATCGACCGGAGTCGATTCAGGAAGCCGGCGTGTATGACTATTGGACGGAAGAGTCGGCACAAAGCCGCGCGGACGGGGCTTTGCTGGGCAAATTGACGGTGGAAGGAGAGCCTTTACCCTGGGAACCGCTTTTGGTGAACGTCACGTGTAACGGTAAGGTCGTCTACACAACGCAAACCGATGCCAAGGGCAACTTTGGAATTGTGGGGGTGACATTGCCGGGCGCGCTCGGCAAGCAGGGAGATTCGCAACGCCAGATGGAGACTCAATTCGAAGGCTGCATCGTGCAGGCTGCGGTGCCGGGCTTTCGTTCCACCAGCGTAACTCTCACCGAGGAACATGTGCGCGACGAGCCCAACCTGGGCACCCTCGTGATCTCTCGGAGCGGACGCGACGTGGCAACAACTTTGAGCGGCACCACGGAGACAGCGCCTGCCAACGCCATGAAGTCTTTCGAAAAAGCACGAGCCGAAATGCTGCAGCACAATCCCGAAAGCGCCGAGCATGAACTGAAGAAGGCCGTGCAAGCCGACCCTAAATTCGCGGAAGCGTGGTTTCAACTGGGAAAGCTGGAAGAAGCATCGGACCAGCAGGCCGCACGAGATTCGTTTTCGAAGGCGATCGCCGCGGATCCGGAGTTCGTGCTTCCTTACGAGCAACTGGCCTCTCTCGCGGCGCAAAGCGGGAACTGGCCGGAGGTTCTGAATGACACCAACCACGTGGCACAGCTCTATCCCCTAGGCACTGCAGAATGCTGGTACCTCAACGCATTGGCCAATTTCCAGACAGGGAAGCCCGACCTTGCCCAGGCCAGCGCTCACAAGTCGCTGGCGCTTGATCCTCGCCATTCGGTTCTTAATACGGAGCAGTTGCTGGCCGTGATCCTGGCGGGCAAGGGGGATTATGCGGGCGCTCTTGAACATCTGCGCAGCAGTTTGACCTACGTACCACCCGGGCCGAACGCCGATCTGCTGAAGCAGCAAATTGCAAAACTGGAACAGCGAGTGGCTGCCAAAGCCTCCAAATAGTTACCGAAGTTGCTGAAGTTACTGCAACTTTTTCTGTTTTCCTGCGTTCTATGATTAAGCTGGCGTGTGTGCGCGAAGCTCTCATCTAGTTTAAGGAGTTTTTTTATGGCTGTCCTGACCGCTTCGTTTCGTACAGCTCTCCTGCCCACCCTGCCCACCCTGCTCGCCCTATTCTTTGCCGGTCCTCAACCGGTTGGACAGGAATCGCAGACGGCGCAGACTTCACAGAGTACGCAGTCATCGGCTGCGGCGACATCCCTTCCCCAGTACACCTTCCGACAGAATGTGAACCGCGTAGTGGTGGATGTGGTCGTGACGGATTCGAACGGCAAACCCATAGAGGGACTGACCCAGAAGGATTTTTCCGTTTCCGAAGACGGCAAGCCGCAGGAGATTCTGTCGTTCGATGAATACAGCCTCGATTCAAAGCCCGGCTATTTCAAGAAACTCCCGCCCATGCCGCCGAACACATTTGTGAATATAGCGTCAGCGCCGGAGAGAGGTCCGCTTTATGTACTGCTGCTCGATCTCCGCAACACAGAGCAAGTCGATCAACCGTATGCGCGCCTGCAGTTGCTGAAATTCATCAAGAACAAGCCCGAAGGAACGCGTTTTGCCGCATTTGTGCTGAGTGACGGCCTGCACCTCGTTCAAGGTTTCACGGCGGATCGAGATCAGCTGTACGCCACGCTGGACCCATCACACGCGAAGGCCCATGTTCCACGCATATTCCTGTTGCAAAGGAACTATGGCATGGGCGATGCCGTTGCCATGACGAATATCTTCAAGCAGATTGCCATGTATCTTGACGGCTTGCCAGGCAGGAAAAACATCATCTGGTTCTCGGGACAGTTTCCGCTGGATCTGTTTCCACACAACGATGACCGGCCCGATGAGCGTGCCGACTCCACGGAAGCTTTGGATGCTCTGGCACGAAGCGAATCGTCCATTTATCCGGTCAGTGTTACGGGTGTGGATCCCTACCCGGCGGGTAGATTGACAGGCTCTGCGCCCGTCCAGGGAACTATGGCTGGCGTTCCGGGCGGCCCGAGCGGAACCAGCACCCCGGTATCGACCAGTGGAGCAAGCTTCCAAAGCCAAACCATGGCAGCCGCTAACGTAGGCGATTCGATATATGACAACCAAAACATCGCGGATGTCGTCGCGGAGATGACCGGCGGACGCGCTTATTACAGCAGGAATGACCTGAAAGACGTGCTCGAGGAAGCAACCGAAAGGGGCGCGAACTATTACACGCTGACCTATTCGCCGTCGAATACGGATTTCAATGGAAAGCTACGAAATATCCGGGTTCAACTTGGAAGCGCCAATAAGAGTTATCACCTGGAATATCGCCGGGGATATCTCGCGACCGCACCCGGATCGCCGATTCTGCCGGAGTACGTAACCGGCAATCCCAAAAAACAGGACACTTTAACTCTGCGGCCGATCGGCGATTCGCTGGCGGCTTACATGCAGCACGGCGCGCCGATTGCACGCGATGTGGTTTTCCGTGCCCATGTCCACGCGCTCAGCGCGCCACAGCTCGCCACTCCGGCGCAAATGGCCAATCTGATCGATCAGCCGACTTACTTCCGGGTCCGTCAGAGGAAACATCCCAACAAGCCGCTGGCGCCGATCAAGCTGCAAACTTATCTGGTCGACTATCAGATCATCGCGCGACTTCCGCACCTTGAAGTGGCCGCCGGAGTCTATGACGATGACGGCTTGTTACTCAATGGCGATGTGGAAGAAGCTTCTTCGGCAAGTTCCACGCAGGATGATCCGAACGCCAAATTCACATACTTCCGGGTACAACAGAAGATCGACGTGCCGGTCACTGCGGCAACACTTCGCTTAGCGGTGCGGGATCAATCCACCGACCGCATGGGGACGCTGGAGATTCCGCTGCCGCTTGCGCCGGAGCGGTAACCTGCTCACGGTTTGTAGATGATTTTCGTCTGGGACGCGTAGCGTTTGTAATCCTGAAACACGATCTGGTTCAGATCCACTTCGCGCTTGCCCCTTTGCAAGCGCATGGTGGCGCGCACCGGCATGAGATATTCATGGCCGCCGACGTTCACGTAGTCGTAGTCGACTGCGGTTGAAGCAGTGTGAAATTCGAAATCTGGAGGAATATCAGCCTCCATGCTGATGCGACGAATCCCCATCGTGGCACTGTCAACGTATACAACCCCGTGAAAACCGGCGATGACCTCTTTGAAGTCGATTTTCAGGCGCATGCTGTTGTTCTTCGGTTCTACGCGATAGTCAAAGACTTGGACTGTACCGTTGCCCAAGGCGTCAGTTTCTTTCCAGTGAAAGTCGGCTTTCGAAGACGGATCGAATACGCTATTGAGCGTGTCGCCAAACTCACCGAGCGAGATCGGCCACGTACCCATATCTTCGCGATTCACCGAGCTGCGCTGACCGTTGACTTCCAGCGTCGTCCTGGTCTCGTGGCCATCTGCAAAGCGCAGCAACTCGCCAAAAGAATCCTTTCGCCGCCATCGTCCCTTTCCCGAGGCATCGACCGAGCGATCGGTAATCTCCACGCATATGAAATTCGGCAGTTTTTCGGAATAGTGGAGGGCGTGCTTCCTGGCGCCTTCAATGATTCCATTCAACTCTTCCGGGGACGGTCGGGAAACTGAATTTGTGGGCAACGAGGTAATTACCAGAGGCGCTCTTTTCGAGGGCGGTAGACCTTCATCACCGCCGGCGTCGGTCACGGTGAGCGCTTCTTGTTTGAGAACGGCGGGCTCGGTTTTCGGCGTTGCGTTGGCCAGTTCCTGGCCGGCAATGCTGAAGGCTCTTTCACGCTCAACGATCTTGTCCCCCTGCGCCAACGACAACCGCACGTCGTAGTTTCCTGCGGAGAGCGAATCGGTTTTGAGCGAAGCAACATAGGGAAACGACTGTCCCAAGTTCTTTGGAAGCTGCAGCGGGACTTGTCCGAGAAGTTCGCCATTGCGCAAAACCTGCATTTCAAGCAGAGCGGGATCCGAGTTGCTGACATCTGGACTTACAAGGAAAAAGAAGGAAACATTTTTGGTCTCCGGAAGCAACTGGCCAGAAAGGCTGGGAACAACCTTGCCATGTTGATAGCGAAGCGGTTCGAATGGATCTAGTTCATCGGGAACAGAGTCAATGCGGCGAACCATTGCGACGTCGCTCAGGAATGGGCCCGCTGCCGCGCCCGGAACTTCGAATTGGGTTCGTTCCCCGCCGAGCTTTTCTCCAATTCGGTCCGCCACAGCAGTTTCAAGCGCATATTTGCCGGGAGGAAGCGCGAAATGGCGTTGCATGGTGGCTGTGCCAAGCCGGGCTTCGTCTTTTCGATCGAGTGCTGCGTGTCCGTGAATGTCTTCGCTGAAATGCTCCACTACAGCGCCGGATTGGTTCTTGATCTGCGAGAAAATCGAAACATGCCAAGAAAGCAGGTTGGCGTTGGGTTCGCTGCGCGTCGCCAGTTCCGAGATAGGTACCTCGACGACCAGACTGTTTTCGTTGCCGGTAGCAAGGTTGCCCAACTGCAGGACGCCGCCGCGGAATTTCAAATCCGTGGGCAGTTGTGTTTCGGAGAGGAGTTTGATGAGCGGCACTTCGAATGGTCTGGTCCCGGCGGTCGGTGGTACCGCGTAGTATCCGGCTCGCGCCTGCACTTTGAGGCCGGTCTCCCGCGTTTTGACAGTGACGGGATGAAACTCACCGTTGTAGTCGAGCGCCGGCGGCACGTAGGACGCCTCATAGTAGGTAGTGAGATCGGCGACGGCCTGGGCAAACGGTTTTTTCAGATTGTCCTGGGAATAGAGGTAGGCTCCCCCGGTGTTGGCAGCCATTTCTGCCAGAGGATCTTTGTCGCCATTCAGTCCCTTGTCTTCCAGTCGCGCGAGTTGATCGGGAAACTGCGCAGCCAATCCCGCGCCAAAAGCTGTCGGAGTTGGTGCGGCCTGGGTGGCCGATGGAAACAGCGGATTAAAGTGGTTGGCGGCTGCGACCTGCCCGATGGCAGAGGTGCCCACCAATCCATCCATCATCTTCGAATCGAGCGCGGTCTTGTCGATGACGTAAATGCTCACCTCCGCGTGATTAGCCGCGACGGCAATAGACCGCAGCACATCCTTCGTATCGGCATCACGCGTAAAGCCTTCGGTGAAATAAACAAGCAGCTTGCGTCCACGGATTGCGGTCTGGGAGCGGACGAGAGCGAGCAATCCGGCGAGCGGCGCTGCAAGATGCTGGTCCTGCATGATTCGCTGCGACTGGGTGAGCGAAGCGAGGATCGTTTGTTCGATTTCACGGGAGTTGGCCTGCGATTCCGACGGACTGGCGACGGATTGCACTGACGCGATCAAACCCTTTTCCGCAGAAGCTGAAGCCTCACCCCGGTTCGATTGTTCGTCATTGGTTGCATTACTGACCGCTTTCTGAAGATCCGCGCGATTTTCCGTGAACTCCTGCACCAGTCGCAGGCGCCCGTCGATGTTGAATACCGAAAATGAAAATCCGGCCGCAGGCATCAGCTTCAGGATTTTTCTGGCGACCTCGCGCGCGTTAGTTGCCGCCGAGGGATCCAGTGGATCGAATAGCAAGGTAATCAGGTGATCCGTGCCAGCGTGTTTCGCCACCAGGCGAAGATCAGAAAGTTTCACGGTGGCGCCGTTGTCTGTGACGACGACGTCTTCCGGCTTTAGATCGAGAACAGGCTTCCTTTTCTTGTTCCGGACCACAAAGTCAACGTCAACTTCATCGACGTTCTTGACAATCGGGGCGGCAGAAGTCGCGGCAGGCGGCGCGGTGGCCTGCTGGTTCGTCGTCTGCTGAGTAGTCGTCTGCCCATGAATCGCACTCACAAGAGAAACGACTAGAAGAACAGGAAAAAACGCAATGTGGACTAGGAGGCGTTGTAAATTGGCCCTTGGCATGGCATCTCTCGTTCCGCCGACAAAAAATCCGACGCGCCGATTTTGCCTCGATCGAGGCAGGATGTAAAGAGAGGGAATACCCTATTCAGCGAAAAGGCCTGCTTTTTACAATCCCTTGACCTTCGCGGATGGTAAGAAGTTGGTCGGCAGCTATGCCGTTGAAGGTTTCCTTCGCGCCTGTCGGCCAGTAGACGTCGACGTCCACGGTGGAAACTTTCCCCAGGCCAAAATGCAGGCGAGGGTCGTTGGACGACAAGAAACTGCTCTGGCTGGTCAGGCACTGGGCCTGAACTTTGCCGCCGTAATGCACGAGCACCCGCGTTCCAATTGCGCTGCGATTGCTTTTGGTTCCTTGCAGTTGGACCTTGATCCAATGATTCCCTGGAGGAGCATCGTTGCGCAATAGAGAGGGCGGCTCATTGCGGTTCATGATCACGACGTCAATGTCGCCGTCGTTGTCGAAGTCCCCGAACGCGGCGCCGCGGCTCTGATGTTTGGCGGAAACGCCGGGGCCGGCCTCATCGCCCATCTCGATAAATCGCCCGTTGCCCTGATTGCGAAAAAGAATGCGCGGGCTGTGAGCCGGATATTTTGCGTAGATCTTCTCCAGTTCGGGATAGACCGTTCCGGAGACGATGAAAATATCGGGGTAGCCGTCATTGTCGAAATCAGTCAGCGCCGTTCCCCAGTTGATGAAGCGTCGTTCCAGGTTTAGGCCGGCGGCCGCGGTAACGTCCTCGAACTCTGCCTTGCCATTGTTGCGATACAGGCCGGTCGCTTGATTCTGGAAATGCGTTTTTACCAGGTCGATGTGGCCGTCGAGGTTGTAGTCGCCCGGTCCGACGCCCATCCCGCCCATGAGATCGCCCTCGGCGCCGAGAGCAACTCCGCGCAGCAAGGCCTCCTCACGAAAAGTTCCGTCGCGGTTGTTCATAAACAGCAGGCTCGGGGTTGAATCACAGGCGACGAAAAGGTCCTGCCAGCCGTCTTCATCGGCATCAAAGGCGACGGCGGTAAATCCGTAGGAGCCACGTGCAGCGGCGATTCCCGATTCTTTCGAGACGTCGGTAAAAGTGCCATCGCCGTTGTTGCGATAAAGAAAATGCTGCGGCGCGAGAAGTCCATTCGGCCCACAATTGGTAGCAACGCCTTCGTAGTTGCAGTTGGGCACATCCAGGGAAGGCTTGGGCGCGGTCGCGAGATCTTCAACCACATAATTCGAGACGAACAGATCAAGCAGGCCATCGCGGTTGTAATCGAAGAAAGTGGCTCCGGAACCAAAGCGGGTGGTGGGATAGAGCAGGCCGGCGGCTCTTGTGACATCGGTGAAAGTGCCGTCTCCGTTGTTGCGATAAAGACGGTTCTGGCCGTAGTAAGTCAGGAAGAGATCTTCGAATCCGTCATTGTTGTAGTCGCCAACGCAAACGCCGCAAGCCCAACCGCAGTCAAGCAGGCCGGCCTTTTCGGTCACATCGGTGAAAGTGCCATCGCGATTGTTGTGATAAAGGCGATTACTCGACCCGGGAAGGCAGCCTTCCAGCCGGCGTCCGCCGAGGATGAAAATGTCCATCCAGCCATCGTTATCGTAGTCGAAGAAAGCACAACCGCCGCCATTCAGTTCGACGATGTAGGTGATGTGATCCGTCCCGCCATAAACCATCGTTTTTGTCAGGCCAGCAGTTTCGGCAACGTCGGTGAACCGTGAGAACGGAGCGTTCGAAGACTTTTCCTGCAAAGGCTTGACGTCCGAAGCGTTAACGTCAGCGGGATTAACCTCAGAAATCAGGGACCGGAGTTGCGAGGGGAGCAGAGAAGGAATCAAAGCCGCCGGAACCGTGCGCAGCATTCTCCGCCGTGTCCAATTCCCGGATTTTGCCTTGGGCATACTGGATCGAATCCTAG